>JAVEWA010000356.1:0-7265 GCA_034004785.1 Polyangia bacterium
GCCCCGCCTCGCGAGCGCCGGGCCGCCCCGCCTCCCGAGCGCCGGACCGCCCCGCCTCCGGCGAAAGTGCCAGCGGCCGCTCCTGTCGGTGCGCCTCCCCGCGTGACACTCCTTCTGGATGTGGCCAACGCCGATCAGAAGACCCTGGGCAGGGTACAGGAAGCGGTGCGTTCCGCCCTCAAGGCCGATGGACGTCTGAAGTTCATCGCTTTTCAGGCCTTGCTGGAGCGTCCCAAAGGGAGCCTGAAGCGCATTCGGAAGGGGATAGCCCTCCTCGAAGAGGCCCAGGAGGACATGGGGAAGCTCGAGACCGCGGCTGCGATCGGCAAGCTGGAGAAGGCGGTCCAGCTCTTCGAGTTCAGCTTCCTCGGGCTAATCAGGATGAAGTCGAAGACTCAGCCACTGGCTGACGCGCTTCGCCTCCTCGCCGCCGCCTACTTTCAGGACGGCCAGGCCAAGAAGGCCCAGGAGACGGTCCAGAGGCTCCTCGTTCTCGCTCCCAAGACCCGATACAAGCCGGATCTCTTCCCGAAGCAGATGGCCCAGCTGGTGGATGACGAGCGGCTCCTTTTCGACGAGGTGGGGACCTCCACAGTGGAGATCACGACCGATCCACCTGGCGCAAGGGTGTACCTGAACGGCAGGCGCGTGGGTCGCGGGCCCGTGAAGTTAGAAGGAGTCAGCCGCGGATTTCACTACCTCACGGCCAGGATGCCCGGCTACAAGACCACCACGATGGGGTTGGAGGTGGACCCTCCAAAGCTTGCCAGGGTCTCCGTCCAGCTCAAGAGGTTCAAGCGCGATCCGGCCCCGGACATGGCCAAGTCCTTCCTCGAGATGGGGAAGGGGCGCCCCGGGCCGGGTCTGACGGGGCTAGCCTCGCGCCTGACGATCGACATGCTCGTGATTGGCAAGGCGGAGCCCGATCAGGATCTGGGCCGGATCACCTTGTACCTCTACGACTTCCGGCTCAAGGAGCTCTTGAAGGGCCCCGTCACGGCCTCCGTGTCTCTGGACTTCCCCAAGGCCAAGGTGCTCGAGGCCGTCCGCGTGCTCTTTGCAGGCGTTCCTTTGGACGGCAAGCGGCCTGAACCGCCAAAGAAGGTGAAACCGTCTGTCTGGGCGGGAATCAGGAGGGGACTGAGCACCTTCAGACGCTCCAAGGGGTTTTGGCCCACGGTAGGTTCAGTGGCGGGCGCCGTTCTGACCGGGGTGGTGGTGGGGCTCGCCGTTGGCCTCCAGCCCCGAAGCCAGGTGGACCCACGAGGCTGGCGTCACACGGTGCTCGGGCACTCGTTTCGTTTCTAACACCGGGGCCCGCCGGGCTTCGGAGGGAGGAGCTTTTTCATGTCGAGTAGAACTTGGTTCCTGGGGTTCTTGTGCGTGGCGCTCGGAGCGGCATGTGGCGACGATGGCACGAGCCGCTTCGACGAGAACATCACGGTGCAGAACGTCTCTCCCGTTGGATCGGTGGGGGGGCTGGTCCTCGACGCCGAGAACGACAGGCCCCTCGGAGGCGTCGCGGTGCGGATCGTGTCCGGGGGGTTCAGCGCCTCGGCCACTACTGATGCCTCGGGGGTCTTCGCCATCCAGGGGGTGCCGGCCAACGACGTCGTCCTGGCCACATTCGAGAAGGGCGGCTACCTCTCCGCCCAGCAGATGGGCGCGTTTGTCAACGCGGCCGGCAATTATCCGTTGGACAACGCTTCCCTCACCCTTGGCCCGGTTGGCCTGATCTCCTCCACGGGCACCTTGTCTCTCTACGTCTTCGACGAGATGGGGAGGCCAGCAAGTGGGCACGAGCTGATCCTGACCACCAGGACGCGGTACCTCGAGTACCTCGATGGCGCCCCGGAAGACAAGGGGTCGATCAACTCCAGCGCGCTCGTTGGCAGCTCGGGGCTCGTGCGCTTCACTGGCCTTCCTGACTACCTCACCCTGGGCAGGAAGCTGGACTGTCTGGTCGACATCGCGGTCCCGCCCTACGACCAGGACGGGGACGGCTACTACGAGTACGCGGGGGGGAGCTACACCTTCGATGTCCTCAACCTGGGGAACCCGCAACCGACGATAGTCCTGAACACGACCTACCCTGGAACCCTCCAGGTGGAGGCCTCGAACGTGCAGGCCCTCGAGGGCTGGCCCTTCTCCACCTTCGCGCCGGACACCATCCCGCCAGTGGGCCCGATCAACGTGCTTTTCAACCTGCCCGTGGATCCGAGCACGGTGCTCGTGAGCGTTTGGGACGAGGCAGGGATGGTTGGCTACTCGTCCCAGGTTCAGACGAGCGGGAGGAGCGTGACGATCAGGTTCCCCACGGCGCTCGCAGCAGGAGAGGAGTACAACCTGCTGGTCTCCGCCACCGCGGTGACGGGCGATCGTCTGCTCACTGGGAGCTTCTCCGCTCCTTTCTTCGTGATTAACGAGGCGGCCACCGTGACGGCTACGGTTCGTCTCGAGGACCCTCTGGATCCAGCGAACCTGACCCGCCTCGTCCAATTCAGCGAGCCCTTGGGCTTCGGGCTTCCAGGCGAGACTCTGGCGGGCGGGAACTGTGTCATCTTCTACGATTTCTTCCAGATCGGCCCTGGCACCAGCAGCGGGAATTTGGTCGGAGACGATCCAGGGGAGCTTGGCAACTCATCCTGCCAGTGCGAGGCAGTGAACCCGAACTGCAACTCCATGCTGTGGCCACTCGAGCCGCTCCCGGTGCAGCCCGCGGGCTCCGTCCAGTCGGGGTATACCAAGCACTGGGCCTTCAGCGTGCCACTCAGCTACGGCACAACCACCCCGGTGCCTCCCGGCACGAGCGTGTACCTGATCTTGAATCAGGTCCAGCAGACCACCCGCCTGATGCGCCGCGCCAACGGGCAACCCGTGACTCAGATCGCGTTTACCCTCCCGTCGTCCTAGTTGCGCGAAGGGGTGATGGTAGCCCCGGAGGCGAACTCGAACGCACTCCCGGAACGAGCTAGTGGACAATCCGGTGAGATAAGGGGAGGGATGGGCCCGGCAGCAGCCCGAGGAGATGCTAACCGCCGCCGCCGGCGCGCTGGAACCGCTGGTACAGATCCCTCGGGTTGACCTTCTCCAGCTCTTTCAATATGAGCTTTACGCCCATCACATGCCCCTTCCATGCCTCGAAGACGATGTCCTCCTGCCCCTTGCACTTCAGGCGGTTCCCCAGCTCGACATCGTCAACGGCGAACATGCGGATCGAGCCGTTCACCTCGGGGCACTCGGTGGGCTTGGCGGGCTGCTTGCCGAAGAACCCGGGGCGACCGTTGGGGAGCATGTAGCCCAGGGCGTCGGCGTGCTTATCGACCTTCTTGCCATCCTTGTCCACTGGCTCTCCCAGGGCGAAGAAGAGGGCGTCCTTTTCGCCTCGGATCATGATACCGAAGGCCGGGCTCTTCGCCTGTTCCTCCTGGTACTTCTGGGTCTTTTTCTTCAGATGCTCGCCATACTGTGATTCGAAGGCGCGCCCCATGTCCACCGCAAGCTTGATCTGCGCGCAAAGGGCCAGCAGCGTGTGGAGACGCGGCAGTAGCTCGCGTGGGTCCTTCACGAAGCGGTAGTGCGTCATCCAGACCTCCTCGTTCAAGAGGGCCTTGAGCTTGGGGTTGTTTACGTCGAAAGCGTCGGCTTCATCCGAGATCTTGCTGAATAGCTCTGGGTTGAAGAAAGCGAGGAGGTTCTGGCCCTTCTTGGTCTTCTCGACCTCTGCCTCGAGGGTGCCCTCGAACCTCTTCAGACCCTGATCGAGCTTCTTGATGACCTCGCCCGTGGTGACGACTGAGGTCTTCGTCTTGGCCACCCAGTCCCGTCTGAGACAGCCGTCCCCGATCATTATGCCGATGCCGAATGCCAGCGCGCACGCTCCCAGGGCGACAGCGAGCCAGACGATCTTTCGGGACTTCTTGCGCTCCACCACGTCGAAGTCCACGTCCACGTGCTGCACGGGCTGGGCATAGGCCGGCTGCGCGGCGGGCGTAGGGGGCGCAAAGCCAGGAGGAGCCACGAGATCCATGGAAGGCGGAGCAACGCCCGGAGGCGGCGTGACCGCTGGAGGGACTATCCCAGGAGGGGCGACGATGCCAGGCGGAGGCGTCACCCCGAGCGGCGGCCTGACTCCCGGCGGAGGCTCGATTCCTGGAGGTGCGGGGAAAGCATCGCCTCCCATGGGAACGCCTGGTGGCGGCACCAACCCTGGAGGGGGCGGGGCCTCTCCGCTGGGTGCGGCGCCACCGGGCGTCTTGAGGCCCAGCTTCGCCTTGAGGTCCTTGATGTTGGGTGCTCCCGGCTTCTTCGTGTCCGACAATGAACGTCCTCCTCGCGAAGCGGTGTGACCGCGACTGACGCCGACCCGTTGTGCAGTCCGCCATCAGGGAAGACCAGCAGGAACAGGTCGTGCAATCCAAGTGAAAAAGCAGCGAAAGTCTATATGAGGGTGCCAGGTGGCTGTCAAGCACCATACGAGGGGCGCCGACAATAAGCCCGCCCACCCTGATGCCGGGCGATCGAGACCTGTCTCCGGAGGCGCCAGGCTGCGTCGATGATATTGACAGGGGACGGGCTCCTGTGGGCATATCCACGTCGTTCCATGCGAATCCACTCGAACAGCTCCGTGGCGCTTCCCTGGACTGGAACAGGGCCTGCCGCCGTCCTGTGGTTATTCTCGGTCTGGGCGGGCTGCACGGCCCTCGGACCACCTCTGCCGGCGACCCCAGCGAGCGAAGAGGACGCCCTGGTCCGAATGGGGCGCAGAGGGGACGATGGAGCCCGGGCAGCGGCCGGAGGCCGCTTGGAGCGGCTGCGATTCAACGAGGCCGCCAAGAATCCATCCGTCTTCGCCTGGGGGCGATTCTTGCGCCAGCACCCCCAGGGGCTCTTTGCCGAGCGAGCGTCGGATCAGTTGGCAACCTTGCGTTTCGAGGAGGCAGAGCGCCGGGGGGAGCTGGCGGGATTCCGGCGGTTCCTGCGCCTTCACCCGCAACACCGGCTGGCGCCCAAGGCATGGCGACTCCTCGTAGCGGAGCAGGGCCGTCTGCTAATCGCCAGAGGCGACCGCAAGGGCATCGTTGCATTCCTCGGGAGGCACCCGGATTCGGTCGCGGCCCAGGCGCTGCGCAAGAAACTGGAGAGCCTCGACTACGACGCTTTGTCGAGGGAAGGCAGCTCGCCGGCCCTCGAGAGCTTCCTGCGCTCGTACCCGGCCTCGCCATCAGGAGCGGCTGTACGCAAACGGCTGGAAGAGCGCTTGTCGAGACAGGTCGCCGCCCTGGGCGATCGCACGGACCTGCTGGGCTTCAAGGAACGCTTTCCTGCCAGCGGGCACATGGAGGCCCTGGAGCTCGTGGTCTCTCGCCGAGAGGCCCTCGATGCCCTGCTGAGCGGAGACTTGCTCCGGCTCCGCTCGATCCTCGCCGGGCGCAGGCCTCTCGCTCCTCCGGCCAAGCGGCGCATCCTCGATTCGTGGCTCCAGGGAGGGCTGCCTCGCCTCGCCGCCCTGTCTTCCCTGTTCAGAGGCGCCGCCCAGTTCAGGCCCCGGGGAAGCCCTCGGGCGCTCACCGCAGCAGCCACCACGGGGGATCCACCAACCGCAGCCTTTGCCCTGCGAGCGCTGTCATACCTGCCTTCCCTGAGCGCTGCCCGCGCAATCCTGGAGCGCGTCGAGTCGCCCGACTTCGGGGTCTCTTACGAGGCGTGCAGAGCCCTCGCCGCCTGGAATTCCCGAGCTCCGCAGCCTGCGGCGACCGAGTTCCTCGAGGATCGCCTGGCCGCGCTCAGGCTCAGAGAGGACACCTCGGCCCGCGTGGGTGAGCTGGGGATCCTGCTCGCCATGGGTGATAGCAGCGCGCTCCTGGAGACCCTTGCCTCCAGGTCTTGGAACAGGCCTTGGAGCGTCTTGCCATCCGTGCTGTGGCTGGAGCGTCTGGCTCCTGGCAGCGAGGCGGCGCGGCGCGTGGGGGGAGCGGCCGTCAAGCTGCTGAAGGATGAGCTAGGCCGCCTTGGCCAGATGCTCCCAAAGGAGTTGGGGGACGACACCAAGGCCAGGGCCATCGCGGCGCTCTTCGAGATTGGAGCCCTCGTGCAGGCCCTCGGCAGCATAGAGGCCCGCCACGGGCGAGGACCTGGCTGGGTGGGAGAGCTTGGCGGCCTCGTGGAATCCGCCAAGCAGAGACTGGCGGAGGTGAGACAGGCTTTGAGCAGACGCTATCCCGAGATGATCCAGGTGGATTCCGCCGAGACGGATCAGGACTCGGCCCGGCACATGGACCGCCTCAAGGCCAGCCAGGCACAGCTCGGGAGCCGCATCGCGGGCCTCGGGCTCTCACCCCTCGTGCGCTCCTTCCTCTGTGAGACCATCCAAGGGGTCCCTCTTTCTTGCCCCTCAAAGTGACTCGGCGTTCACAGCGATCCTGGGTCCAGTGAAGGATAGTTCACGGCGAGCGTGGCCCAGCGTATCTAATGACAAGTCTTAGAAATATGAATCTAACAGTTTGTATACAATGGGAATACAGCGAATGAGACTTCTGCCTTTCAGGCGCAATCCGGTGTCATTGGGCCCGGCTCGAATATTGCAAGAAAGAAAGGGTGAAACGCTTGGACCCAAAGGAGTAGCCACCATGCGCGTACTAAAAACTCTCGCTACCCTGTCGTTACTAACCGCGGCGCTAGTGGCTCCCTCCCGAGCCGAAGCCCAGTGCCGGACAATTATCGTGCGCGGACCCAGGGTTCGCGTGATTGCTCCCTGCCTGGTGCCTCGTGCACCGGTCGTGGTTCGCGTCATTCCGGGACAGCCCCTGCCTCCGCCCCCCGTAATGTTTCCTCAACCGCCCGTTTACGCACCACCTCCACCGCCCCCTGCGCCGCCTCCGCCACCGGCCCTCCCGGAACCCCCTCCGGTGATGGTGCAGCCCGCGCCCTATGCACCGCCGCCGCCGGTTCCGAGTGTTCATCGGCCCTATGTGAGGCCACAGCTTTTCACGCTGGGAACTTTCGTGGAAGGCTCGATGTACAAGAGCGGAGGCATGGGGGGCGGGGCCCTCTTCGCTCAGCTCAGGGTGTCGCGCGCCCTGCACTTGTACGGCAGCGTCGGTCTCAACGGGTCCTGCACCAACTGCAACGCAAATGACCCGAGCCGCTTGGATCTCAAGACTACCGTCGGGCTGCAGTACTACTTCCTGTCGCACTCGCGCTTCGCCCCCTTCCTCAGGGGCTCCCTGGTGTATCAAGCCGTCAACTTCAAGGATCCAAACGAC
>JAVEWA010000357.1:0-7248 GCA_034004785.1 Polyangia bacterium
GATGCCCGTCTCGTTGGTCACCAGGCAGATTCCGGTAGAGGGCTCACCAGTCCAGGACACCCCCCAGGCCGCTCGAACCGAGGCGCCGGGCACCCCGGCAAACTTCGACGATAAGGTCCCCGAGCCGAGCCACTGGTGGCCTGGCAGGGAGAGCTCGTGCCAGGTGGTGGCGGTGAAGAGCACCGCCCTGCCCCGCTGGTCCATGTTGGCCGCCGCCACGATGGGGGTCGAGGGAGCGTGTGGCTGTCCGGCCCAAGTCAGGGGCAGGCTCCCCCAGATGGCGGGCTGGCCGGTGGCGAAGTGCAGGGTCGGGATGGGCTCCACGGCGCAGGTAGGGCTGCAGCCATCGCCCGCCACGGTGTTGCCATCGTCGCAGGCTTCCTGGCCCGCCCAGACATGCCCGTCCCCGCACCTCGCGGAAACGCAGCCCACCAGGCAGGAGTCGGTGTTGGAGGCATTTCCATCGTCGCAGGCCTCCTGCCCGGTCCAGACGTGGCCATCGCCGCAGGATGCCGCCTGGCAGTCGCCAAGGCAGGCATCGCTGTTGGAGTTGTTGCCGTCGTCGCAGGCCTCCTGCCCAGCCCAGACGTACCCATCCCCACAGCGGGCGTTCTGGCAGTTGTTCATGCAGGCGTCGTTATTGGAGCTGTTGCCGTCGTCGCACTCCTCGCCCGGATCCAGGACTCCGTTGCCGCAGCTCGCCAGGCGGCACCCGGTGGAGTCGAACCGGCAGGCGGCCAGGCACGACAGCTCCCCCGAGGTGAAGCCAGCGCCAAGGGTCGTGCAGTCGTTGCCACCCAGGTCGTCGCCGTCGCACTCCTCCCCATCATCGATCGTCCCGTTGCCGCAAAGAGAGACGCACTGGCTCGGCTCGCCCGAGCAGGCCCAGCCAGACTCCACCTGGCAACTGGGGGAGCAGCCGTCCCCGTCGAGGAGGTTGCCGTCGTCGCAGCCCTCGCCCGCGGCGATGATCTGATCACCGCAATAGCCCGGAGCAGCGTCGCCACCAGGGCCGCTGTCGCGCCCGGGCCGCTGTGAGGAGGCGGCGCAAGCTCCATGCAACGTGGCCGCCAAGGCCGTAAGCCACAGGGCCAGGACATATCCTGATTTCATTCAAGAACCTCTACTAGGCGCCTTGCCACACAGGATCTTACTTGGAAGCATCGCTCTTGGCCAGGTCCTTCCCTCGATTGACCCCGGGGCGCCGATGGGGTATCCGGTGGCATGGAATCCAATCGCGCCCCAGCGAGGAGTGGACCCATGCCCCACAGGATCGGACAAGCATTCATGGCCCTCGCCATGGGCTTCCTTGCCCACTTTGGCTGCGACGGGAATGACCCCAGGGAGAAGGCCTGCGACAACGGCCTGGACGACGACGGCGACGGCCTCGTGGACTGCCGCGATCCCGACTGCGCCAGCCTCGCCATGTGCCAGGGCTGCGGGAACGGGATCAGGGACGGGGCCGAGGTCTGCGACGGAGAGGACTTCGGCGACGAGTTCTGCGAGACCCTCGGCTTCGTCGGGGGATACCTGATGTGCAACCCGGACTGCACCATCGACACCACGCTGTGCGTCGCGCCTGTGTGCGGCGACGGCATCGCGCAGGGCTCCGAGGACTGCGACGGCTACGACATGGGGGACCACGCGAGCTGCGCCGAGCAAGGTTTTTTGGGGGGCATCGTGCGCTGCGACGCAGCGACCTGCGCCTACGACACCTCCCAGTGCTACGACGAGGTCATCTGCCAGGACGTGACCGCCGCATCTCCCCAGGCTCCCTGGTGCTATGGCCAGCCGAGCGCCAGCGGCTACGTCTGGGTGCACTACGAGTGGCTCGACTTCGATGACGGCCACGACTACCAGCTCCAGCTCGAGCTCTGGGGGAGCGCCGCCGCCCCATTCCCGCCGGGCCTTCACGATCTCGCCTCGGCGCCCAACGACAACTACAGCACCTGTCAGGTGTGCCCGCTCCTGATCCAGTGCGCGGACCCGAACTGCGTTTATGGCGGTCGCACGTTCCTGCCCCAGGCCGGTAGCTTCGAGGTGCTGGAGGCCGCGCTCGCAAACTCAGGCGACTTCCACGGGGTGCTCCGGGACCTGGAGTGGAAGGAGGTCCAGATCGACTGGGGTGGGACCTACGAATCCGTCCCCATCCCCGCTGGTCCCTGCATGGCGCCGGACGCCGACCTGACCCTGGACTCCTCGGTCATCCAACCCCCGCAAAACCCCTAGCAGCCGCAAGGACAGGGGCAATGGATAAAGACGAAGCCGGCGCTTCCTGGCAGCATATCGTGGACGAGGAGCTGACCCTGGCTGCCAGGGTGCGGGAGGCCTTGCAGGCTGCTGCGAGCAGCTCCGGCAGAGCCGAGCGGCTGCGACAGGAGTCCCTTGCGCTCAGGCAGGTCGCTCGCGAGGCGAGCGAAGAGGACTTCGCTGCCGCCGCGGGCGCGCTCCACGTGCAGCGGGCCGGGGCGTCCCTCCTCGGGAAGCAGGCGGCTCCAGACCTCGACTCTCCCTATTTCGCCCACCTGGGGATCCACAACGGCCGCCGCCGCCGAGACATCATCCTCGGAGACGTATCCTTTGTGGACACCCGCAGGGACGTCACCCTCGCAAACTTCAAGAGCGGGCTCATGGCGAGGGTCTTCTTCCAGTACGCACAGGGAGACTACTACTCCGAGGAAGAGGACGGGCGAGAGGTGGAGGGCGTAGTCGAGGTCCGCCGGCTCGTCCTCTGTCGCCACGGCCACCCCGTGGAGATCGACGCCCCAGAGGGCCGGCTCCGGCTCGGCTCCGATGGGCGCTGGCGGCGCCTGCCCCCCCTGGCAGCGCGGCCCCGCCTGGGCACTGGCGCGGGGCACGTACGGCGCGATTCGCTTCCGGTGCGCCTGGACGAGCATCAACGAGCCGCGGTGGAGCTCCCCGCCAAGGGCCCCCTGCTCGTCCTCGGAGACGCCGGCTGCGGCAAGACCACGGTGGCCCTGCACCGACTCGCGGCCCTCGCTGACCGCAGCCCCGCCTGGAAGCTGGCCAAGCACACCCTGGTGGTGGTGCCGGAGCGAGGCCTGGCGAGGCTGACCAGCCGCTGGCTCTCGGCCCTTTCGAAGCCGGACATCCCTGTCCGGGTGTTCGACGACTGGGTGCTCGACCGCGCAAGACGCCTCGTGCCGGGCATGCCCTCGCGGATCTGCCGCGACGCCCCGGCCGCCGTGGTGCGGGTGAAGCGCCACGTGGCCCTCTGGCGCGCGATCTCGGGCCACGTGGCCGCCCTTGGCGAGGAGCTGGCAGGCAGGCTGGATCGAGCCCTTGCCACCGGAAATACTATCTCCGGCCTCCTGGCCCAGGAGGAGGGAGGCTCGCTCCTCGACCGCCTCTCCAGGATCGAGAAGCGCCTTCCGAAGGCCGTTCCCGACCTCTCCCCCTCCGCCATCAAGGCAGCCTTCGCCGAGGCCAGGGGCCGCCTCGCCCGGCCGGTCGAAGAGCTGCGCCTCTTCCTCGGGGATCGGACCAGGCTGGAGTCCATCCGGGCGGCCAGCGAGGGCGAGCTCTCCCCGCTCATGGTGGAGGAGCTGCTCCGGCACGTAAGGGACCAGCTCGCCGAGCCGGCGGAGCGCGAGTGGGCCCATGTGGAGGAGTCGCGACGCATGGCCCTCGACGGCCGCGGCCTGGACGAGGGGACTCCGGCGGAGCTGGCTGGCAGCGTGGACCTGGAGGACTGCGCCATCCTCCTCGAGCTCCAGCGCGCTTTGTCGGGGCCCCCTTCCGCCTCTCACCGCGCCCTTCGGGCCCTGGTAGTGGACGAGGCCCAGGACCTCGCCCCCGTGGAGCTCGGCGTCCTGGCCGACGCCTGCGCGAAGGGCTGCGCCGTATCCGTGGCAGGGGATCCTGCCCAGCAGATCGATCCTACCCTCGGTTTCCACGGCTGGGACGTGGCCCTCGGCGCCCTCGGGCTCCGAGACGAGACCAGGATCGTCCTGGAGACCTCCTACCGCTGCCCTGGAGCGATCACGCGCCTGGCTCGAGCACTGCGCCTGGAGGACGCCTCGACGCCCCTGCCCGCCCCCGCCGAGCCATCAGAGGCGGAGATCTTGCGCAGCTCCGCTCCCACGGCGGGCCACCGAGCCGCCCTGCTGGTGGAGGTGCTCCGCGAGCTGCATGACAGGGAGCCCTGGGCCCAGACCGCGGTTATCTGCCGCGAGCGGGAGACCGCCCGGGAGTGCCACTCGGCTCTCTCCTCTGCCCTCGACGCCCGATTGGTCCTTGACGGCACTTTCTCCTTCGAGCCAGGCGTGGACGTGACGACCGTCTCCGAGGTCAAGGGCCTGGAGTTCGACTACGTCGTGCTTCCGGACCTCTCGAGCGATGCCTACCCAGCCACGCCGGACTCTGCCCGGCAGCTCTACGTGGCCCTCACCCGCACCTCGGCTCAGGCCTGGCTCCTCCACCTGGGCGCGCCTTCCAGGCTCCTGCCTCGAGACCAGACCTAGGCCTGCCCGGGCCTCGAGAAAACACGTCGGGGCCTTCGGCCCAGGGCCGCGCTATACTGCGGCTCTCCCAGGTTCGGAGGTGCGCCTTGTCCCGACTGCTCCCCTGCTCTCCCCTGTTGCTGGCGCTCCTCGGCGCCCCGTCCTGCACGGACGCCGAGCCCAATCCGCCGAGGCTGTACCAGGTCGAGGACGGCCTCATGAGGGACTCCTCGGGTCACGCGCTGCTCCTTCGGGGCGTGAACGTCTCGGGCGAGGCCAAGAGCGCGCCGGATCACCTCTTCGACCTGACCGCGGCCGACCTGGACACCCTGCTCTCCTCGGGGGTGAACTCCGTCCGGCTCCTGGCCTTCTGGAACGCCATCGCCCCCGACGCCCCTGGCGTGATCGACGAGACCTACCTCGCCGCCTTCAGGCAACGCGTGGACCTGCTCGCCGCGGCCGGGCTCTACGTGGTGGTGGACATGCACCAGGACCTCTGGGGAGAGCCCTTCGCGCCCCACGGCGCGCCCGCCTGGGCCTGCCCGGAGGAGCTGACCCAGGGCTACGAGCCCCAGAGCCCCTGGTGGCTCAACTACACGACGCCCCAGGTCCGGGGCTGCTTCGACCGCTTCTGGGCCAGCCCCGAGCTCCAGCAGGCCTTCATCGCCGCCTGGATCGCCCTGGCCTCCTCGGTGTGCCACGAGGAGCTGGTGCTCGGCTTCGACCTGATGAACGAGCCCTACCCGGGCTCGGCCCTCGTCGAGGCCGAGTGGGACAACGAGGTGCTCCTGCCCTTCCATCTCCGGGTGGCCGATGCGATAGACGCCGTCTGCCCGGGCCGTCTCCACTTCATCGAGCCCTCGGCCGCCTACGTCCTGGGCATGGCAAACCCCATTCGGATACCAGAGGGCGAGCGCCACCGCCTGGTGTACGCCGGCCACTTCTACCCGACCGCCGTTCACGAGCCAGGCACTGAAGGGTACGACGGCGACGCCACTGCCCTCGCAAGAGAGTTCGATGAGCTCTTCGGGCCCTACCTGGACTCGGGTGTCGCGGTCTGGATCGGGGAGTGGGGGGGGATCACCACCAACCCTGGCTTCAGCTCCTATGTTGACGACGCCATGACAATCTTCGCGGCCCGCAACGTCTCGACGGCCCTCTGGGACTACTACCGGGGCGAGGGAGGCTTTGCATTCCTTGGCCCATCGGGCCTGCCGAAACCAGAGTTCGAAGCCGCCTACGGCACCCCCACGCCCACCCGATTGCCAGGCCCGCCCGCCGTGGCCTTCCACCCTGGGGAGCGCCAGGTCGAGGCGACCTTCCGCTGCGTCCCTGGCAGGGGGGCCACCCTGCTGCTCCCTGATGGCGACTGCGCCTGCGAGGCGGTCCCAACGAGCGCGCTTGGCCCCTTCCCCCAGGGGCCAGGCTTTGCGACCGCCACCTGCATGGCCGAGGCCGAGGTCTCCCTCACCTGCTCCTGTCCCCACTGAAGCCCGCCGCATGGGGCGCCTGCCTCGACCGCACCTCCGCCCTATCGAGCGCCTCGGCCCTGCGTTGGAATCGGCCCGGGGCGAACCTTGGCGCGACCATATGATTGCTGGCCCCCGCGGGCCGTCGCCTCGGAGCCCCTCCCAACCGAGGGGCCCCCTGTGGTAGCTTCTCGGACATGAAACCACGCTTCGAAGGCAAGGTCGCCATAGTCACTGGTTCCGCAAGGGGCATCGGTCTCGCTATCTCCACGGCCCTCGCCCGGGAGGGCGCCCGCGTGACCCTCTCGGACATCCTAGCGCCAGAGCTCGAGCAGGCCGCCGAGGGGCTGCGCTCGACTGGCGCGCAGGTCCTGACGCAGGCCACGGACGTGACGAGCGACGAGGGCTGCAGGCGCCTGGTGGAGGCCACCCTGGATGGGAGCGGCGGGCGCCTGGACATCCTCGTGAACAACGCGGGCATCAGCATCGTGGCCCCCTTCGAGGACTGCACCCCGGAGGCCTGCAGGAGGCTGCTCGACGTGAACCTCATGGGCTCCATCCAGATGTCCCTGGCCGCCCTCCCGGCCCTGAAGGTCGCCCGGGGCCACCTGATCTTCGTTTCGAGCGTCAGCGGCATCAGGGCCATCCCATCGGGCGCCCTCTACAGCGCCAGCAAGGCCGCCCTGAGGAGCCTGGCAGAGTCCCTCCGCCTGGAGCTGAGGCCCTCCGGAGTTCACGTGGGGGTGATCAGCCCTGGCTTCACTCCCACCGAGTCCTCCAAGACTGTGCTCCGCGGCGACGGGTCCCTGCGCCCAATAGACCGCCCCGCCCACGACACGCCCGAGAACGTGGCCCGTGAGACCCTCACCCTCATCGCTGGCCGGCAGCGGGAGCGGGTGCTCACGCCGCTCGGCAAGGCCACCCTGATACTCCAGAGGATCAGCCCCACCCTGGTGGATCACGCCCTGTCGAGGATGCGCTTGAAGAGCTGACGCGCCTTCCCGATAGCTGCGTTAAAAAAGCAAACCACTAGCCGGAAGACCAGCAGTAAGAGACACCCCCAATATATCGGCAGTAGTAGCTCGACCGGCACTCGGTCGAGTAGGTACATCCGTCTAGGCACTGGCCCAAATCCCCGTCCGCTGCCTGGGTCGCCACGCAGACTCCGTCGCCAGGACAGAAGCCCGTCGTGGTGTTGCAGTAGCTGAAGCAGTAGCCGTTCGGGAGGTTGGTCCCGCACATCTCGCTCTTGCAATACGGGGGGTCGGTCCCGCCGCAGGCGGCGCCGTTGTTGCCATCGGAGGTATTCGCCACGC
>JAVEWA010000358.1:0-7239 GCA_034004785.1 Polyangia bacterium
CCCTCGGCTTGTCCCGAATAGGTGACGGGCCGAGAGGAAGGAGGCCGAGCGAGCCGGGAGGAACGAGACGGCCCAAGTCACCTATTCGGGACGAGCCGAGGGCGCTGATCCAGGACGAGATGAGACTGCCCGGGCGGGACGGTCAGAGGACACAGACGCCAGACCAGCAGACCGCGCCAGCAAAGCCCGAGCCGGAGAAGCCGGTGCAGGCTTCGCCACTCACAGTGCATACTTATTCCCTGCCCTGGGCCTGGCTCCACCCGGAGGCGCAAGCATGGTCCGAGGTCCGCATGACTCCGGAGGTGCTCGCTTTCCTGGCCCTGCAGCCCGGCGCCATCGTGACCTTGCAGTCCTGGCACCAGGACTACCTCACCCTCGCTGCGCCCCTGGCGCCTGCCCACAACCTGGTTATCGTGTGGAACGCCGGAAGGTTCAGCGGCAGAACAGCGCAGGTAATCCACGCCTGCCGAGACACCAAGCCCATCGACTGCGTCCACGCGGCCGGCGGACACTAGGGCTTGAGGAGCTTGGTGATGTCGGGCAAGTCAATCGTGGCAGTCATTGCAGGCTCGACAAGCATGACGGCCAAGGCAAGCACGACGGGCATGAGCACGGCACAGGAGGTCAGAGGAGCGAAACACTCGCTGGCCAAACCCGCCCCGATCGCGCCACTCGCGATTGCCACCGCCCTGGCGCTGTCTCTGGCCCTGGCAACTGGCTGCCCGAAGGACGACGTCGAGCCCACCGCCGACGCCCAGATCCCCGATCCCCACTGGCGAAGCGTCCTCTTCCCCGAGGGCTGGACCCCTGATCACCAGCTCCCGGACGGCCGCTTCCTCCACGACTTCTCCTACGCCGGTTACCGGGCGGGCGAGGAGCCCCTGCCCGAGGCCCTGCCCACGCCCATCCTGTCGGTCCTCGACCAGGGCGCCGACCCGAGCGGCGCCTTGGACAGCACCGGGGCCATCCAGGCGACCATCGACGCCCTTTCTGGCGGAGGCACCGCTCTCATTCCGGAAGGCCTCTATCGGGTGGACGGCGAGCTGCTGGTCCAGCAGGGCGGCGTGGTGATCTCGGGCGAGGGCCCGGACAAAACCTTCCTGCACTTCACCCGGGAGCCCGAGTCGAACGGTCTCTTCGGCCTCGGTTTTCGTGGCAGGACCGGCTCTGTGGGCGAATGGCCCCTTGCCGAGGACGCCCTCTCACGGTCCTTCGCCGTTAAGGTCCAGGACGCCAGCGGCCTTGCCCCCGGCGATCCCGTGGCGCTCGGGATCGTCATCACCGACGAGTTCCGCTCCGAGCACGGCATGGAGGACTACTGGTCCTTCTCGGCGGGCCAGTGGAGGGCCTTCGCCAGGCGCACCGTGGTGGCAATCCAGGGAGACGAGGTCCTCTTGGACGTGCCGGTCCGCTACGCGGCCAAGGTGAGGGACGGCGCCTCCCTCAGGCCAGACGACGGCTACCTCCGGGAGGTGGGCCTCGTGGACCTCTCGCTCTCCACCGCCGTGGCCGAGGAGGCCGCCTGGGCGGTGAGCCGCCACAGCGCGGTGCTCTTCGACAGGGTCGCAGACGCCTGGATCACGCGGGTGAGATCCTTCGCTCCCGAGGGCTTCGACGCGCACCTCCAGTCCGGGGGGCTCCGGATCGAGCGGAGCCGCCGGGTGACCATCGCCTTTTCGGAGATGGGCTTCGCCCAGAACCGCGGGGGCGGCGGCAACGGCTACCTCTTCGAGATAGGCCAGAGCAACGAGATCTTGATCCAGGACTCCATCGGCCGCTCGGGCCGGCACAACTTCATCCAGAACTGGGACTTCGGCACGAGCGGTTGCGTCTTCCTTCGCACTCTGAGCGTCGGCGGCCTCATGGTGGCGGAGATGAACACCACCGGCTCCTCGGAGTACCACCACGCCCTCGCCCACGCCAACCTGGTGGACCAGAGCGTCACCGACGACGGCTGGGGGGCCATCAACCGACGCTCCTCCAGCTCTGGCGCAGGGCACACCGCCACCGAGTCGGTCTTCTGGAACCTGCGAGGCGCAGGCACCCTCCGCTGCATGCAGTACGGCTGGGGATACGTGATCGGCACGGGCCCTGAGCTCACCACATACTACGAGCTGGACGAGATCAGCCTCCTGCTGAACGGGAGCGGCACCGCGCCAGAGGATCACGCCGAGGGCCTCGGGCAGGCCGAGTGGCTGCTCCCGCAGAGCCTGTACGAGGACCAGCTCGAGCGCAGGTTGGCGAGATAGCGGAGGCCAATGGCGAAGCGCCCACTCACCAGGCACTGTCAGCTCTCTGGCCTCTCTTCCAGCCTCCCGCGCTCTCCACGCAGCACCCTCTCATTCGTCTCTACGCGTTCATCGCTGTCTCCCCATTATTTACCGTCATTCGTCATTCTCCTCGTGCTCCTCCCTCACCTCACACTCCTTGGTGAGCCCCCCAGCGCCGCTGCGGCGCCGGGCGAAACGGGAGATGCAACGCCTGCCCACGCGCCCCCGAGGCCCGCCGCCGCGCCGGGTGGAACGAGCAATGAGCAGCCTGTCCGAGAGCCCCCTGCCATGACCTGGCCCCAAAGGGGCAAAAAGACGGCTCTCTCTCCTACGGGGAGAGCGCGCCCCGAGGCTCCTTCCACTCCCCTTCCCGCGGACATCTCCTCCCACCCGGCCTGGGCGAGGTACTACAGGGGCAAGCAGCTCATCGGGATAGGCCAGGCCCTCACCAGCTCTGGGGCAGTGCTCACCGCCATCTTCGCCATCGCCACCCCCCTGGCGGTGATCATGAGTTCCTTCGGGAAGGGCGGGAATGGGAAGGTCGACGAGGAGATCCTGGGGTTGTGCGTGGGCTTTAGCGTACCCATCCTCGCACTCCTGTACTCTGGCATCAGCCTCCTCGTGAAGGGGAAGCGCATGCGCGATGGCGCCGCGAGCGAGATCTTCGGCCCACCGGATCCAGGGCGACCCTCGATCCGGGTGCAGCTAGGCCCAGCCGGATTCGGGCTAAAAGGGAGGTTCTGATTGCTCAAACCAGCACCCGAGCCCTGTCCAGCTCTTGGTCTCCGGCGCAGCTCGGCACCTCGCCATCGCCGGGGCCTGCTTCGCCCCTGCCGAATCGCTACCTTGGCCACTGCCGGCCTCGCTACTGGCCTTGTCTTGACCGCCTGTGGACCAGATGTCTTCGTGCGGATGAAGCCCGGCCTCGCCCCGGCGCCCCCGAAGGTCTGGATAGTGGTGGTGAGCCGCCATCCACCGCCGCCCGGCGCCGAGCAGGTGGGAGATCTGGCTTTTTTGAGCAGCATCTCGGATCTGCCCAAGGCCCTGTCCAAGATCCGCGCCAGCGCCCACAAGCTGGGAGGGAGCCTGGTCGCTCCCCTCAGGTGTCGCCCTGAATCGCAGTACCAAAAGACGCGCCGCTTCGACTTCGCAAGCTCCGAGCGGCTCGCCCATGATGAGTGGCTCCAATGCTACGCCACAGTCTGGCGCGTGCCCTGAGGCGAGACCAGCCCATGGCAGCGCAACGGAGGTAGCTCATATGCGTCCCATTCATTCACTCCCAGCCCCACTTTTCGCCCTTGCCCTCGCTATCGGCCTCGCTCCCGGCCTCGCTCTCTTACCCGCCGCATGCGAGCGCAAGGCCGTCCCTGGAGGCGGCGACGGCTCAGTTCGTCGGGACGCGCTGGTCCAGGACGCCCAGGTCAAGGACGCGCTCCCCACTGACGCGGCGCAGCCCGACGGTGGCACGCCCTGCCACACCTTCGGCTTTGCCGAGTGCCGCCTGCAGGCAGGCTGCGCCCCGGACCTCTGCTACACCTGCTCCTGCATCCCGACCTACGAGGGCTGCCGCCGCGCGACCGATCCTCCCTTCGAATGCCCGCAGGTCGGCTGCCCCCAGCCCTTCTGCTGCGCGACCATGCTCGACTGCCAGAACATGGGAGGCGACTGCGCCCCTCCGGGCACACCCTTCCCATGCGGGATGTGCAACCCAGAGCCCGGAGACTGCGCCTCGGACGGCCAGTGCGCTGCTGGGAGCATCTGCGAGCCGATCCCATGCTCCTGCGACGCCCTCCTGCGGTGCGTACCAGACTGCACGACCACGGAGAGCTGCCCCCCTGGCACCACCTGCTCGGGCGGCGCTCACGGGCGCTGCCTGCCCACCAATTGTTCCACTACCCTCCCCTGCCCTCCCGACTTCGACTGCACGAACGGCCTTTGCGCCAGGAGGCCCTGCGTCAACGACCTGCACTGCGACCACTTCTGCGTCAACGGCTTCTGCTTCGAGGGCCAGGGAGAGTGCCGCCTCCCCGCGCCCTAGACTCGGAATGAAGTCACTGCCCCCCGTGCAGTACGCCCAGACCGTGAAGCAAACGAAGCCACTGCCCCCCGTGCAGTACGCCCATCCTGCAACGAATTGGGCGCAGACCGGCCAGGGTGCCACTTGGAGAAGTTCTTCCACTGAATCACGCAGAAATTCGGTGACGGCAGCGGCCGGGCGCTGGAACTCGTCATCCCAGCACACCGAGATCCCGAGACATTGAAGCCAGAGCGTGGAGTCGAGTTCCACTTCGAAGGTGGCATTGCGGGCGTACGTGCCAATGCGGGCGCTCGGAATTGGCAGTGGCGCTGGGGAGCAGGACAGACGGGCCCGGTGTCGGGTAACAACCAAATAGGATGAAGCATCCTTTTGAGATATGTCCCGGCAATGGGTGCGCTGTCGCCGCGCATGGGCCCGGTGTCGGGCCACAACTCGATAGGATGGAGCATCCTTTGGCGTTACGTCCCGGCAATGGGTGCGCTGTCGCCGCGCATGGGCCCGGTGCCGGGCCACAACCAAATAGGATGAAGCATCCTTTTGAGATATGTCCCGGCAATGGGTGAGATGTCGCCGCGGGCGGGCTGGGCAGGATCAACGATGGGGTCTTTGGCTTGACGAATTTGTGTTCCCCAAGCCAGCGTACACGGAAGCCCCCCACCTATCCAACTAACACTCGTGTCGTCTAGAGGATGACGAGGAGCCCGGCCAAGGCGCTTCGGGCGCGACTCTTAGCTGGAACTCTCGGGAATTCCTCGGGCCCGGCTCGAGGTGCGGGCACCTTCGAGGATCTGCGCCCAACGAATTAGCCCTGTGGTGGCCCGGGCCTCCTTCGGCTAGACTGCTCGAGGCTCGGTGATCAGACCAGCGCCTGCGCCAAACAGCGGACAGCACAGGCTCAAAGGCTCACAGGGCAAACAAACGAGCGAAGCGACATGCCGTCCATCTCCCTCACCCTCGAGGACCTGGCTCGACACTCGGGCGGGATCTTGCGCTTCGCCGGAGCCGCCCGAGCTGGTGACAAAGCAGATGCGCTCTCGAGGGAGGCTGCAAGAGAGAGGCAAGGAGAGCTGACAGGGGAGACCGCTGGAGGGACCGCGAGGGATGCGATGGAGCGGGCGGCGGCGGTGCGGGTACGAGCGGTGACAGTGGACTCCAGGAGGCTCGTCAGGCCGGGCACGGCCTTCTTCGCCCTTCGGGGCGGGCAGACGGACGGGCACCGCTTCGTGGCCGAGGCCATGGGGGCCGGGTGCGTGGCGGCGGTGGTTGCCGGTGACATGGCAGAGGCTCTGCTCGGGAGCCTGCCTCTGGGGAGCCCACTCGTGGTGCTTCCACCTGGCGGCGAGGAGGCCCGGAGGGGAGGTGACGCTCGAGGGGCGCAAGCGGATCCCGTGCTCGGCGCCCTCGGGCGCCTGGCGGCCTGGTGGCGCGGGCAGCTCGCGGCAACGGGGAAGACCCGGGTGCTGGGCATCACGGGCTCCAATGGCAAGACCACGGTGAAGAGCGCCCTCGGCGCGGTGCTAGGCAGGCGCTACCGGGTGTCGGCGAGCCCCGGGAGCTGGAACTCCCGCCTGGGGGTGGCGCTCTCCCTGCTCGCGGTGGAAGACGACGCCGAGATCGCCCTCATCGAAGCGGGGGTGTCGGAGCCCGGGGACATGGCGCCCCTTTGGGAGATGATCCGGCCCGATCTAGGGCTCCTCACGGTGATTGGCACGGCCCACATCGGCGCCTTCGGGGACCAGGACTCCATCGGCAGGGAGAAGCTCGGCCTGTTTCGGGAGCTGGGGCCCGAGGGATGGCTGCTCCTGCCGGAGGATCCGCGCTGCGAGAGGCTCGGTGACGAGCTGGGGCTCGCCTGCCCGAGGGTGCTCTTCGGGCCGGGAGCGCCCGACTCGGCGCCCGTTGCCGTGCGGAGGCGCTCCACCACCAGGGCCCTCGGACAGATCCTCAGGCTCCGGTTCCCGAGCAGGGAGCAGTACGACCTGGAGGTGCAGGACAGCTCGCCCGCCGCGGTGCAGAACGTGGCGGCGGCGGCCTGCGCGGGAGTACTCCTCGGGGTGGAGCCAGTGGAGATCGCCGACGCCCTGGGTGGGTTCAGGCCCCCGCCCCAGCGCATGGAGACCTGGCAGACCCCGGACGGGGTCACAGTGATCAACGACTGCTACTCTGCGGACCCGGAGTCCACGGACGCGGCCCTGAGGGCCCTCGGGCAGTACCCGGCGGGGAGGCGGCGGATCTTCGTGTTCGGGGGCATGGCCGGCCTAGGCTCTCGGAGCGACGAGGAGCACGAGCACGTGGGGCGGCTGGCGAGCCGGGTGGGAGTGTCTGTGCTGGTCGCCGTCGGGGAGCGGGTGGGGTCGGGGCCCGCATCGAGCGTGTTCGAGGGCGCGGTGCACAGGGTGGCGAGCCCACAGGAGGCGACGAGGGTCCTCGCGAAGATCCTCAGGCACGAGGACGTGGTGCTCCTGAAGGGGCCCACCGATCAGCGCCTCGACGGGCTGGCTCGGGCGCTTCTCGAGAGCACGGCGCCCACCCGCCTGATGGTGAGCCTCTCGGCGGTGGAGGCGAACCTCAGGCAGCTCAGGCGAGCCATGGGACAGGGCGTGAAGCTCTGCCCCATCGTGAAGGCCGAGGCCTATGGCGGCGACCCCGTGCGTCTCTCCAGGTTCCTCGAGCGAGCTGGCGTGGACGCCCTGGGCGTGGCCTTTGCCGAGGAGGGGGTGGCCCTCAGGAAGGCGGGGATCGGGCTGCCCCTGCTGGTGCTCTCGCCGGGCAGGGGCGACGCCGAGCGCCTGGTGCGCCACAGGCTGACCCCGGTGATCCACTCGGCCTACGGCCTCGGGGAGCTGGAGGAGGCAGCGGCGCGGGTGGGGAGGCCCGTGGCGGTGCACCTCAAGGTGGACACCGGCATGGGCCGCTACGGCTTCTTCCCCG
>JAVEWA010000359.1:0-7224 GCA_034004785.1 Polyangia bacterium
CTCGCCATCTGGCGGGGGAACCGCCCCGTCCGCTTCGGCCTGCCGGACCTGCGCCTCCAGCTCGGCGACGGCCTCCTGCTCCACGGCAGGCGGGATCGCGTGCCTCTCCTGCGTGCCGACCCAGACTTCGTGGTGCTCACGACCGACCAGTCCGCCGTGACCCGCTCCTCCCGCGCGCCCTTCGCCCTCGCGGCCCTCCTGCTCATGATCGTGCTGGTCATGACCGGCGTCTTCCCGATCCAGGTCGCCGCCTTCCTGGCCGCCGTCCTCGTCGTGCTCTCAGGCGCCCTGACCATGAGGCAGGCCTACACCGCCGTGGAGTGGCGCGTGATCTTCCTGGTGGCGGCCCTCTTGCCCCTCGGGATAGCCATGGAGCGCACCGGCGCGGCAAGACTTCTGGCGGACACGGTGGCTGGCGCGGCAGATACGGTGGGCCCCACGGCGGTTGTCCTCGCCTTCATGGCTCTCTCGAGCCTGCTCAGCCAGGGCCTGGACGGCGCCCCCACCGTGGTGCTCCTCGGCCCAATCGCCGTGTCCACGGCGACCAAGCTCGGCCTCTCGCCCCATTCCCTCATGATGGCCGTGGGCCTGTCGGCCTCCGCGGCCTTCATGACCCCATTCAGCCAGAAGGCCAACCTGCTGGTGATGGGCGCGGGCGGCTACCGCGCCATGGACTACCTCCGCGTGGGGACCCCCCTGACGCTGCTGGTCCTCGCCATCATCGCGGTGCTGGTCCCGCTCGTGATGCCTTCCTAGGCGTGGTTGCGTCTGGCGTCGGCGAAGGGTCGGCGAAGGGCCAAACAAAAACGATGGCTATCTGAGCGCCCGCAGGATGGGGCCTCCGCCGAGGACCCTGTCGCCGTCGTAGAGCACCGCCGCCTGGCCCGGGGTCACGGCCCGCTCGGGCGCTGCGAAGCGCACCAGGGCGAGGCCCCCCTCGAGGCTCTCGAGCCGCCCCTCGATGGCGGCGCTCCGGTAGCGCACCTGGACCCGGCAGGGCCGCGGCGCCTCGGGGGCCCCGCCTTGCCAGTGGAGGTCTCCAGCGACAAGGCCGGCGGCGAGCAGCGACCCCGGGTCCGGATCCAGGGTCACGGAGGCGCGCTGGGCGTCGATGTCCGAGACATAGGCGCGCTCGCCGAGGGCCACGCCCGTACCCTTGCGCTGCCCGATGGTGAAGCGATGAATGCCCTCGTGCCGTCCGAGCTCCCTCCCGTCCGGGGCGCGGAAAGGGCCCGGGCGGGCAGGAGCGCCGAAGCGGAGCCGTAGGGCCTCCGCAAAGGAGCCATCCGCCGGCTCCAGGCAGGCGTCCTGGCTCTCCGACCGCTCGGCGCAGGGGAGCCCGAGCGCCTCTGCCTTGGCCCGAACCTCGTCCTTGGTGAGCGAGCCGAGAGGCAGCCTGAGCATCCCGAGCTGCCCAGGCTCCAGACGGTACAGGAAGTAGGACTGGTCTTTTCGTGGATCCACGCCGCGATGGAGAGCGGGCTGCCCGCCGGGCCCATGGACGAGGCGCGCGTAGTGCCCGGTGGCGATGGCACAGGCGCCCAGGGCCGCGGCCCGCTCCGCGAGGCTCGCGAGCTTCACCCGGGCGTTGCACAGCACGCAGGGGTTGGGCGTGCGGCCAGAGTCGTAGTCGGCCCAGGCAGGCCGGAGCACCGCCTCCTCGAAGCGACCGGCCGCCTCGAGGACCTCGTGCCGGATCCCGAGGACAGCCGCCGCGGCCCTGGCTGACTCGATGTGGTCCTGGCCACCGCAGACGGCCCCCCTAGCCGCCTGGGTCTCCGAGAAGAGGCGCAGGGTCGCGCCGATCACCTCGTGGCCAGCCTCCTGGAGGAGAGCGGCGGCCACGGCCGAGTCCACCCCGCCGCTCATGGCCACCAAGACCCGCTCGCCGGTCCGGTTCACGGCATCAGCTCCAAGGCTAGACCTCGATCCAGCTCCCAATCTTGCTCCCGTTCGAGCTCCTGCTCCCGAGCAAACCCGAGCTCCCGCTCGGCCGTCCTGCCCAACTCTCGTCGCTCCTCAGTCGAGACCAAGGTCTCCCTGCCGACGGCCCGGCGCTCCTCAGTCGAGTCCAAGGTCCCCCTGCCTGATCTGGGCCACGATGCCAGGGAGCAGGCCCGAGACCCGCTCGATCTCCTCGGCGGTGGTGCTCGGGCCGAGGGAGAGACGCAGGGTGCTCCGGTGCCGCTCGATGGGCACCCCCAGGGCGGCGAGCACGTAGGAGGGCTCACCCAGGCCCGAGGAGCAGGCCGCGCCCGTGGAGGCGGCCACCCCCGCCACGTCGAGGGCCATCACCAGGGTCTCGCCCGAGAGGCCGCCAAAGGAGACCAGCAGGGTGTTCGGGAGCCTCGCCTCGGGGTGGCCGTGCAGCATCACGTCCGGAAACTCGGAGAGGATCGCCGCCTGGAGGCGGTCCCTGAGCGCGCGGATGGAGGGGGCCGCGGCCAGGCGCTCCGGCACGGCGCTGGCGCAGGCTGCCCCGAAGCCGGCGATGCCCGCGATGTTCTCGGTGCCGGCCCGCAGCCGCCGCTCCTGGTGTCCCCCGTGGGCAAGGGGCGCGAGGGAGGTGCCCCGCTTCACGTAGAGCGCGCCCGCGCCCTTTGGCCCGCCGAGCTTGTGGGCCGAGAGCGACAGCAGGTCCGCGCCAAGGGACCCGACCTGCACCGGCACCTTGCCGAGGGCCTGCACCGCGTCGGTGTGGAGGAGCCCTCCGCGCTCGTGGATCCGGGGCGCGAGGTCCGCGAGGGGTTGGATGGTGCCCAGGTCGTTGCTCGCGAGCATCACGGTCACCAGGGTGCCCGGCCGGACCGCGGCGAGCAGCGCCTCGGTGTCCACCACCCCATGGCCGTCCACCGGGCACTCCACCACCTCGTGCCCGAGAGCAGCGGCGGTCTGGCAAGCGCTCCGCACCGCCTGGTGCTCCACCGGGCTCACCAGGATCCGCGACGAGGGGCCGAGGGCCTTTGCCGCGCCCAGCACGCCCAGGTTGTCGGCCTCGGTGCCCCCGCTCGTGAACACAATCTCGTCGGGCGCCGCGCCAATGGCCGCCGCGACCTGCTGCCTTGCGCGGTCGAGGGCCCGCCTGGCCTGCTGGCCGAACCAGTGGACGCTGGAGGGGTTTCCAAAGGTTTCCCCGAGGAGCGGCAGCATGGCCTCCCGCGCCGCCGGGTGGACCGGAGTCGTGGCGTTGTGATCCAGGTAGATTCGCTGCATGGCTCAGACCCTTGGGAGCGCCCATCCCCCGAGGCCGCGCTCGGCCAGCCTCATTTCGCTGGCTCCCTGATCGTGTCGCGGGGCCCGAAGCGGCGCCCGCTGTAGGACGACAGGCGCGTGCCGGCGAGGAAGTCCCTCGCGCGAGCCTGGATGTCGGTCACCAGATCCCCGAGCATGCACTCCCCGGGCTCGCAGACCTGGTGACGGAGCAGGCAGGTGCGCCTCAGGACCGCGCCGTCCATTGCCTCCAGGACCTCGAGCAGGGTGATGCGGTCCGCTGGCCTGGCCAGGATGAACCCGCCGCCCGGCCCGCGGCGGGACTCCAGGAACCCGAGCTGAGTCAGGCGCTGGAGCACCTTGCTCAGGTGGGCGGCGGAGAGGTCGAAGACCTCTGCCACATCTCCCACCGCGCAGCGCACCCCCTCGGGCCTGGAGGCGATATAGGCCATGGCGTGCAGGGCCAGGGATGCGGCGTCGGAGATGTTGAGTATGGTGGTCATGGTGGCCCCGTTCGAGAACGGCTTCACCGATATCCGAGGAAGCGGCCGGGGTCAAGGCTGCTCTGACAGGCTGCTCTGGCGCATTCCCGCTTTGGCCGACACCTCGTTCCAGCCACACCCCACATGTCTGGGGTCCATTCGATCCAAATCCAATCTCACTGGCTGAACTTTTCGTGACACTCGCAAAGACGCACGCCGCACTACGACCGATAGCGCACCAAGCTATTTTTTACACAAAAAAACGGTTTCATCTCTATACAGTGCATAATCCGCCAACTCGTTATCATCAAAGTCTTTATTGACTGACAACTTGGAAACGGTGAACCCAGATGCCCCCAAGCGACTGGCAAAATCCTTTCCATATTTTCTGACATGGTCCTTTTGCCCGTAAAACTTACTGCGCAACTCTGGCGTGTTATATCGAGGATCTTCCAACGTCACTTCCAGGGATTTGAATATGGGCACATTCAGATAAGCAACACCGTCGGGGTGAAGCACCCTTGACAACTCCGCCAGTGCTTTCTTTTCATCAGGGATATGCTCCAATACATGATTGCATATAATCATACTAAAGTAACCGTCGCCATAGGGAATCTTCGTAATATCGACGACGTCTCTGATTCCCTTTACATTGGGATTGATATCAACAGGATAGTAATCTATGCTTTCGTCTGCAGAGAACTTGTTCCAAAATACCCCCTCTGGAGCGAAATGCAATAATCTCATCGGCTTTACATCGAATAGATGTGGATTCCTTTCAAAGTACATCCATAACGCTCTGTGCCTTTCCAAGGATCCGCAAACCGGACATTGCGCGCCACGGCGCAGTTGTTCTCCATATGGCAAATAGACACGAATCGGGTTCTTGCATACTGGACAGTGTTTTTTCCGTGTGACAGTCGCATCGAAAATCTCAGAAACCATATCTTCCATTGCCATCATGGCCTTCTTGAGATCATATAATTGCTTGTCGTCCATCACTTCCCTCCTGACGTGAAACCAGCTCGCATCTGTCCATCACACGAGAATGATACAGGGGGCCAATGACTCGAACAAGGCATTTGAGCCTCCTGATCCAGTGGGGCCGGTATAACCGCGGAGCGGCTTCTCCTGAACGATGGGACTGGCCACTTCACCTACGTGGCTGGCTCCTTTCCTCCCCCAACCGACTGCACCCTCTGGGGCGAGCTCGGAGATCTCAACGGCGATGGCCGGCTGGATCTGGCGACCGGCCAAGGGGAGTGCAGCTCCTCCGACGAGATCTACCTCGGCAACTCCACGATGCCCGTGGATGACCGGGCTCCGACCATCTACCGGGTCGAGACCCTGGGGGTGGTGCCAGTGGGCGTGTCGCCGCCGCTCAGGTTCGCCGTGAGAGACAGCCACAACACCGACCAGGGCCCGCGCCTGGCGCGGGTCTATGCGGAGATAGACCCCTCGGGCACCCCGACCGAGATCGACGCCTTTGCCATGGGTGGAGAGCTCTTCCGGGTCATGCTGCCTCCCGCCAACGCGGAGATCACCTTCCGCGTGTGCGCGATCGACCCGAGCGGCAACTCCGCGTGCTCACCCACGCAGACCTACGGCGAGGACCCACCGCCGCCCGTGGATGGGGACGTGGAATCGGATGCCAGCGCGGACGCCTCCACCGACGGGGCGATTCCACAGGATGCGATGCCGGCCCCCGACGCCTCCAGTCTCACGCCGGATGCCTCGGGCCCGGCGCCCGACGCGGGCCACGACGAGCCCAAGGAGAGCGGCTGCTCCTGCGAGAGCACCGGAGGGGCGAACCCCATGGGCGGCCTGCTGATCCTCTGCGTGGTCTTCCTCGTGCTTGCGCGGAGAAGGCTCTAATGGCGCGCTCCTGACGTTCTTCGGGAAGTTAGCAGACAGGTCTAACCTGACACATGCAGCGATCCCGGTCGCGTGCTCCAAGAAAAGCAAAACCACTCAGGGACGTAGTGTAGGCAGTAGTGATTGTGTAGAGTCACTCTGAGCAAGAGTCAGACCGAGACTGTGACGTCAAGCTGGCCGCGCCGCTCGCGAATCAATGGAAGCATTTGATGGACAAGCCGCTCATATACAAGGGACGCCGTGACCCCCGGCTTGTCACCCTGCGTCGCGGCGGCTCTCTCACGGATCCCGATCACAGGCTTCTCGCGAAGTGGGCCGCGGCTTGCGCTGAGCACGTGCTGCCCTTCTTCGAGCGAGCGCATTCAGGAGACGACCGTCCGCGTCGAGCGATCGAGCAAGCACGTGCCTGGGCGCGTGGCGAGATCACCATGACTCAGGCTCGCACCGCAGCAATCAGCGCCCATGGCGCGGCCCGAGATGCGTCCGGTGCCGCCAAGGAAGCGGCTCGCGCGGCCGGTCACGCGGCAGCGGTGGCCCATATGGCAGACCATGAGCTCGGCGCAGCGGCGTATGCCATCAGGGCCGCCGGTGCAGCGGCGGCTCCTAACAATCGCGGCGAAGCCCAGCGTGCAGAGTGCCAGTGGCAGCGCGCGCAGCTTCCCGACGAGATCCGCGACCTCGTCCTCGAGGATCAGCGGCTCCGCAACAAAAAATGCTGGTCCCTTTTTGAAGTTGAATCGCCAATAGGCAGGGCCGTGTCCCCCGGTGTGACTCGCTCGACGCCTCATGAGCTCGCGTAATGCAGCACCTATGCAGGCTCTACTCCGGGGATAGCCTGCGCCCGAGCACGCCGAGTCCTTGGCGGACCCTTGCCTGCCTAGCCCTCCCCTTCCCTCTTCACCTCCAGGGCTGCCCAGCGATCCATCAGGGCGTCGAGGGCGGTCCTGGCAGCCTCCGCCGCGGCGTATAGCTCGGCCAGCCGGACGGGATCGGAGGCGACGTCCGGATCCGACAGCCCATGCTCGAGAGCCGCCAGCTCCGCCTCGGCCTCGGCGATGCGAGGCTCCAGGCCAGCGAGCTCCAGCTCCTCGCCGTAGGTGAGGGCTTTGCGGGCCCGGGCCGGGCGCTGCGAGGAGCCCGCGGCGCCCGACGCACCGGATGCGCTCGATGCTCCCGCGATGCCCGACGCGCCCCAGGCTCCCGAGGGGCCGGGCGAGCCGGGCGAGCCCGCCTTCAAGGACTCCATCCACTGGTCCAGGCCGGCGTGGAGCCGGGTGGCCCCTTCGAATCCATCCTCCCCCTGCCCCTCACCTCCACCGCAGCCGAGGCCGAGGAGCGAGGTGCTCACACGATCGAGCAGATACCTGTCGTGGGTCACCAGCACCACCGCGCCGGGGAAGTCCAGGAGCGACTCCTCCAGCACCTCCAGGGTGGGTAGGTCCAGGTCGTTCGTGGGCTCGTCGAGCAGGAGGAGGTCGGCGGGCCTCAGCATGAGGCGGGCGATGAGCACCTTGGCCTGCTCCCCTCCGGAGAGGCGGCCGAGGGGAGTGTCGAGCTGCTCCGCCCGGAAGCGAAACCGCTTCGCCCAGCCCACCACATGCACTGGCCGGCCCCGGTAGATCACGCCGTCGCCGCCTTCCGGCGCCAGGGCCCGCCT
>JAVEWA010000360.1:0-7199 GCA_034004785.1 Polyangia bacterium
GGAGGGCACCGCCACCAGGATCTTCCCCGGCGGCGCCATGGTGTCGCAACCGGTGGGGCTCATGCCCTACACCTACTCCGACTTCACCGGCTTTGGCCTCAGCACCGTGACCAGACCCTCGGGCTGGTACAATATGGTCGTTGCCGGGTGCGAGGATAGCGATCCCGCCCCGCCGGACATCATCACCGACTGGAAGCGGCTCACCTGGAACGAGAACGAGCCCCCAGACACCAACGTGCGCATGCGGTTGAAGGTGGCGGACACCGTGGCCGGGCTCGCCGCCGCTTCATGGTGGGGCCCCTACGACGACCCAGACGTGGACCTCGACGCCATCGGCCTGCCCGATTCGAATTTCATGCTCCTGCAGGTGCTCCTGTCGTCCGGGAACCTCGAGGAGACTCCCTCCTTCCTCGGCTTCAACCTGTCCTTCGACTGCGGCGGCGGGATCATCCCGAACTAGCTCGGAAAGGTCGGTGGTTTGGCAAGTGACGCCTTGGGGTTCCAGTCGGGGCCAAGCAAGGCTATTGATCCTCTGGGAGCGATGGATCGGACATGACCAAGGTGATCGGGCTGACAGGCGGAATAGCCTCTGGGAAGAGCACTGTGGCTCGCCTCTTGCGTACCCGGGGGGCGGTTGTGGTGGACGCGGATCAGCTCGCCCGGGAGGTCTTGGCTCCTGGAACGGCTGGGCTCGCCGAGGTCCTGGAGACCTTCGGCCCAGAGGTGCTCGGGCCTGACGGTCGCCTGGATCGGGCGCGGCTCGGTAGGATGGTCTTCGGGGACTCCGAGGCCAGGAGGAGGCTCGAGGCCATCACACATCCCCGCATTGCGGCCCGCTTCTGGGAGGAGACGGACAAGGCCCGCGTGGCCCTCGCGCCCCTGGTGGTTTACGAGGCGGCGCTCCTCGTGGAGTCCGGGGCGAGGAGCTTCGTCGAGGAGCTGGTGGTGGTGCAAGCCAGCCCCGACGTGCAGCGGGCTCGGGCCAGGGAGCGAGATGGCCTGACCGAAACCGAGATCCAGGCCCGGATTGACGCCCAGGCGAAGGCGTCCGAGAGGCTGGCGGCGGCGGACCATGTGATCCACAATGACGGCTCCCTGGAGGAGCTGGAGGCCCAGGTTAGAGCTCTGTGGGACAAGCTGACCGGCGGAGGACAGAGGCCATGACGAGCCCCAAGAGGCGAGAAACCAAGCAGGACAAGGCGGCCGCCCTTCATGGGGCGCCAGCCGAGGGCGCCCCGAGCGCGGCGCATGTTTCGTGCGCGGGCGCAGGCCAGGGAGAACAACCGGGCCCGGGGGCTGCCAAAGGCGAGGTGATCCTGCTAACGGGCTTCCCATCCTTTCTGGCCAGGCGGGTATGTCTAGAGCTGCTCGCTCAGAGGGTCGGGGCCAGGATCTTGCTGCTGCAAGACGGCGATGGGCAGCGGCTGGAGGCCTTCCTTGGGAGCCTTGCCGAGGATGACCGCGCGAGGGTGGAGCCCTTGACCGGCCATGTGTCCAGAATGGACCTCGGCTTGACGAGCGAGGCGTACCGCCGCCTGGCTCAAGACCTGACCGCGATCCACCACCTCGCCTCGACCTACGCGGATCCGGGTAAGGGCCAGCCCGAGCGTCTCAGGCTGGTGAATGTCCAGGGCACGAGGGAGATCGTGGAGTTGGCTGGGCAGTGCCAGGCCCTCGTGCGCCTCGTGCACTGGAGCACGATCCACGTCTCGGGTTGCCGCCAGGGGGTCGTGATGGAGGAGGACCTGGAGTGCGGGCAGCGCTTCCACAGCGTCTGGGAGCAGACGCGCTACGAGGCCGAGCGCCTGGTGCGGCGCGCCTCCCGCAAGCTGAGCGCCACGGTGTTGAGGCCCGGCGTGGTGGTTGGCGACTCCCGGACTGGGGAGCTGGAGGCCTATGATGGGCCATGGCGCATCCTGGGCCGGTTTCTGCAGGCGCCCCAGGGCCAGCCCGCGCTCTTGCCGGGCTCGGGCCAGGCCCCGGTGCATCTCGTGCCAGTGGACTTCGTGGCGAGGGCGGGAGCTTTCCTGGGCGCCGCTCCCGAGGCGGCGGGCAAGACCTTCCACCTTGTGGATCCATCTCCCCTGTCTGCGGCGGAGGTGTACAAGCTCGTCGCGCGCAAGGCCCACCGGAGGCCGCGGCCCCAGGCGGTGCCCAAGGCTCTCACGCGCCTCCTTCGGCTACATCCCCGCATGGAGCGCCTCGCCCGCCTGCCGGTGGCTCCGCCCGAGATTTTCGATCAGCTCGTGTTCTACAACCCTCAGAATGCGCTCTCGCTCCTTTGGGACGCGGGCATCCGTTGTCCATCCTTCCCTTCCTACGCCGAGCGGCTCGTCACCCACACCAAGGGATCGAGCGCGAGCGTCCCTGCCGAGGAGGACGGCCCTTCGGACCCATTGGCCTAGGCCTTCGGCCGGAGGCGGCGGCTATCCGGACCGGATCGTTTGTCGCCCGGGACAACATTCCTCTTCCCGGCAATCTGGCCTCTGCTGTATCGTTCCCTTCCTGACCGTTGACCTCGGAACGCTGACATTCCCCGAACCAGGGCCCCCCTGGCCGGGGAGCTGCGCCCACCCTGCTGGCCCAAGGGCCTGGGCGGGCTTTTTCCATGGAGGCAATCATCATCATGGACTCAAACGACGTCGCCGCTCGCCTCAATGCCCTGGAAGGTCTGGACATCAACCTCGCCGGCAAGGACTTCCTCCTCACGACGCAGAAGACCCGCGCCGAGCTGGAGGCAGTGCTCCTGGTGGCGGAGCTGCTCGAGATCCTACATCGGCAGAACATATCAACCAGGGTCTTCGACTCGGGCCTCGGGATCTCGATCTTCAGGGACCAGTCCACCCGCACCCGCTTCTCCTTCGCTTCCGCCACGAGCCTTCTGGGCCTGACTCTCTCCGAGCTGGACGAGAAGAAGAGCCAGGTGGCCCACGGAGAGACGGTGCGCGAGACGGCCAACATGATCTCGTTTTTGACCGAGGTCATCGGCATACGCGACGACATGTTCATCGGCAAGGGGCACACCTACATGAAGGAGGTGGGAGACGCCTTGGACGACGGCTTCGCCCGGGGTGTGCTGCATCAGCGGCCCAACGTGGTGAACCTCCAGTGCGACATAGATCACCCGACCCAGAGCATGGCTGACCTCGCTCACCTGAAGGCGACCTTCGGCTCCCTAGAGGCCTTGGCTGGCAAGCGCATCGCCATGACCTGGGCCTACTCTCCGAGCTACGGCAAGCCGCTCTCGGTGCCGCAGGGCATCATCACCCTCATGACCCGCTTCGGTATGGACGTTGCCCTGGCTTACCCCGAGGGCTACGACCTGTTGCCCGAGACCCTGGAACAGGCCCGGGCGGGCGCGGCGGCCTCCGGGGGCCGCTTCACGGTGAGCCACTCCATGGCGAAGGCCTTCAAGGGCGCGGACATCGTGTACCCAAAGAGCTGGGCGCCCTTCGCGGTCATGGAGCGCCGAACCAAGCTCCTCGAGCAGAAGGACGACGCCGGTCTCGTCGCCCTGGAGAAGGAGTGCCTGGCCCAGAACGCCAGGTACAAGGGATGGGAGTGCACAGGAGCCATGATGAAGCACACCCGCAGGGGCAAGGCGCTCTACATGCACTGTTTGCCCGCGGACATTACAGGTGTGTCTTGCAAGGCAGGGGAGGTGTCCGCCGCGGTCTTCGAGAAGTACCGCATCCCCACCTATCAGGAGGCGAGCTGGAAGCCCTTCGTAATAGCCGCCATGATCCTCACTTCCCGGTTCCGGGATCCAGCGGCGGTGCTCGCGCACCTCGGGTGCAAGGCGGGGGCGCGCAGAGGCTTCCTGTAGGATCGCTGCCCAGGCCGCGGCCCCCGCATGGGCTGACCGAGACTTACCGCCAGGAGAGGTGCCTCCAGTCATGAGCGACTGCGTCACTGAAGGTAGGGCAGGGCTTCGAGAAGTGGCCGAGGCCATGCAGGCGGGGCGCCTCTCGAGCAGGGACCTGGTCGAGCGGGCAATCGAGGCCTACTGTGCCCGGGAGACCGAGCTGCACGCCTTCATTCGTTTCGACGCCGAGGGCGCCCGGGAAGAGGCCAGGGTTTCCGACGACGCCAGGGCGCGCCTCGGGAGTCGGGGCTACTTGCAGGGGATCCCTGTCTCCGTAAAGGATCACTTCGGGGTCGAGCGCCTGCCCACCTGGGCCGGAATGCGCCGGGAGCTGCCGGAGAGGTTCAGGGGGGAAGGCCCGGTGGTGGCGACGCTCAGGCGACAGTGCGCAGTGGTGATGGGCAAGACCCTAGCCGTCGAGCTTGCCTTCGGAGGACTGGGGACGAACCCGCACCACGGGACCCCGAGAAACCCCTGGGATTCATCCGAGCACAGAGTTCCTGGTGGGTCCTCGGCTGGAGCAGGGGTGAGCCTCTGGCAGGGCGCGGCGCTCCTGGCCCTCGGCACCGACACCGCTGGCTCCTGCCGAATCCCAGCGGCGTGGACTGGCACAGTGGGTCTCAAGACGACCAAGGGGCGCTGGTCCACCGATGGCATAGTGCCTCTCAGCTCTTCTTTGGACACGGTGGGGCTCCTGGTCCGCTCGGTGGAAGACGCGATTATCGCCTTTGCCGCGCTCGACCCCGAGTTGGCTCGCCAGACGCCGCCGCCTGCAACGCTCGCGCGATGTGCTGGCGCGAGCCCGCCCAGGCTGGGAGTGGTGCGCGAGCAGCTTTGGGAGGGCTGTTCCCCAGGAGTTGCCGAGGCAGTCGAAGAGGCCTTGTCCACCTTCGCCAGGAGCGGGGTTACCGTCCGGGAGGCGGCTCTGCCCGAGGCGAGGGCCGCGGAGGAGCTGCTGCGGTCCGGGAGCGTTGTATCGGCGGAGCTGGACGCCTTCCTGGAGCGGGAGCTCCCAGAGCGGCGGGAGGAGATCGAGCCCACCGTGGCTTCGAGGATCGCCGACGGCGGGGGCATCCCGGCCCGCGAGTATCTGGCCCGAAGGAGGCGCATCCAAGACCTCGGCCAGGCAGCGCATGCCAGGTTCGAGCAGGGGGATGTGCTCGTTTTTCCAGCGGTCCCAAACAGCCCTCCCACCTTGGCCGCTCTTGGGGACCTCGAAGCCTACCGCCGGGAGAACTTCCTGGCCCTGAGGAACACTTGCGTGGCAAACTTCCTCGGGCTCTGCGCCCTGAGCCTGCCGATTGGCAGGGATTCGCTTGGGATGCCTGTTGGAATGGGGATCTTGGCGCCTCGGGGCGAGGAGCTAAGACTCCTCGGTGCGGCCCTGGCTCTAGAGCGGCGCCTGGGCGATGCCGAGTCGCTGCTCGGCTGGCCTCCCGGGATCTCCAGGTAGATCGCAGGCGGAGGGTGAAGGCTCGGATCCTCTTGGAATGGGATCGGATTTTGGCTTCTGGGGTTGGGCAAGACAGCGGCCGGATGGCAGGACCCGGGCGAGGCAAGACGAGACCATGAAGAGTGAAGGGGAGGAATCCCGTGCAGTTATGGGCGGTTGCAGACTTCGTTCCGGATGGATCCAAGGGCGGAAAATCATTCTGAAAAATTGGGTTGACACCCGAAGGCTCACATCTATAATACGCCGGTCGTTGAGGGACCCCTGTATCCCTCGACAGGCGAAAAAGACTGGAAGAACAAAGAGTTAGTGTCGAGAGACCGAACGACCATGCCGACGATCCAGCAGCTGATCCGGAACCGCCGAAAGGCCAAGGTCAAGAAGACTTCGGCGCCCGCCCTCAAGTCCTGCCCGCAGAAGCGGGGAGTATGCGTGCGAGTTTATACCTCCACGCCGAAGAAGCCGAACTCGGCCCTTCGCAAGGTGGCGCGTGTCAGGCTCACTAACGGTATGGAGGTCGCCACCTACATTCCGGGCGAGGGCCACAACCTGCAGGAGCACTCGGTGGTGCTCATTCGCGGCGGTCGTGTGAAGGACCTGCCTGGTGTGCGCTACCATGTGATCCGCGGAACTTTGGATGCGGCGGGAGTTTCCGGGCGTCGGCAGAGCCGTTCCAAGTACGGCGCGAAGCGCCCGAAGTAGGCCCGAGGGGCATCAGTGTCCGCGACTGTATATTAAGGAAGAGAAGCGATGCCACGTAAAGGCGACGTACCCAAGCGAAAGCCACTGCCAGATCCCGCCTATACGGACGCCCCCATGGAGGTGCGCAGGCGTTTGACCAAGTTCATGAACGCCATCATGTACGACGGGAAGAAATCCACGGCGGAGCAGATCGTGTACGGAGCCTTCAACGTGATCGCCGAGCGCAAGAAGGACGATCCACTCAAGGTGTTCGAAAAGGCTCTCGCAAACGTGAGGCCACGCCTCGAGGTGAAGAGCCGCCGGGTGGGCGGCTCGACCTATCAGGTCCCAGTCGAGGTTCGACCGGATCGGAGCATTGCGCTGGCAATGCGGTGGATCATTGCGTTTTCCCGCACCCGCTCGGAGAAGACCATGCGAGAGCGGCTTGCGGTAGAGCTCATGGAGTGCGCCGACGGTCATGGCCGGTCGGTGAAAAAGCGAGAGGATACGCACAAGATGGCCGAGGCCAACAAGGCCTTTGCCCACTATCGTTGGTAAGCCGGAGGCCCGACCGTCAGATTGACCGAGCACGTCGTGGGTTGACACCGAGAGAACGGACCGCGGACGCTTTTTTGCCGCCTACGCTCACCTGAAGGCTAATCACTTCGGGGCTTCCCCACGGCGCTTACGGAGACGGGCAAAGACCGGTGAAGTAGAAGCCCCCGTCCGGCGGGTGGATCCCATCAGGGCTCCGAGGCGCTGGACACAGGGTTTGAACAGAAAAGGTTGACGGAATGTCTCGTCTTTCACGGGACTTCCGTCGTAGCCACTTCTACCGGGTGGACCGCGACTTGTGCGGATGCTGCCCGGGTTGAAGGGGCGCGGTGAGACTCGGTGGCGGGCGCAGGAAGTCGCCCGAGCTTCGTCGGAGGAGAGAAAGATGGCCAAGGAAAAGTTCAACCGCTCCAAGTCGCACGTGAACATCGGCACGATTGGTCACATCGACCACGGAAAGACGACCCTGACGGCGGGTATCACGAAGTACCTGGCCACCAAGGGCCTGGCGAAGTTCACGGCCTTCGATGAGATCGACAAGGCTCCCGAGGAGAAGGAGCGCGGGATCACCATCGCCACGGCGCACGTGGAGTACGAGACGGTGAAGCGTCACTACGCCCACGTGGACTGCCCCGGGCACGCCGACTA
>JAVEWA010000361.1:0-7192 GCA_034004785.1 Polyangia bacterium
AGCACCCGGTACTTCCCGGCGATTACCGCCCCCGGCTCCACGAGAGAGACGGAGATGGCTTTGCCAGTGGACGGGCAAAAGAGGACTTTCTCGCCGTGGAGCTCACCGCAGTGAGGGCAAGCGGGCATGGGAGGAGATTACCACCAGGCCCAGGTCAAAGGGAAGAAGACGACCGGGGACGGCTCGGTGATAGCTGGCGATCAAAATGGGCCAAGAATCTGGACCAGCCTGGGCGCAATTGCCTCCAATGGGAGGACCTCGTCCACTGCTCCAGACGCGATCGCAGCCCTGGGCATACCGAACACGACGGCGGTCTCCTCGGACTCGGCCAAAACACGGCCACCGTGAACCTTCACGTACTGAACACCCAGCACACCGTCCGAGCCCATACCCGTCAGCACCAGGCAAACGACCCGGTCCCCTCCGGCATCCGCAGCGCTCGAGAAGAGACGATCCGCGGAAGGCGCGTAACGGTCCTTCGGCCCGGCTCTGTGGACCTCTATGGCCAGGTGACCCTCCCGGCGGACCACCTCCGTGTGATGCCCCCCCGGAGCGATGAACAACTCGCCAGTATTGAGGAGCTCTCCCTGCTCGGCCTCACGCACCTTCCAGGGCAGCTGCCTGTCGAGGCGCTCTGCAAAGGCCCGTGTGAAACGAGGCGGCATGTGCTGCGCAACCACCACCGCCGCCGGCAGCTCGGGAGGAAGGCTGGCGAACAACCTCCTCAAGCTGCTCGGCCCCCCAGTGGAGGCCCCCACCACGACAACACGATTTGCAGGGCGTCTGGTCTGGGTCTCGGGCCTTGCACCAGCGAGGCCATCGCCAGGTGCCGATATTAGGCCTGTCGCTCCCTCAGCAGGACGCAGCTCGGCGCTTGATTGCCCCTCGCCGCCTGCGCGTTCTTGGTTACCAGCGTCTCCAGACAGCTCGGGTTGGCCCTCGCGTTCACTGTCCATGCGTCGGCGAAGCTCGCTCACGCGGGATCCAACCGCCGCGAGGAGCTTATCGACGAGCTCGCCCCGAATCTGTACGAGATTCGGCGAGGCTGCTTTCTCGGGCTTGGCCACGAAGTCCACCGCACCGAGCTCTAGAGCCCTCAGCACTGTCTGGCGCTCCGCGAAGGAGGAGACAACAACGACAGGGATTGGAAAGCGCCGCATCAAGATACGCAAGAATGCGAACCCGTCGAGCCTGGGCATCTCGAGGTCCAGGGTGATCACATCTGGCGCAAGCTCCTCCACGAGCCGCAGCCCTTCATTGCCGTCAGTGGCCGCCCCGACGACCTCCAGCTCTCCACATGAGAGAAGCAGCGTCCGCAGAGTACGCCGCACGAAGGCCGAGTCATCCACGATGAGCACTCTCGCGGGCCTGCGGGAGTTCAGTCCGTGGAGCATGTCAGCCACCCCACTCCTCTCTCAGATCCTCCGGTGGGTGGGCAGGCTTGCGGTAAACTAGCGACCCGATGAGGCGCTGAGCCTCGAATGGAGTGTCCTCGGCGAGAAGATTCTCGGAGTGGCCGAGCAAGAGATAGCCACGAGGGGAGAGCTTACGGTAGAACCCCTGAATGACACGTAACCTGAGCTGTGCGGGGAAATACATGAGCACGTTCCTGCACAGAATCACGTCCATTTCCCCGAAGAGAGACGTCCCATCCCGATCCAGCAGGTTGAGCTGCAGGTAAGTTACGAGCTTGCGCAGCTCTGATCGCGGAACGAAGGCATCTCCCTCCTCGTCGAAAAAGCGCCGCTGGAGATCTCTCCGACGAGAGGCGGATAGCCCCTTGAATGCCGATTCTCCATAGCGACCCTCACGAGCGCGCCGGATCATTCGGCGGCTGATGTCCGTACCCAGGATGCGAACCTCCATGCGGCTCAGGGGCCCATTCCAGAGGGGGCTATCGAGCAGGATCATCCCCAGGGTCAGTGGCTCCTCACCCGAGGCGCACCCGGCGCTCCAGAGGTTGAGCCTCTGCCTCCCCAGCTTGCAGACCTCGGGTAGGACTGCACTTGCCAAGGTATCGAGCTGTTTCTCCTCGCGGAACAGGTAGGTCTCGTGGTTGGCAATCTCCTCGACCAGACGGTTCCGCTCTCCGTCCGACCCCGTGTCTGCCCCGAGGACATCGAGGTAGGACGAGACGTCCCCGAGAGACAGCCGGCGAATGCCTGCCTCCACCGCCCTCGAGAGACGAGCCAAGTTCTCCTCGGACAGGGACAGGCCGCAATAGGCTGTCAATATCTCCTGGAGGCGCCCGAACTCCCGGGGCGCAAGGTCGACCGGAGGAGAGGTCCTCTTCGCCGAGCCGCGCAAAGACGTCATCTCCTTCCCGCGATGTCCTCGTTGATGACCAAGTCGCAGGCCGAGTCCAGCTCCACCCTGCCGCCAAGCTCCATTCGGCCGCCTTCGTTGCGGCGGGCCACGAAACGGCCAAGGGCCTCGCCAACCAGGTCACGGCCTCCCAGTATCTCCACAGGGACTCTCTCAGACAGGATCGCGCGAGCCTCGTCCAAGCCTTCAGTCAAGGCCTCTGTCATGTGGCCGTCGGCGGCAAGACGAGCCAGGTGTTCCGCGCAGTACAGGGCCAGGTCCGCCACCAGCAACTCAGCGAGGCGTACGGCCTGTCCGAGTCCATCCTCGCCCCCCACGGGCCGGATATCGAGCATCGCCTGGCCTGCTCTGCGCAGCCTACCGGCAACGGTGGGGTCGGGCTCTACCGGCCGCCACTGCGCTGGCTCTCCTCCGAAGAGCCGCTCCACCTTACCGAGCAACATGTCGTGGATGTGGTGCTGCTCGACGTAGTCGTGGGCGCCGTAGAGCGACGTGGGCTTTCGCTTGTAACGCGTGTTGTCGTAAACCGAAGCCACGAGGACCACGCGAGTCCCGATCCCTGCCTTGGCGATGTCGTCGCACAGCAAGAACGCCTCACGTCCAGGCAGCGCCACATCCACTATCAACACCCGCGGCCGTTCGCCCAGGAGGATCCGCAGCGCTTCCTCACCATCTCGCGCTTCTATGACGGTTTCATACCGTTCCTTCAGGGCCTCGCGGATCTCTGCCCTCATGTCTTCGCTGTCGTGCGCTACTAGGACCAACCGGCCTGTCATGCCTCCGCCCTCCCGCCTGCGACGGGACCTTCATCGCCTGGCTTCGGTACGCCAGTCCTGTCACCATCTGGGGCCTCGCGGACGATCCCCTCGTCTCCATCTGTGTCGCGACCCTCGGGGTGAGCCTCGAAGGCGTTCAGGCGCACCTTGTCGTCGAGGCTGAGGAGCGCCGAGAGTTCCAGGATCAGCACGAGATGACCCTCACGGCGGCAGAGGCCGCTGAAGACCGCCGCCTCTGGTCCCGTAATCCAATGGGGAGTGGGGTGAAGATCCTCTGGACCCGCTCGATGCACTCCGAGCACTCGATCCACGAGGAGCCCGAGGAGCCGCGTCGCGCACCTCACGATGATGAGCCTCGTGGCCCCAGCACCATCGCCTGGCTCAAGCCCAAAGCGCTGACCCAGGTCGAGCACCGGAATGACCTGCCCCCGGAGATCAATCACCCCCTTGACGAAAGCAGGGGCACGGGGAAGGCGCCTGACGGTCTGAGGCCTGACAATCTGCTGGATGGACAGGATGTCGATGGCGTACTCGAGCTCACCGAGGGTGAACACCGCCAGTTGGCGGACCTGAGAATCCACTTGGCCAATGCGCCTGCTACGCCCGCTAACAGCGTCCCTCGAGCTTGGCGAGGCCGAAGTCTTTCCCTGGCGGTCACTCATTGCCACCTTCGCCCCGACCTCGCTTTGTCATGACTGCGTCGAACCTGAGCACGACAGAGAGATCGAGTAGTATGTGTATGTCGTCTTGCACCCGGCCAATTCCCTGCACCAGATCTTGGAGACGCCTTGGCAGGGTCACTGGTGGAGGCTCGATCTCGTTGTTTTCCAAGGCAAAGGGATGGGTGACCTCGTCCACCAGGAGCCCGAAGTACTCGCCGCCGAAGCTCGTGATCAAGATCCGGCGCCCTGATTGGCTCGACCCGGCTCGAGACCCCTTGAACCTCACATCGCCATCGGGGCAGCCGGGCTCTGGTCCAACGGAGCCATTCTGTCCGTCTTCTGCCTGGTCACTGCCCTGCTCGGCAACGAGAGCCGTGGTCGCCAGGGTCGCGGCCCCGGCATCCATGCCAAGGGTGAGCCTGCGCCTCAAATCCACAATTGGCACGATCATGCCACGCACGGACACGATGCCCCTGATGAAGGGACGCACACGCGGTACCGGAGTAATCTCGGCCTCCCTGACGACCTCGGAGAGCTCAGCGAGTGGAGCCGCATAGAGCTGCGAACCAACCCTGAAACCAAGAAACCGAGTGGCGGTGGATGGAGGGGATGGTTCGACCTCGATTGCCTTGGCAAGAGGCTCGGTGCTCCCAGGTTCAAAGAGAAGATCCCAGTCATCCAGCAGGGATGTGGAGGAGCCTGTCGGCGCTGCAGGTTCCTGGGGCTTCCTGGGAGTTGATTCCTGCGACCTGGTCATCCGATGATCCGGTGGCGGTCAGCCCGCCGTGACCTCCTCCACGAGAGGCGCCACATCGAGCACCAGCACGGTGCGTCGGCCACCCAGCTCGGTGGCGCCAGCTATGCCTGGAACTCCCGAGAGAGATTTTCCCAATGACTTTATCACGATATCCTGCTGACCCACTAGGAGGTTGACGACGATACCAACGCGGTGCTGCGCCATTCCCACCACCACAACATATTCCCTGCCCTCACTCTCCATGGCGGGTATGGCCCTGGAGGCGAGACCGAATACTGGCTCGAGACGCATGAGGGGCAAGGTGACCCCGCGCAGGCTTACAACCTCCCTACCCTCCAATTTGGTCACCTGACCTGGCCGAATGGGGAAAATCTCGAGCACCGTGGACAGGGGGATGGCGTAGATCTGATCCGAAACGCGCACGAGGAGCGCGCGAATGATCGCCAGGGTGATGGGTAGGGTCAAGGTGAAGCGCGTACCCTGCCCAGGCTTGGAGAAGATGTCTATCAGCCCCGAGAGGCGGGAGAGGTTCGTCTTCACGACATCCATCCCCACGCCCCTCCCAGAGAGAGGTCCCGCCTCCTCCTTGGTGGTGAAACCAGGAAGGAAGATGAGGTTGAGCAGCTCCCGCCGACCCATCTCGCTTCCCTGCTCCGGCGTGACGAAGCCACGGCGAATGGCCTGGTGCAGCAGAAGATCGGGGTCGATGCCCGCTCCATCGTCCTCCACCTCCAGCACGACGTGGTTGCCCCTCGGAAAGGCCCTGAGCGCCACCATGCCCTCGGGTGGTTTGCCCAGCGCGGTGCGGGTAATGGGATCCTCCACCCCGTGGTCGATGCAGTTGCGGAGGATGTGCATGAGCGGGTCCGAGAGCTCCTCGACTATCAGCTTGTCGATCTCGGTGTCTCCACCGGAGACGTATAGCCCCACCTGCTTGTCCGATTCACGCGAGAGCCTCCGAACCACCCGAGCGAGCCTGTCGAACACCTGGGAGAGCGGCACCATGCGCACCTCGAGGATCCCCCTCTGAAGCTCGTCCAGGCGCCTCGAGAAAGCGCGCATCTGGCGGCTCATCAAACGCGCCAGATCAGGTCCGGCTTCGCCCGCCGAGAGGGCTCGACCGAGATCCCTCAGCTCGTTTCTCACCAAGGCCAGCTCGCCTACCGTGTTCATGAGCCGATCCAGCCTGCCGATGTCCACGCGAACCGTCTGCCCCAGGACAGTTGTTCCCTCCCGGGCGGTCTCCCTTGCCACGAGCCCCGCGGCTCTGCCACTTGGCACGGGCGTCTTGTCGCCGGGAGCAATGCTCCCCACGAGAGGCCCTGCATCGACTGGCGGCTCGGGCGGCCCGAATCCACCATGGCTGCGCCCGAGGATCCCGTTTGACGGCCCGGAAGCCTCGTCTTGGGGAATCGGCGTGAGTGTCCCTGGACGTCCTAGCTCCTCGGCCTTCTTGCCGAGCCCAGCGACCAGCTCCATCACCTCGCCCCTTGGCGCCTCCGTCGCGAGCATCAAGTCGAGGCCGATCCGGTCCTCGCCCGCCGGCTCGTCGCTCGGCAAACAGGTAATGACCTCCCCAAAAGCCTTCAGCTTGTCTCTGAGCTGCTCCAGTTCTTCATCGATACTGGACAGGTCGAACGAGCCATGCACGAGGTAAAGTCGGCTGCCCCTCTCGAGACTGCTCCGAAGCCGGTGTTCCTCGTACTCTGTCAGTGACGACAGAAGCTCAGGACCGAGACTCAGCTGCTCGAGCGCATCCGTCATTACGTGAGCAGGCTGGCTTGGCACCATGAGCGCCTTCAACCGCATGAGCCCTTCCTGAAGCTCTTGCCGTGATGGTGGCTCTCCACCAGAGGCTCGGACGAGCAGATCTACCGTCTCGAAGAACCTGTCCAGTACCGACACCTCGAATTCGATCCGCCCCAGCCGCACCCCATCCAGTGCTTCCTCCATCACATGTGAGAGCTCGGAAAGGTCCTGCCTGCCGAAAAGAGACGAGAGCCCCTTGAGGGTGTGGATGGCGCGGAAGGCCTCGTTCACTGTCTCCGCGAGAGGGGCCCTCCCCTGTTTGATGGCAGCGTCAGCATCGAGCAGGGTGCGGGACAAGGCCTCGACCAGTTCTTGGGCCTCGGCGGAGAACTCACCCTGCAAGCGCGCCTCGGTCTTGCCGTCTCGAGATCCAGTCATTCCAGTCTCCACGAGGCCAGGGCGCTCGATTCAACCTGACCGTCAACGCCTGCCCGAGTGCACCTGTCCGAGCAATCGTCCGACTCGAGGCCCATGTACGATGGGACCGCCTCTCGAGCCAGCCGAGTACCGCAGGCGAGGATACCACCCATCAGGGCGCTCAAGGGAATTCCCTGCCGGAAGGCCCGCGCAACCAGTCGCTGATGCCCTCCATCCAGTGCAGAGCTAGCGAGCCAGATCCACAAGGGCACAGTCCACGTGCAGTTGTCCCGCCCCAGAGACCACCTTCAGGTTGATTGGCTTGGTCAAGCCCAAGGAGGGGTTGCTAAAAACCGCCCGGTATTTTCCCGGCTCGAGGGAGCGCTTCACTGGAGTCTGTCCGATGTCTTCCCCGCCGATCGAGACCATTGCCCATGGCTTGCATGTGAAGAGCACGACTCGCTCCGCCTTCGCGAGGTCCGCCGCGGCAGTGGGAGCCTCAGAGG
>JAVEWA010000362.1:0-7153 GCA_034004785.1 Polyangia bacterium
GGTCGAGGCCATCATGGCGCTCACCCAGGAGCGGGTCATCGCCATCCGGGTGGCGGAGGAGTTCAAGGAGAAGAGGCGGCGGGCCACGATCCCCATGCCCGCGGGCAAGGCGATCTTCCAGACCACCGGCCCCTGGGAGGACTACTCCACGCCGGCCCGGGACATGCGGTTCCTCATCGGAATGGACGAGCTTGCCCGGTTCTGCCTCCTGGCCCCCCGGCAGCCCGACCTCTACCGCCTCCGGCCGGAGGAGCAGCCTGGGCATCTGACCTACCGGCTCCAGGTCAAGCTGAGGTCGCTACTAACCGCCTCGACCTTCCAGTACACGCGCTCGGATGGGAGCCAGTGGACCTTGCGGCTCTCCGACCTCGTGAGCCGGGCTAGAGAGCTCGAGATGGCCTACAACCCCAATGATTGTTTGGAGCACCGCTGGGGCGCCGCCCTCGGGTCGAATGAGGGAGCAACCTGCCTGCGTCGGGCCCCCAAAGGGCAGCGAAACCTCATGGCATCGCTGCGACCATGGTTTAGGAACCGCTATAGACCCTGAAGTGATGGGGAGAGCTGGACCGCGCCCACTCCGACTGGCCCGGATGCCTTAGACGGTCCGCCGGTATCGTAATGAGGCCCTCGACCCCTCATCATGATTGGGCTGGCCCTCCCGTGAGAAGGGCCGGCCAGCGCAATCGCATGAATCCACTCACATCTCGAATGTGGCCCGGAAAGTGCTCATGCAGAGCTCATCTGAAGCGCCACCGGCGGATCGCGCCAAGTGGCAACGCTTCGAGTTCCACATCGAGCGCGGTTCGAGGCCGACCCAACCAAAGAAGGAGAACACATGAACAAGGATCAAGCAGCTGGGAAGTGGGATCAGGTCAAGGGGCGGGCGAAGAAGGCCTGGGGGGAGCTCACGGACGACGACTTCAAGAAGGCCGAGGGCTCGGTGGACAAGCTCTACGGCGTCATCCAGGAGCGGTTCGGCGACACCAAGGAGGCGATCATCTCGAAGCTCGAGAAGCTCCACCTGTAGTGGATCCAGACGCACTTCGCCCGGAAGAGGGCCTCTTGCCTCCTGCTCCCAGGCTCTCTGCGCTGAAGAAAGGGAACGTCCAATGCTGTGGCTCCTCTCTGCAATCTTGGTCGCGCTTTGGCTGTCGGTCGTCCTGTCCAGGTACGGGGGGGCAGGTTACGTACACCTGATCCTCGCAGCGGCAGCGATCGTGGCCATCTATCAGCTCAGTCGCAGGCGACGAAACGCAAGACAGTTAAGGACCTGATGACAACAAGGACACGAAGCACATGAAGAAAACGAAACGCATCTTTCGAAGCCCGTTGATGATGGCGGTTCTGGGTATCGCACTGGTGGCGGGCTCGACGCCCGCCGCCGCCAACTATGGCTACGGGACCCCCATCGACAGGAGTGGGGCCTACCTCGGCATCTCCGGAATGGGCAACATCGTCCTGAACCAGGCCAACGCGCCCGTGAACGGCTTCATCGACCAGGGCGGCGGGCTGGGTCTGTTTCTAGGTTGGCGGATCATGCCCATGTTCGCGCTGGAGCTCGGCTACGCCGTGAACTTCCACAACCCGGTGCAGGATCCGAATGGCGTGACTGTTGACGCCCTGGTTCTCCACGCCTTCACATTGGACGGCAAGCTGATCTTCCCCAACCGGAGCATAGTGCGCCCCTTCCTGCAGCTGGGCCTGGGGATCTACGAGCTGGCCACCTACGCCGACAACACGTTCTACCGCAACGGCATCGGCCTCCAGCTCGGTGGCGGCCTCGACGTCTGGCTCGGCAGGACGCTCTCCATCGGGGGGCGCATCCTTTATCACGGTATCGCCTTCACCCAGTACATCTACGAGCACAGGCCATTTCTGAGCACTCTCTCCATTGAGATCAACCTCCAAGTCCACTTCTAGGGTGTCGCCATCGAATTGATGGCGGCAGCACATCACCTTGATGGCATGGGCCTTTGTGGGGAGACCTGTTTGCGACGTAACTGCGCGAAGGTACTAAAGGCCCATTTGTGGTCCGAATGTTGCTTGGCTTGACCCCAGATCATGAATACCCTACTCGTTCATCCGCGCCTCCCCCTCACCTACTGGGGCTTCCAGCACTCACTCGACTTGATCGGCAAGCGGGCCTCTCTGCCGCCCCTCGGGCTGCTCTCGCTGGCGGCGCTGCTGCCCCGCCACTGGCAGGTCCGCCTGGTGGACCTCAACGTGACTCCCCTTTCGGACGATGATCTGCGATGGGCAGACCTCGTGCTCACCGGTGGCCTGCTCATCCAGGCAGAGTCCCTGCACTCGATCATCGCACGATCCCGCGCCTTTGAGCTGCCCGTGGCTGTGGGCGGCCCCGCGCCCACCACGAGCCCGGAGCTCTTCACCGACGCCGACATCGTGTTCCGGGGCGAGGCCGAGGGCCGGATCGACGAGCTTGTGGAGGCCCTGGCTCGAGCACCCCGCAGCCAACAGATCCTCGATGCCCCAGCCGACTACCCGGAGATGGAGACCGTCCCTCCCCCGCGCTTCGACCTGCTCGACCTCAAGCAGTACGCCTCCATGAGCTTGCAGTATTCGAGAGGCTGCCCTTTCCGCTGCGAGTTCTGCGACATCGTCGCGATCTTCGGCCACAGGCCGCGCGTGAAGACCCCAGAGCAGGTTCTCACCGAGCTAGAGTCCCTGTACCTGCTGGGCTACCGGGGCACCCTGTTTTTCGTGGACGACAACTTCATCGGCAACAGGAGGGAAGTTAAGCGCCTCCTGCCGAGGCTGCGGGAGTGGCAACGCGCGCACGGCCATCCCTTCGAGCTGTACACCGAGGCGAGCGTCGATCTCGCCGCTGACCCCATGCTCCTCGCGGACATGGCGGAGGCAGGGTTCACCTCCGTCTTCGTCGGCATCGAGACTCCATCCCATAAGGCCCTCGAGCAGGCCAAGAAGCTCCAGAACCTGCGCCTCGACCTCTCGGAGGCAGTGGATCGGATCACGCGCGCCGGGCTCGAGGTCATGGGCGGGTTCATCGTGGGTTTCGACAGCGATGACGAGGGGGTATTTGCCGAGCAGCGCCAGTTCCTCGCTCGGCAGCCGATCCCCCTCGCGATGGTGGGGCTTCTGACCGCCCTGCCTGGCACGGAGCTCTGGACCCGCCTCGAGAAGGAGCATCGCCTGCGTGCGCGCTCGAGCGGAGAGACCTTCGCCCGGCCCAACTTCGCCCCGGCGATGGACGAGAGAGCGCTGATCACGGGGTACGCCAAGCTCCTCGGCTGGCTCTACTCGGCGGACGCATACTACGCCCGCTGCCACGCTTACCTCCATAGCGCGGGCCGGCGCCCAGCGGCCCGGGCCTCTACCTCGGGCGAGTGGGGCGCGCTCCTTTGCGCGATCTGGCGCGTCGGCGTGCTCAGCCAGCGCCGTCTCCTTTTCTGGCGCCTCATGGGCGCGGCGCTCCTCCACGGACGGGACCGACTGCGTCAGGCCGTGGTCCATGCGGTTCAGGGCGAGCACCTCATCCGATATACCCGAGAGCAGGTCCTGCCGCGCCTCGAGGCAGCGCTTTCCGAGATCCTGGCCGAAAGCCTTTCGCCATCCACCGCTTACCAGGCGCCCGCCATCTCAGAGCCATTCACCCCAACCGCGCCGCTGGGGTGGCGAGGCGTAACAGGAAGGCCCCATGAAAACGAAGGATCGCGAGATGATGCGACTCGGTGAGCTGGTTGGATCAGATGGCGGCCCGGGAATCGCTAACGCACAAGTCCGCCTGGAGTCCCCGCGCATTGTCGCGAAGGCGGTGCTGCACCTCTTGCGCTCGAGACGGCATACGCTGGCGCTCGGGCCCGCCACCATCGCAACCCCCGAGCCCATGGAGCGGAAAACGTAGCCGTGCACCTCTTTACGACGCAAGCGGTGGCGCCCCGCCCGGGATATCTCCACGAGGGCCGGCATGGGGCTCTTCGGTGAAGTCTCGGATCTCCGGCCCACCGGCAGGGCCCTGAGACCCAACAGGTCAGGACAGGTTCGCCGTGAAGCTCGTGGATCCAATACCAAGCACAACATCCGGCGAGCCAGCCTCGACCGATCCCCCTAAGTGGGCTGAGGATCTGTATCGCACCGGTGTCGTGGAGCAGCCGCTGCGTCAAGCGGTTTTCACGGTTGAGCAGCTCGAGCTGCACGCCATGTCCATTGCCCGCACACATGAGCTGGGGCACAGGCGCGGCGATGCTCGTCTCCTTGGACGGCTGGCCGACTCGGAGCGCGTAATCGCCACATGCCATGATCTGATGTCCATTGCGCATGCGGCGGGCCGGCGCCTGACCCCTGCCGCGGAATGGCTGCTCGACAACCACTACCTCATCGAGGAGCAGGTGTTCTTGGCGCAGAAGCACCTCCCGCGGGGCTACAGCCGCAAGCTGCCACGGCTGTCGGCGGGCGAGCTCACGGGCCTGCCGAGGATCTACGACATCGTTCTCGAGTTCATCGCACACGTAGATGGCCGCGTGGACGATGAAGCGCTCTCCCGGTACATCGACGCCTACCAGTCGGTGACACGCCTCACCCTTGGAGAGCTGTGGTCGGTGGCAATCATGCTGCGGCTGGCGCTCATTGAGAACCTCCGCCGCGTCGCCGTGACCATGAGCTGGAAGCGACAGCACCGGGACTGCGCCATCGCATGGGCTCAGCGGCTGGAATCCCCCTCCGACGCGCAGGATGGCGCCCTCCTGGTGCTGGCGGATCTGGTCCGCGAGAACCCGCCCCTGTCCACGGCCTTCGTCGCTCAGTTCACGCAGACCCTCCAGGGGCGAGGGGCGACCACGACCTTCGTGCTGTCGTGGCTAGAGCAGCGGCTTGGGGAGCGGGGACAGACCATCGAGGAGGTCCTTCGGGCCGAGAACCAGAGCCAGGCCGCTGACCAAGCCTCCATGGCCAATAGCATAGCCAGCCTCAGGCTCGTCAACGCCACCGAGTGGCCCAAGTTCGTCGAGACACACAGCTCCACCGAGGCGATCCTCAGAGGCGATCCATCGGGGGTGTACTCCCAGATGGACTTCGTGACGCGGGACGAGTACCGACATGTGGTGGAGAACACTGCCAGGCGGCTGCGCCTGGACGAGGAGTCGGTAGCCCAGACGGCGATAGCGCTGGCAGCCGCTCACCATTCCGAGCACTGCTCCGACGCCAAGGCGCATGTGGGCTACCTGCTCGTGGACGAGGGGAAAGGAAGCCTGGAGCGCGCCTTACGCGGCCGTGCCGCAGCGCGACAGCCCCCCGGGTCGCTGCACCGATGGCTGAAGCTATTCGCCTACTTCGTCCCCGTCACTGCCCTCACTGCCGTCGGCGCCTTGTGCCTCACCTGGCTGGCTCGCCAGGCCCCTGGCCATGCGGTTCCCTTGGTGGCCCTTTGCTCGGCACTGGCGGCCTCCGCTGTCGCAATCGCGGTTACGAACTGGTTCGCCTCGATCGCCCGCCGGCCCCGAGCCCTGCCGCGGATGGACTTCGAGCACGGCATTCCCGATGCCTGCCGCACCATGGTCGTCGTGCCCACCCTCCTGTCGTGCCAGGAGCGCATCGCCGAGACATTGGAGGGGCTGGAGATCCGGTACCTTGCCAACCGCGATCCGAACCTGTGGTTCGGGCTCCTGACCGATTACAGCGATGCAGCCGAGGAGCACATGGAGGGCGACGAGGCCCTGCTGGGACAGGCCGCCGCGGGCATCGAGGCGTTGAACGGGTCGTACTGCAACGGAGAACCCTCACGGTTCTATTTGCTGCACCGGCCACGGCTCTTCAATGCCCATGAGGGCTGCTGGATGGGCCGCGAACGGAAGCGAGGGAAGCTCGAGGACTTCAACGCGATCCTGTGTGGGGATGACCAGGCTCGCTTCGAGCGAATCGTGGGCGACCTGTCGCAACTGACGACGATCAAGTACGTCATCACGCTGGACACCGACACCAAGCTGCCGTGGGGCGCCGGATGGCGGATGGTTGGCGCCGCCGCACACCCGCTCAACCGACCAATGATGAGAGCGGACGGCAGGCGTCTGGCGCGGGGCTACGCGGTCCTCCAACCACGCGTCGGCATCTCTCTGCCTAGCGCCGCTCAGAGTCACTACTCCAGGCTGCATGCCGGTGATGTCGGAATTGATCCTTACACGCGCGTGGTCTCCGATCTGTACCAGGACCTCTTCGAAGAGGCCTCATACATCGGTAAGGGCCTCTACGACGTGGGCACCTTCCGGCAGCTCCTCGACGAGCGATTCCCCAATAACGCTGTGCTCAGCCACGATCTGCTGGAGTCTTGCTTCGCCCGCGCCGGAATGTGCAGCGACGTCGAGCTCCTCGAGGACGCGCCCTCGGCATATCTCACCGACGTAAGCCGGCGCCACCGGTGGATGCGCGGCGACTGGCAGCTCCTGCCATGGCTGGGGCTCCTCGTTCGCGATGCCTCGGGAAAGCTGCGCTATCCTTCGCTCACCGGGCTGGGCTGGTGGAAGATCTTCGACAACCTACGTCGAACCCTGGTGGCGCCCGCCACAGCGGCGCTGCTGACGCTCGGCTTCATCCTGCTGCCGTCTCCACTGTTCTTTACCCTGGCACTGTTATTGGTCATCTTCCTGCCGGAGCTGCTTCCTGGCTTTGCCGAGCTCTGGAATCGTCCGTCAAGGCTGCCCCTGCGGCTGCACGTGGCCATGGTCGGCCGGTCAAGTGGGCGCCGCCTATCCAGGGCAGCCCTCTCCTTGGCGTTCCTCCCCTACGAGGCATTGAGCGCCCTCGATGCCGCCGCGCGTACTCTGTGGCGGATGTTCTTCAGCCGGCGGCATCTGCTCGAGTGGCAGACGGCCGCTTCCTGCGAACGAGCAGAGCCTTCGAGTTTCGTCCGCCTGCTGGGACAGATGTGGGTGAGTCCACTGCTGGCCTCGGCCCTGGCGGCGGCGCTGATTACCAGGGGCTCGCTCATGCCCTTGGTCTCGGCGGGACCGATCCTGCTGGCGTGGTTCCTGTCGCCGCTGTTGGCTTGGTGGATCAGCCGACCGCTGAGCTCGAACGCGAAGGACCTCGACAAGGAAGACGTCGATGGCCTGCGCCGCCTGGCCCGCCTCACCTGGCGGTACTTCGAGGTGTTTGTCGGGCCCCACGAGAGCTGGCTGCCCCC
>JAVEWA010000363.1:0-7075 GCA_034004785.1 Polyangia bacterium
CCCAACGAAGACCTCGAGGAGCGCTACGCGAGACAGATCCTGCTATCGAGGCTCGGCTTGTCCGGGCAGGAGCGGCTGAGAGCGGCCACGGCATTGGTGGTCGGCTGCGGCGCCCTTGGCACGCACCAGGCGGACCTGCTCGTGCGCGCGGGAGTCGGCGTCCTCCGGATCGCGGATCGAGACGTGGTGGAGCGGGTGAACCTGCACAGACAGGTGCTCTTCGACGAGGACGACCTGGCCGCCGGTCTGCCCAAGGCCGAGGCCGCGGCCCGCAAGCTCCGGCGCATCAACCCAGGCGTGGTTGTAGATGCCCGCGTGATGGACGTGAGGGCCTTCAACGTCGAGGCCCTGGTAGAGGGAGCCGACGTGGTGCTGGACGCCACGGACAACTTCGAGTCCCGCTACCTCTTGAACGACGTCTGCGTGAAGCTGGGCATTCCCTTCATCTACGGCGGCGTGATCGAGACCCAGGGCATGACCCTCGCGATCCTGCCGGGCCAGACCCCCTGCCTGCGCTGCCTCTTCCCTGAGCCGCCGCCCCCTGGCGCCCTCCCCACCTGCGACACGGTCGGCATCCTGCCCACCCTGCCGGCGGTCATCGCCGCCAGGCAGGTCACCGAGGCACTGAAGTGCCTGGTGGACCGCGCCTCGGTGTGCCCGGACCTCGTGCAGCTCGACCTCTGGGAGAACAGCTTCAGGTCCCTGAAGGTGGCGCGAGAGCCCGGCTGCCCCTGCTGCTCGCAGGGGCGCTACGACTTCCTCTCGGTGGATGGCGCGGCCTGGGTCACGACGCTCTGCGGCCGCATGGCGGTCCAGATCACGCCGGCCAAGGAGTCACGCCTCGACCTTTCGCGCCTGGCCTCTGCCCTCGGCGCCGCTGGCCAGGTCACGGACAACGGTCTCCTGCTCCGGTTCCGCCCAAGCGAGTCCCCCGGCAAGGAGCTCCTCATCTTCCCGGACGGCCGCGTGGTGGTGAAGGGCACCACCGACGAGGCCCTCGCCAGGGGCCTGTACGCACGATTTCTGGGAGGCTAGGGCCGCGGCAACCATTCCTTCGCCCTTTTCGAAGGGGGCTGCAACCACCGCACCATCGGCCCGAGCGCCCGCGCCCTCATGCTCGGCATGATGGACGCGGGGTAGGGAAAATATGGCTTCAGGCCTGATGCCGATCGAAGGATCGTCTGCCGAGGGGGATGTGCTATCCTCCCATTCACCTCGAACCACAAAGGCGCCCGACCTGCCACTATTTGAGGCTGCGGTTAGGCCGGACTGGGGAGTAGCTATGGTCGGTGGAGAATGGTCTCGTTGAATTTCTCAAGGGTGCCGGCAGGGCGCGGTCCGTGCGACCTCGCTCGCCGGGCTCGTGACAGCGATGGTCTTCTTCTGCGGCTGCAAGCCCGAAATCGGGTTTGGCGGTTTTTCCTGCGACCGGCAAGATCCAGGCGGCTGTCCGACAGGCTGGGTCTGTCTGGACGTCGGAGCCGAGCAGCGCTGCTTCCCTCGTTACGAGAACCTCTGCGGCAACGGGACGATCGACCCTGGCGAGCGGTGCGATCAGCAGGATTTTGGAGGGCTCGCCTGTGAAGACTACGGCCTGGGCAGTGGAACCTTGGTATGTGAGATCGACTGCAAGGTATGGTGCAACAGGTGCGGGGATGGCCGGCTGCACCAGGTCCCAGGCCCGGATGGCGAGGAGTGCGACGACGGCAATGCCAAGGACGGTGATGGCTGCTCGAGAAGCTGCAAGCTGGAGCTCTGCGGCAATGGGCGGGTGGATTTTGGAGAGGAGTGCGATGATGGCAATGTGATCCCTGGGGATGGCTGCTCGCCATTCTGCCGCATGGAGCGGTGCGGGAACGGCCTGGTCGAGTATGCCTCTGGCGAGGAGTGCGACGACGGCAATGCTCGCAGTCATGACGGCTGCTCCAGCGGCTGCACGGTGGAGGTGCCGATCTGGAGCAAGTGGCTCAGCACCCTCGAAAATGGTCGGATGGGGCATAGTCTCGTCTTTGACACGGTCAATCAGCGCTTTGTGCTCTTTGGAGGAGGAGCAGGAGCGGGCTTTCTTGGAGACACGTGGTTCTACGACCGAATCCAGTGGTTCAGCCCCCGCCCCTCACAAGCGCCGAGCCCCCGCTCGGGACACTCGATGGCCTACGACACCATGAGGGAGCGCGTAGTCCTGTTCGGTGGTTACGGCTCGTCCGGCCACATGAACGACACATGGGTCTTCGAGGGGACGACTTGGCGGCGGCTCGACCCGGTCGTCTCTCCCCCCGAGAGGGAGGCCGGCGAATTGGTTTACGACAGCGCCAGGCAGCGCCTGGTGCTATTCGGGGGTGCCAACATGGGCTCGCTGTGTCTGGGTGACACTTGGGAACTCAATGGGGATCAGTGGACGCAGGTCAGCACTGCCCAGGCGCCTTCGGGCATGGGGCACAGGATGGTCTATGACAACGCGAATCACCGCGTGGTCCTGGTGGGCGGGCATTGCGACTCCGTATGGAGGAGCGACACATGGTTCTATGAGGATCAGGAGTGGAGGATCGCTTCGCCGTCGGGCTCATCGCCCGTGACGAGCAGCGCTGGGCTTGCCTTCGACGCGGCCAGAGGCCGAGTGGTGCTCCAGGGCGGCCTGAGAAGTGGAGAGATTAGCGAAGACCTCTGGGAGTTCGACGGGCAGACCTGGACCCAGCCCACGGTCGCCGGACAGAGCCCAGGCGCCATCTATGGGCACCGTATGGAATACGACCCTGCCAGGGAACGTGTTCTGCTGTTCGGCGGCTTCTGGATGGAGGGCGCGTCTTGGTGGGAGTACGACGGGGCCCAATGGTTCTACGTGCCCGTGCCACTAGAGCCTCCAGTCAGGCGAGGGGCGGCCATGGCCTGCGATTCGGACAGGGGTCGTGCGGTGCTCTTCGGAGGCGTGGGGGAGGCAGGGCTGCTCGACGACACCTGGGAGTTCGACGGGTTGCAGTGGCTCTCTAGCGCTGGAGATGCCACTCCCGCTGCTCGCGCCGGTCACGCCATGACCTTTGATTCAGAGATGGGAAGGGTGATCCTCTATGGCGGAGCAGAAGACGACTATGGCTCTGGCATCATGGGAGACCTCTGGACGTATGATGCGCAAGGGTGGCAAGAGGAGACGCCTGCAGGCGACCCTGGACGCCGGGCCGGAATGGGCCTGACCTTTCATGGCCAGTGGGGAAGGACGGTGATGTTCGGAGGCGCGAAGGCTGGGACGCTGTCCATGTCGATGCCGAACGACCTCTGGGAGCTGCATGATCTCGAGTGGCGCTTGGTTTTGCCTGGGCCAAGCTCCCTGAGTGGGCGCGTCTTTGCCGGTTTGGGCTACGATTCGAGCCGGGACGCCCTGGTGCTGGTCGGGGGGGCAATACCCCAAAACATGGCCACCCTTCTGCTGACTTATGATCTCTGGGAGTTCCGTGAGGATGCCTGGTTCGAGGTGGGCACTGACCACGCCTCGGTCGGTCGAGGCAAGGCAATTCTGTTCTTCAACCAGGCCAGGGGCTTGATCACCCAGCATGGAGGTGAGGGCCCATCGGGAAACCTTTCTGACACGAGGGAGTGGGACGGAACGAGCTGGCGCCTGCTTGCTCCTGCCCTCACACCTCCTCCCATGCAGCAGCCCGCAGGCTGCTACGACGCTCGACGCAGGGTGCTTGTAATGGTTGGAGGAACGGATCACCTCGAGACATGGGAGTTCGCCTATCAGTCCGCGTATCCCGAGGAGGACTGTCTCGATCCGCTAGGAGAGGACGAGGATGGGGATGGATTGGTCAACTGCGACGATCCCGACTGCAACCTGGTGCCCGAGTGCGCCCCGCACGAGATCTGCCTCGCGGGGAACACCGAGGATCGTGACGGCGACGGCCTTGTCGGGTGCGCCGATCCCAACTGCGGAGGCGCTCCATGCGGCCCAGGAGGGCTCAGGTGCATTTCCGGCAGGTGTTGCGAGCTAGGTGTGTACGTTGAGCAGGACTGCGGCGACGGTTTCGACAACGACTGCGACGGTCGCACCGATTGCGAGGATCCAGACTGCGCGAGCGCGACGGAGTGTCAGTGAGCGCCTGGCTGCGGACCTCCGACGTCCTGATGAGTGCCTGCGTTACAGGCAGCCCTCCCTGAAGAGCGTGCGGCCCACGCCGTCCACGAGGAGCAGGCCGTCCCTGGCGGCGGCGAGGCGGGGGAGGTCGCCGTCGGCGGTGTGGGGCTGGATCCTGAGGAGGAAGCAGACCGTGCGGCCGTTCCAGGCCGGGGCGGTGGGCTGGAGCTGAGGCGCCACCAGGCGGGTGGCCATCTCCGCCACTCCCGCGCCGAGGCCCGAGGCGGCGTCGTGGTCGAGCAGCTCGCCCCACAGGGCGCCGAAGGGCGCCAGGCGGGCCGCGAGGTTGCCCGAGTCCGTGAGCTCGAACCGGATGGGCGCGAAGGCGGGGGCCGAGCGCATGGGGGCGTGGGTGGCGATGGAGGGGCCCGAGGCGGCGCCGTCGCCGAGGAGGCGCAGCCAACCGTCGGCGGCGTGGGAGTTGAGGGCGTCGAAGGGTCCTGTCACGTCGTAGCGCGCGACCTCGCCCGTGACCAGGGGGCGCTCCACCTCCCAGGCCGCGGCCTCGGGGGCGAGAAGCTCGAGGGGCGACATCTCCTCCCACCACCTCAGCTCCTCGCCGAGGAGGGTCGGGAGGTTCACCGTGGCCTCCACCCACCAGGCGCCCGGGTCGGCGTCGAGCCGGATCCAGTCGAGGCGCAGAAGGCCGCTCGAGGTGGGGCTCCAGCGGCCCTCAATAGTGACCACCTCTCCACCCTCGCCAATGACCCGGGCCACGTGGGTGATCTCTGGGCGACGGTCCTCGCCGCCGACCCTCAGGCGGGGGCCGGCAATCTCCAGGGGCAAGAGGTCGGTCGGGTGCGGCGCCCAGCCCGCGTCCGGGGCCTCGGCGTCAATCATCACGGGCGACGATGGGGTGAGCACCGCGGTGGCGTCGGCGTCGAGGGCGCCGGCGAGCCACTGCCTCCGGCCATCCGCCGACTCGAGGGTGCGGAGCGCTGGCTCTGGGCCGGCGCCGCCGCCCTCCACCGTGATGGCCACGGGCATGAGCACCGTGACGGGGGCGGCCTCGGTGTTCAAGGCGAGGGGGCCGACAATGTCCTGGCGCTGGCGTATCACGGCGGCCAGGGCCGAGGCAGCCTGGGTCTCGGCGGCGTTCGAGACGGCCTCCCCCGCCATCTCCCGCTCGATGTGCAGGCTCGGGTTGGCCAGGCCGAAGTGGGTGGTGGAGAGGGTGCGGAGCCGGGCGTCGAGGGCCGCGTCCAGGGAGGCCTGGACCTGGCCGCTGGGGGCATAGCCAGACAGGAGCTCAGCGCGCCTGGAGGCGAGGCGCGAGCGAGCCACGCGGGTGTAGAAGCGGTGGTTCACGGGCTTCTCGGTCCAGGAGGAGAAGCCGTCGAAGGCGCCGTCAGCCAGATCCCTGCGCACCGTCACCGTGCTCGAGGGCGCCACCTCCGCCACTATGTCCTGGAGGCGTGCGGGCACGACCCAAGGTGCGTCCATGGCCTCCACGTCGGCCAGCTCCGACTCGAAGCCCTCCCAGGTCTCGCTGTCGGCGTCGAAGTGGATGACGAGGACGGCGGTGCCGGTCAGGTTTGCGTGGAGCTGCCGGAGCCAGGTGGCGAGGCCCCCGTGATCCATTACGTCGCCGTGGTGATAGACCGGCACCAGGGTCATGGTCTCGGGCCCGAGGTCGCTCGCCAGGGTGAGGACCCCGTGGGCCTCGCCGAGGGTCAGGGGCACCTCCTGGCGGAAGGCGGTGAACGAGGTGGCGCTGTAAAAGAGCGTGATCCACTCGACGCCGTGGGAGCGGTAGAGAGCAGGGTGGGCCGGCGTGTAGCTGTTCTCCTGGGGCTGGACTCCAGGGGTCCAGAGGCCGGGGGCGAAGGCCTCGAGGCTCGCGAGGCCCCGCAGCACGGACTGGCCGAGCTCCTCGGCTGTCTCGAGGGCCACGTGGCCGTTGTTCCAGCTCATGAGCCTCATGCCGTCCTGGCCCGAAAGGAGCCGCCTGGAGATGTCCTCGAGGATGTCCGGGGCGTAGGCAGGGAGCCAGTCGTCCAGGGAGAAGAGGTTCTCGATGTCCCAGTCGTTGTGGAAGCCCGGGTGCTGGTCGAAGATATCCAGGGTGCTCCTGATGACCCGGATGTCCTTGCCGAAGCCGTCGTCGGTGTTCGTGTCGCCCCGGTAGGAGTGGTAGAGGTTCACGTGCTGCGAGAAGGCGAGGAGCACCCGGGCGCCGCCCCTCGGGGGGCAGGCGACGGCCTTGGGGTAGAAGTCCTCGATGGTGGAGCCGGCGGCGACCCTGAGGCGATCGCCAGCCCAGCGCAGGTCCGCGCCGGGCCAGGGGTCCCCGCCGTGGCCACCCGAGGCGCCGCCGCAGCGCACCTGGCGCCAGCCCGTCTTGCCCTGGACCCAGGCGTCGCCCGCCCGGCCGAGGGCGGCGAGAGTCCCCTTGGGGCTCACGTCCAGGGCCCAGAGGTCCGGGGGGGCGGGGTCGGGGCCGAGGGGCGCCAGGGCTCGAGAGTCCGGGTCCAGCTCCCATACGCCCTGACCGAGGGTGGCCATAACCAGGCGGCCCTTTCGCACCGCAAGGTCCACGGCGAAGCGCGCCTCGGGCGGGGTGGCGACCGGGACCGGGCTCGCGTCCGAAGAGGCCTTGGTGCGGAGCTCCGTGCCGAAGAGCTCCACCGCCCAGGGGGGCACCAGCCCCTTGGGGCTCACGTAGCCAGCGGCGATGCCGCCACTCCCCTGGCCGCCGCCCGGACCGGACCCCGGCGGATCGTAGGCGGTCAGGGACCAGGAGAGGGGAGACAGCCCTCCCTCATCTAGGTCCAGGGCCCAGGTGGCGTCCCGCCAACGCTCGGCCTCCTCGTCCCAGCGCATGACGGCCCGGCCCACCGTGGCCAGATACAGGGTGCCGTCAGTGGCCCTTATGATCTGGCTGGGTATGGGGCGCCTGTGCGAGTAGCTCTGGATCGGCACGGACGGGGGCTCGATGCCGGCGTGCAG
>JAVEWA010000364.1:0-7038 GCA_034004785.1 Polyangia bacterium
AGGACGGGCGCTGCCAGTCCGGGGCCTCCCATGAGGGGCGTTGCCAGGTCGGGGCCACCCAGGCTGGATCTTGCCAGTCGGGGTGGGTGCGGGGGTTCTCGGGAGGAGCCTCTCGGGGCGCCTCGGGCTCGTTCTCCTCGGGTGGAGGAGGGGAGGGGGATGGCAGGTCGTCGGTGGGCATCAGTCTTCGTTCTCCAGGAGGCGCGAGAGGCTGGCCGGGTCCATGCTGGCCAGCAGGCTCGCCGCCCGCCCCGCGATGTTCTGTAGATGCTCTATGAAGCGCTGGTCGTGCTCTGCCACGAAGTGATGTGCGAGCTCGTGGAAGATAACCCCGAGGGTGCTCGGAGACAGGGGGCTCGAAAAGTCGATCTTGCCCATGGTGTTGAGCTTCATGACGCCGGTCGCGGCGTCGAAGGCCGCGTCCTCCACGAGGCCGTCCATGGTCGGTTCCTTCCGCACGAAGACCACCTGCAGACGGCGCCCGAGGAGCCGCTCTCCAAGGTAGCGCACGAAGAAGGCGAAGCGGCGCTGCGCCCCGTCTGGCTCCACCGGCTTCTCGTTGAACTCCCGCTCCCGGCGGTGGACGAAGTCCTCGGCCCGCTCCATCACCCGGGTCAGCGCGGAGAAGAGCCCCCTCGGCATGGCCGTCGAATCGACCACGGCGCCGCCGAGCTGGCGCGCGCGGTCATTCACCCTCGGCGCGCCCCCGAGGAGGGCGCCGCGGGGAAAGACCTGGACGATGTACTGCTCCAGCGCCCGATCTGAGACCATCTGCTTGGCGATCACCTCCTCCACCCACTCTGCGCGGAGATCCCGGCGATCCAGCCACTGGCCAACGAGGCTCTCGAGCAGGAGCGACTTGAGCAGGAGCTTGTAGTGCTCGGTTGCGGCCTCGCGCTGATCCGCGAGGGGGACCCGCTGCTGCACGTCCACGTGCCAGGGCACCCCGAGGGGCTCCACCGGGATGCCCATCTCGAAGAGGTGGGGCTGCTCGCCTCTCCTCGTGTGATAGAGCTCTACCCGGGTGGAGCGTTCGATGATGCGCTCGACGCCCCCTTGGATGAGCACTGTCTCGAGCTGGCAGTCCCACAGCACCAGGTGCAGGCGGGGCTTCTTCACGCGCCGTCCGTTGACGCGCAACGTGACTCCGCCGGGCGGGATGACGAGGGAGAGGGCCTGCAGCGCGGCCTGGACCTCCTCGGGGGTGCTCGGGCGCCACAGAGAGATCCTGGTGCCTCTTCTGCGGTCGTTGGTCTCCGAGTGCCGGCCGCTTTCGTCGAAGACGATGGTGCGGCCGATGGTCTCCACCCTGGCAGAGTCCATGGCCGAGATCAGCTCCTTGAGCCCTCTACCCTTGCGCCCCCGCTTTGTGGGCGAGTCTTCCTTGTCAGTGAGGAAGACCGTGTAAACCAGGGCGTCCTGGGGGAACCCCCCGGGCGCGTCGTCCTCGATGACTATGACCTCGGGGCCCACCTCCACGGTCAGCTCGCTCACCTCCTCGTCGAGGGAGTTCTGGATCCCTTCCCTGAGGAGGGAGCCGAGGGGGCGCCCGGCGTTCATCCGGCGCCAGCCTTCGTTCGAGATTTCGAACCAGTTGTTCCGGGACACCGGGCACGACCTCCCAGGGCTCGTACCATCGCCGCAGGATGGACGGAAGGATTATAGCACGCCGCCGAGGGCGCGCCGCCCTGTGCCCATGGGCGGGCCCGAGGCCCTGCAGGTGGCAGCGGTGACTACGGGCAGCGGTGACAACGGCGGTGACTACAGTTGACAGGACCAAGCCGGCGCTGATAGCGTCCCGCCTCGACGAATCCCTGGGGCTCATCTGGCCCCATGCCTGGGATTTTGCAGCACAGCCAAGGAGTTCCGAAGACATGGCAAACGAAGGACCCTGCGTTATCGGCAGAGCCATCACCATCCGGGGCAAGCTGTCAGGCGGCGAGGACCTGCTGGTTGAGGGACGTATCGAGGGGACCATCAACCTGAAGAATCACCTCAGCATCGAGGAGACCGGGGTGGTGGAGGCGGACATCGAGGTCCAGGACCTCACGGTCCGGGGGGAGATGAAGGGGGACATCACGGCGGCGCAGAGCGTCTCGGTCGCTGCGAACGCGCGCGTGGTGGGCAACATCAGGGCGCCGCGGGTGATCATCGAGGACGGCGCGCGCTTCCGCGGTCACATCGACATGGACGTAAAGCTCCCTCCAGGCGTGGTCGAGCCGCGCTGAGGCGCCTCTGGGAAATCGGCACTCTACTTAGGAGACAAGGATATGGCCAACACCATCATCGGCAGCTCCATCGTCATCGATGGCGAGATCCTGGGCGAAGAGGACCTCACGATCCAGGGGACCGTGAAGGGCAAGATCACGCTGAAAGAGAACCTCTACGTCGAGAACTCGGGCGTGGTCGAAGCCAACATCGAGACCCAGACAGTCACCATAAGCGGCCAGGTCACCGGCAACATCGCTGCCTCGGACAAGGTGGAGATCAAGTCGGATGGACGCATGGTTGGCGACATCAAGGCCCCAAGGATCCTCATCGCCGACGGCGCGATCTTCAAGGGCTCGGTGGACATGGACATCTAGGAAGGCATGGCCGAAGGCGCCTTGCGAGAGGAAAGGGTACTCCAGATGAGCGAGATCATGACGGTCGTTGGCGAGCGATCCGTGGTCAAGGGCAGCCTGCAGGGCGACGAGGATCTGACGGTCTTCGGTCGGGTGGAGGGCGGCATCAACCTGACCAAGACCTTGATCATCGAGCCGAGCGGCATCGTCCTTGCGGACATCGAGGTCAGGGACGCAATCGTCAGCGGCGTGGTGGTTGGCAACATCAAGGCCTCGAACAGCGTGCAAATCACCGAGGAGGGGCGCGTGGTTGGGGACATCTCTGCCCCGCGTTTCATCATAGTGGACGGCGCCTCCTTCAAGGGAAACGTGGACATGGGCGGCTTCGAGACCTCCAGCGGGGAGCTGCCCGTCGCGCCCCCCAGGCCCGCGAGCAGGTCCGTCCGTCCGGCCTCGGTGGGCGCCCGCGCCGCGGCGCAGGCGGCGCGTCCCGCGCCTGCCAAGCCCGAGCCACAGCGGCCCGAGGCTGCGCGCCCCGCGCCTGCCAAGGCCGAGCCCGCCAAGGCCGAGCCCGCCAGGCCCGAGCCCGCCAGGCCCGAGCTCGCGAAAGCCCCGTCAGGCAAGGGCGCCTCTGCCAAGCCCGCGCCCGCGAAGCCCGCGCCTGCGAAGCCCGCGCCAGCAAGGCCCCAGGCTCCTGCCCGCCCGGGCGGCTCCAAGGCTCAAACGCCCTCGGCTCGCGAGGCGCGCCAGCCTCCCAAACCTCCCAAGATGCCCGCTGGCAAGCGCAAGGTCCAGCGCCGGTAGCCGCTGATCGGGATAGATGATGCCCACCTCGCCGAGCGACCTCTTCACGGTTCGCCGCCAACGCCTCCTAGACCTGCTCAGGACCTTGTCCTACCGCAAGGGCGACGTGGTGCTCGCCTCCGGTAGAAAGAGCGACTTCTACATCGACTGTCGCCAGACCGTGCTCACCGCCGAGGGCCACTTCCTCGTGGGGTTCCTGTTCAACCATTTGATCGAGGAGCGCGCTCCCGGGGCGTTGGCGGTGGGAGGCATCTCCGTGGGGGCCGATCCCCTCGCGAGCGCCACGTCCTTGATGAGCCAGTTCGGACCGCGGGCCCGAAACGCCTTCTACATCCGCAAGGAGCCGAAGCAGCACGGGACCGGGCAGTGGCTCGAGGGCACCGCCTCCCTCGTCCAGGGGATGCCGGTGGTGATCCTCGAGGACGTGATCACCACCGGCGGCTCCACCCTGAAGGCGATCTCCAGGGCCAGGGAGTGGGGCCTGGAGGTAGTCCACGCGGTGGCTCTGGTGGATCGCCAGGAGGACGGCGGGGCCGAGGCGGTGAGGGCCGAGGCTCCCCTCGTGGCGCTCTTCTCGCGCGAGGATTTCAGATGAGCCCGCGGGCCCCGCGCTCCTTTCGTGGGGCCGCCCTCTGGCTCGAGGGCTGCGCTTGCTCTGCTCTCGTGCTCCTTGTCGGCGGAGGCTGCATGCGCGAGCCCGCCGTGGACCTCGGGACGCCCAAGAGAGAGTACAAGGCCGACGAGTACGCCAAGGTGCTCAAGCGCTGGACTCGCCAGCGCCGCATCATCAAGCACTTCGACACGAACCTCGAGGTCAACGTCACCTACTTCTCGGCCGAGATGGCGGCTGTCCATGCCGCCCAGCACGCCCAAGACTATCGGCTGAGCAGGGGAGAGCGGAGGCGGTTTCTCGCCAAGCGGCTCTCCGAGGTGGGGGCGCGCCACGAGTTTCTGATGGCGGCCAGCACCGCGGATCCGGCCTGGAACGACTTCGATCGCAAGGAGACCATATGGCGTCTGACCCTGGTGGACGACCGCGGCACTCGGGTGACCCCTCTCGTCGTGTCGAACATCTCGGTGACAGAGGTCCACAGGGTGCACTTCCCCTACGTGACCGTGTTCCACCGCCTCTACCATGTGCTCTTCCCCAGGCAGGTCGGTGGCCGACCCTTCATCACGGCCAAATCCCGCTGGTTCAAGCTCGTCATAGCCAGCCCCCTCGGAGACACCGAGCTGGCCTGGTTCGTCACCGAGCATGACCGTGGCGGCAAGGGCGAAGGGCTCCCGAGGCCCGAGCCCGAGGCGGGGGAGCGACCGGCCAGGGCCCCAGCGCCCCCCAGGGAGTAGGCTACATTTCGTGACATCATTTAGCGAGTTGGGATTGATCGAGCCACTGCTGAGAGCCGTGGCCGAGTCGGGCTATGCAGAGCTGACTCCCATCCAGGCCAGGGCCGTGCCGCTCCTGCTCGAGGGCCGCGATGTGATCGGCTGCGCTCAGACCGGCACCGGCAAGACCGCCGCCTTCGCCCTGCCCATCCTCCAGAGGCTGACCGAGCACCCCCACCGCGCCGGGCGCCGGCGGATAAGGGCGCTGGTCCTCTCTCCCACAAGGGAGCTGGCCGCGCAGATCGGGGAGAGCTTCATCAGGTACGGCAAGCACCTTCCACACCGGAGCCTCACGATCTTCGGCGGCGTCGGCCAGGGGCCGCAGGTCGAGGCCCTGCGCCGGGGGGTGGACATCCTGGTGGCCACTCCCGGCCGGCTCCTCGACCTCCACGGCCAGGGCCTCCTCGATCTCGGAGACGTGGAGCACTTCGTGCTCGACGAGGCGGACCGGATGTTGGACATGGGCTTCATCCACGACATCCGGCGCGTGCTCAAGCTCCTGCCCCCTGCTCCCAGGCAGCCCCAGAGCCTGCTCTTCTCCGCCACCGTGCCGCCACCCATCGTGAAGCTCGCCGAGGCCTTCTTGCGGAACCCCGCAAAGATCGAGGTGACTCCGGAGGTGGTCACGGTGGAGCTGGTGGATCAGCAGGTGATGTTCGTGGAGCGCTCGGACAAGCGGGATCTGCTGGTTCACATCCTGCGCCGCGCCGAGGTTGAGCGGGCCCTGGTCTTCACCCGCACCAAGCACGGCGCCAACCGGCTGGCGCGGCAGCTCGAGCAGGCCGGCATCGTGGCCGAGGCCATCCACGGCAACAAGAGCCAGAACGCCAGGACCCGGGCCCTCTCACGGTTCAAGGATGGCGAGGCCCGCGTTCTCGTGGCCACCGACGTGGCAGCCCGGGGCCTGGACGTCTTCGGCATCAGCCACGTGATCAACTTCGATCTGCCGAACGAGCCCGAGAGCTACGTGCACAGGGTGGGCCGCACTGGCCGCGCGGGGCATCGGGGCGTGGCCATCTCATTCTGCGATTCCGAAGAGGGGGACTACCTGAGGGACATCGAGCGGCTCACCGGAGAGACGATCCCTCGTCTGCTGGATCACCCCTACCACTCTCCCGCCGCGGTGGTCGCGTCACCAGGAGCCGCGGGCAGCCGGGACAGGCCATCCGCCTGGCAGGCCCGGGGGACGAGGGGCGGCGGGCCTCCCAGGGGAGAGGCAGCGAACCGCCAGGAGAGACCCAGGAACGACCGGGCGTCTGGGCGTACACAGCCCGAGCGCCCGTCCGGGCGCAATCGCTCCTCGTATCAATCCCGGACGGAGCCGGCCCCGCGCAAGCCTTCGCCGCCGCCTGCGTCTTCCGAGCCCGCCCGGCAGGGCTCCGAAGGCGCTCCCCGGCGTCGCCGCCGCAGAAGGCGAACGAGCCCAAGGCCAAGTAGCGGCGAGTAGGGGCCTGCTCGAGCCAACCCGTCCCTGGGGGCCCGCTCCCCCGCAGAGCCTAGCCGCTCCTCCGCAGGGCCTGGCCGCTCCTCCGGAGGGCCTGGCCGCTTCCCCGCAGAGCCTAGCCGCTCCTCCGCAGGGCCTGGCCGCTCCCCCGCAGGGCCTGGCCGCTTCCCCGCAGGGCCTGGCCGCTTCCCCGCAGAGCCTGGCCGCTCCTCCGCAGGGCCTGGCCGCTCCCCCGCAGGGCCTGGCCGCTTCCCCGTTTTTGCGCCCCGGGCCTTGTCACCGTATGCTGAACGGAAATGTCCCGCCTGGTCCTCACGGTCATGTTCGCGGCCCTCGGCTCGGGCTGCATCGCCCATGGGGGTGCAGGTACGGATGACCGGCGACCCCGCGGGCGCTGGACCGTGGTGACCGGAGCCCCAGCCGGCTCTCGGCTGCATGCTGGGCGCTCCGGGCTCCCCCCCGCGGCGTCCCCTCGAGAGAAGAACACCCAGGACCAGGGCGCGGCGAGCCCCGCGGGTCATCGCCCCGCGGGTCATCGCCCCGAGGGTCATCGCCCCGCGGGTCATCGCCCCGCGGGGGCAAGATCGGTTCCCCTGCCGGCCGATCCCCTGAACGGCCTCGCCACCTGGTATGGCCGCCCCTTCCACGGGAAGCGGAACGCCTCGGGCGAGATCTACGACATGCACGGTCTCACCGCGGCCCACCGGACCCTGCCTTTCGGTACTATCGTCAGGGTCACGAGCCTTCGAAACCAGCGCGAGGTGGATGTGCGGATCACTGACCGGGGGCCCTTCGGCCGCGGCCGGATAATCGACCTCTCCCTCGGGGCGGCCCGGCGGC
>JAVEWA010000365.1:0-7036 GCA_034004785.1 Polyangia bacterium
AGGACTGTACTCACTACGGGTTCTACGGCGGAGTTATCGGCTGCAACGGCGACTGCACGCACGACCTAACGAACTGCGCGGGCCGCTGCGGCGACAACCTTTTGAACGGCAACGAGCTCTGCGACGGGGCCCAGCTCGGTACGAAGGACTGTACTCACTACGGGTTCTACGGCGGAGTTATCGGCTGCAACGGCGACTGCACGCACGACCTAACGAACTGCGCGGGCCGCTGCGGCGACAACTTCCTGAACGGCAACGAGCTCTGCGACGGGGCCCAGCTCGGGACGAAGGACTGCACGGACTACGGCTTCTACGGCGGGACCATCTCCTGCTCGCCGAGCTGCACTCACAACACGAGCCTCTGCACGGGCCGCTGCGGGGATAGCGAGGTGAACGGCGGCGAGGCCTGCGACGGCACGGACCTGGGCGGAAAGGACTGCACCGACTACGGCTTCTACGGCGGTGACCTTGCTTGTTCTGCATTTTGTACGCACAGCACCGCTGGATGCCTTGGCCACTGTGGCGATGGGACTCTAGACACGGGCTACGAGCAATGCGAGCCAGGGTTCCTGAACGGTATGACCTGTCAGTCCTTTGGATACTACTCGGGCACGCTCGACTGTACATCGGGCTGCGCCTTTGACCTGACGCAGTGTGCTGGCCGCTGCGGGGATGGTCTCTACCAGACAGGCTTCGAGCAATGCGAAGGCTCGGAGCTCGGTGGGAGGAGTTGCCTTCAGATGGGCTACTATGGAGGCACTCTCGCATGTACGACGAGCTGCACCTACGACACGACGAACTGCACGGAGCATTGCGGTGATGGTATCAGGAATGGCCCCGAGCAGTGTGACATGAGCGACCTGGATGGAAGGACCTGTGCCCAGTTCGGCTTCTACGCGGGGATGCTCGGATGTACACCGCTCTGCACGTTCGACACGTCCGGGTGCAGCCTGTACTGTGGCGACGGGATCACGAACGGCCCGGAGCAGTGCGACGACGGATCGAACAACTCGGACACGGAGCCGGATGCCTGCCGAACGAGCTGTACCAACCATCGATGTGGTGATGGTGTCATGGACACTGGCGAGGTGTGCGACGACGGAAACATCATCGCAGGCGATGATTGCAGAGGGGACTGCCTGTCTCTGGAGGTCTGCGGAAACAACACGATCGACTGGATCAAGGGCGAGCAGTGCGATGATGGCAATTTAAGAAACAACGACGGTTGCTCGAGCGGATGTACTTCAGAGGCTCCAAACTGGAGGGAGTGGCAGCTTGCTGAAATCAACGCACGGTCCAACCATGCGATGGCGTATGACGCAGGCAGGGGGAGGGTCGTCGTATTCGGAGGGTCTGACGGTGCTAATCGCAGTGACACCTGGGAGTACGATGGGAGCCAATGGACGAGGATCTCGGCCCCCACGGTTCCGTCGGCGCGTTCCAATCATGCGATGGAGTATGACTCGGCAAGAGGAAGGATCGTGATGTTTGGAGGGGTGGGAAGCGCCAAACTCGACGATACATGGGAGTATGATGGTAGAAACTGGACTCGGGTCTATCCTTCGGCCTCTCCGCAGGCCTGCGAGCGTCACGCGATGGCCTATGACTCGTCCAGGGGCAAGATCGTCATGTTCGGCGGGTATACAACAGCCTACTCGAATCAAACCTGGGAGTACAACGGAACCACCTGGAGCCAGGTCTTCACACCGACATCTCCTCCGGCTCGTGAATTCCCGAAAGTTGCATATGACTCGTCCAGGGGCAGGATCGTCATGTTCGGCGGAAGAAACGCTGGTGGTCGCTTGGGTGATACGTGGGAGTATGACGGAAGCAACTGGAGCCAAGTTTTTCCAGCCAATACACCCGGTTTGCGGATGGGGCATGCGATGGCCTATGACGCGGCCAGGGGAAAAACGATGCTCTTCGCTGGTTACACTAGCAGCGAACAGAACGATCTTTGGGAGTACGATGGGAGCACCTGGAGCCAAATCCTGCCGCCAAGCTCTCCTCCGACTCGAATCAGTCACGCGATGGTATACAACGCGGCAAATGGCAGGCTCGTGACATTCGGCGGCCACAACAGCACGTACCTCAAGGATACTTGGGAGTATGATGGAAGCATCTGGAGTCAGCATCTTCCAGAAATCAGTCCTTCCACGCGAAGGAACTACTCGATGGCATATGATTCGGCAAGCGCCAGGACTGTAGTGTTCGGAGGAGAAATCGACATCATGAGCGTGATAGTGAACGACACATGGGAGTTCGATGGGACCCACTGGCACCATGTCTCGACGATGAGTTCTCCTGAAGCACGCGAAAGGCACGCCATGGCATATGACATTGCCAGGAACCTCGTTGTGATGTTCGGAGGGTATGGCGACCTAACGGGTCGGCTTGGCGATACCTGGGAATATGACGGACTCAATTGGAGTCAGGCTTTTCCTGCCAGCGCTCCTTCGGCAAGGTACCAACATGCAATGGCATACGACCCAGCAAGAAGCAGAGTCGTCCTGTTCGGAGGAGTGGACGTATCCGGCCTGAGGAACGACACCTGGGAACATGATGGGAGCAACTGGACTCAGATCTCCACTGTTACCTCACCGTATCGTGGGTACGGTTACAAGATGGCGTACGATTCGGCCACGGGTATCATGGTGTTGTTCGGTGGGGATACAATATACGGTCTTCGAGCCGACACATGGGAGTATGACGGGACAGACTGGACGCCGATCTATCCGACGACGTCTCCTCCGGCACGCAGCCAACCATCGATGGCCTACCACTCGACCAGGGAGAGGATCATGCTGTTCGGAGGGACTAGCGCATCCGGCATCATGAACGACACCTGGGACTATGACGGCATCACGTGGAGCCAGATCTTTCCCGCGATTACCCCCGAGGCGCGGGCGTCCCACGAAATGGTATTCGATGTCGATCGAACCCAAATCGTCATGTTCGGAGGGAAAAGCGGCTCCTTTTTGGATGATACCTGGTTCTTTGAATACCGGGGATCATGGCCGGACGAGACTTGTAGACCCGGGGAAGACGGCGACGGAGATGGCCTCCAGTACTGCGAGGATGTGGATTGTGAGCGGATGTCCTATTGTGCAGAGTGTGGGAACGGAGTCTGCGGTGCCCACGAATGGTGCGGCAGTTGTGCCGAGGACTGCGGGGCCTGCACGGGCTGCAGCGCCGCCGACATCAGGCTGAACGAGGTCTTCGGCGGCTCGCCCACTTACATCGAGGTGGTGAACAACGGGAGCTGCGTCTGGGACGCAGGGGGGATTACGGTCCTCTTCCGGCTGGACTGCGATCAGGCGACCAAGTCCTTCACCTTCCCCTCGGGCACCGTGCTCTTGCCCGGCGCCGTGCACCGGGCGGTGGCGCTCCTTGACGGCACCATGTCGAACGAGACGAGCACCGGCGCCACCATGTGCGACACTCCCACTGGGGAGGGCTGGGTGGCGCTCTGCGACGGCTTCTGCGACCTCGGGAGCTGCTCGAACTTCATCGACTACTTCGAGAAGCAGGGCGCCAGCCCGCCTGTCTCGCCCCCGAGCTGCGCCACCTTCACGCCAGGGCCCCTCTCGGTGATAGGAGTGCTGCCGGACCAGAGCGCAACGAGAGACGGCTTCGTCGGCGGCGGGGCCGCGGGAGTCCGGGCCGACTGGGTCATCAAGCCCGTGACCCGGAACTGAGGAGCCTACGGAGGAGCCTACAAGGAAGGACGTAAGCAGGGGGACGGTCGCGAGAGGCGCCCAGCCTGCCCGTGGCGCTTCAGGGACACCAAGCTAGCCAGCGCTTCAGGGCGACAGGCTGGTTTACGCCGCCGGCGCCACCGGCGCCACCGGCGCCAAGGACGATTCATGGGCTTCAGGCAGGCGAACACGACCGGCGCACTGGGCGCGAGATTCGCTCGGGGCGCCTCATGCGATTGGTGTGCCTCAGGAGAGCTGCTCCGCAACCTCGGTGAGACGATCGGCAAAGACCCCTAGATCGGTCGTGACGAGCGGCGCCGAGGAGAGCAGGGCCTGGCCCGTCTGTGCGATCCGTACGGGGTCCAGGGGCACGGCGTAGGCGTGCCGGAAGAAGTGACGAAAGGCGAGGATGAGCGCGAGCGAGCGGCGGGTCTCGGGGCGGATGACCAGCGGTCGGACCCCTGGAAGGTCGAGCGACATCTGATCGAGGAGCTCCTGGTGCCACCTCTCCGTGGGTTCCGGCTTGCCTTCGAAGGCCCTGGCGATCCGCTCGAGCGCGCTCTCCACGGCCCCGTAGGCGTGATGTAGCGCCACCGCGATCACCGCGAGCATGGGATCGTCCTCGGCCAGGGCGCCCCTCCCCAGGGCCGACCTCACGGCCTCTACATGCCCTGAGAAGGCGTCGAGATCGGCCCGGATCTCCTGACGCAGCTTGATGAGGCGGCCTCTTTCACCCTGCGGTCCCGTCATGGAGCACCTCGCCTTCGTCCTCTATTCGCCGCCTGAAGGCCTCTGACAAGCTCTCGATGCGCACGAGATCCACGGGGCAGACCGCCAGCAGCATCAGCTCGCCGTGCGCCGCGGCCAACCGATCCGGTGCGAGCCCCTCCACCGCGAGGTCGATGTCGCTCTGCTCATCCACCTCTCCCCAAGCCAAGGAGCCGAAGAGGAACACTCGCCGCGCCCCGTGGCCATCTGTAAGAACGCGGACGAGGGCTGGCAACTGGGCGCGCAGCTCCGCTCTGCAGGACTCCCGGGCGCGCTCGCGGGCCCTGGCCCGCTCCCGCAAGTGCTCGATCATGGCATCGACCGACATGGAGCTGGCGCCTTTCAGAAGCAGCAAATACCCGACACCTAGAAGCAATACATAGCCGAACCTAGTGCCAGCCGCTCAGTCGCACAAGGCATTTCTGAGTGCCCGCCATGCTGGTTTGTCACCTGTTCCGCTGAAATCGCCTCTAAAATGCAGGCGATTGGCCTCTCGTCCAAGGGCGCTGGAGCAGGCATGCGACATGCCCCGTCTCCGAGGGGCCGAGGCGCCGAGTGTCATTAGGGCTGCGAAGCGCTCACGTTGCCCGCCCCTTCGCCGAGGCAGGATCAGGGTTCACTCCATCCCCGATTGCGGTAGGATGCCCGGCAATGGCTCGCATGCTTCACCCGGGCGCCAGGGGGCGCGGTCTCCTCTGGGCTGTCCTCGCCCCCAAGGTTCTCGTCTCGCTCGCCCTCGCGGCGCTCCTTTTCGAGCCCGCCTGTGACAGGCAGGGGGCGGGGCCCCGGCCCAAGGGAGAGCCGCCAGTCGGGGAGATGCGCGAGGGGCAGGCGAAGACTGGTCCTGGGCTGGGGGATCCTCTGGCCGAGCCGCCGAGACGCCGGGAGGAGGCCGAGCCGGCGCGGCGCCGGGAGGAGGCCGAGCCGACGCGGCGCCGGGAGGAGGCCGAGAGGCGCGCGCGGCCCGCAAGGGGCGCGCAGGCCGCCGAGGGGCTGACGCCTTTAGAGGCCCCCCTGCCCCCCCGCCCCCGCATGCTGGTGGTGACTCGCCCCATGTTCGAGCGGGCCATCGCGCCCCTCGTGGCCCACCGCCGAGGGCAGGGTTTCGAGGTCGAGGTGACCACCAGGCCGGTGAGCCTCGCCATGGCGGACGCCAGGCGCAAACCTCCGCAGTTCCTACTCCTCGTGGGGGACTGGAGGGCCGGGGCCCAGAGCGAGCCCTGGGCCGTGCCCTCGAGGGAGTCGAGGCTCTACAGGTGGCACGGCGGCCAGAGGGAGACCTTTGCGGCGGACGCCCTCTGGGGCGACCTCGACGGCGACGGCTGGCCAGAGGTGCCCCTCGGCCGCATCCCCGCGAGGACCGCCCGGGAGGCGGAGCTGGTGGCCCGAAAGATCCTGGCCTTTGAGAAGCAGGCCCCGGACGCGGGGGGGCTGAAGCTCCCCATCTGGGCGGGCGCGCCAGGCTATGGCCCCCTGGTGGACTCCCTGGCCACGAGCGCCCTCGTCGCCGTGGCCCAGGGGGAGCTGCCGGCCTGGGCCGAGCCCTGGCTCCAGAGCGGCGACCCTGGCCACGCGCTCTGCGGCTGGCCCGAGAGCCAGGTGGAGGCCTGGAACGCGCGCCTCGGGCGGCCCGCGCTGATGGGCCTCATGGTTGGCCACGGCAGGGAGGAGTCCTTCCACTCCATGGCTCTGGGCGGCAGGTCCTTCGACTACAGGGTGCAGGACGCCTTCCCGCTGGACAAGCCCGGGCGCGTGTTTCCCCCCATGGTGGTGCTCACCTGCTCGAGCGGCCGCTTCGACGGCGAGCGGCAGTCCCTCGCGGAGAGGCTGCTCTTTGCCGGTTCGGGCCCGGTGGCGGTGGTTGCGGCCACCACCGAGAGCCACCCAGTGACCAACTACTACACCGGCGTGGAGGTTGCGCGCGCCATGGGCAGGAGTGAGCGCCGCCTCGGGCGAATGTGGCTCGCGGCCCAGAGGCGAGCGCGGGCGGGCGAGAACATCCTGGTGGAGCAGGCCCTCCTTGGCTCGGAGGGGAGCCTCGAGAAGAGGATCTCGCTCGGGAGCCTGAGGCGGGATCAGGAGCGCATGTACGCCCTCCTCGGGGATCCGGCCACCCTGGTGCCTCTCCCGGCTCCCCTCGACGCGAAGATAGAGCGCACGGCAGAGGGCCTCCACTGGAAGGTCGAGCGGCCAGAGGGCGCGGCAGTGCTGGAGCTGGGCTTCCGGCCCCGCGGCCTCGCCTTCCCGCCAGCCCGCCAGGGGAGCCGGGCCCTGGCGGAGGCGACTCGCGAGGAGGCCAACGCCCTCTTCGCCTTCCGCTCCCTCCTCCGCCGCTCCGCGTCCGAGGCCTGGGAGGGGACCCTGCGGCCCGAGGGGCCGGGCACCCTGCGCTTCGTGGCCCTGACTGACCGAGGGATCCACGCCGCCGCCCAGGACGTAAAGCCGTAGCTGGAAGTGAAGCAGACGCTGGACGTGAAGCAGTAGCTCCCCCTGACCATTCCCCCGGTCACAGCTTCCCCTGCCCCGCCTCCCCACGAGAGCTCCTCGAGGGCCACCATGGTGGTTGTGGG
>JAVEWA010000366.1:0-7034 GCA_034004785.1 Polyangia bacterium
CGACTGCTCCAGCAGGACAACCGAGCATCCCGGGAGAGCATCCTGGGAGAGCATCCAGGGAGAGCATCCTGGGAGAGCATCCTGGGAGAGCATCCTGGGAGAGCATCCGGGGAGCATCAGAGGGGTGCGTCCGAGGGGTGGCGACCGAGGGCGGACGTCCGAGGGGTGGCGACCGAGGGCGGACGTCCGAGGGGCTGGCCAATGTTTGAGGGTGCCTTGACAGCCAAGGGGAGGACGACTATTCCCCCGGTGAACCCCCGGCACCAAATGCGCAAGCTGAGCCTGATCTTCCTCGCCCTCGGCCTGGCCCTCCTGGGCTACCTGATCTACGACGTAGGGCCTGCCAAGCTATGGGGCCACCTCACGGACATCGGGCTCGGCTTCCTCTGGGTGATCCTGGTGGGCCTCACCTCCATGTTCTTCCTGGCCTGCGCCTGGAAGGACCTCCTCTACAGGGAGCGCGCTACCGCCTCGGTGCTGGACCTGTTCCTGGCTGGCCTCGTGGGCTTCGCCGTGAACGAGCTGACCCCTGGCAGCGTGGCCGGGGAGCCAGTCAAGGGCGCGATGCTCAGGGGCAAGATCCCCGGGCCGGACATCGTCTCGTCCCTGATCCTGCACAACTACCTCTACATCATCACCAACTTCCTGCAGATCGCCATCGGAGCCTGCGTGGGCCTGCTCTGGCTGGACCTCTCGCCTGTGCTCATGTGGGGCACGATCGTCGTCACGGTCGTGGTGGCGATGATCCTGGGCCTCCTCGCCATGGCAATCAGGTGGGGAATGGCCGAGCGCTTCATGAAGGCCATCCGGTTCATCCGCCTCCCGATCCGGAACATCGAGGGGATCATCGAAGGGGCCCGGAAGGCCGACGAGCAGGCCAAGACCTTTCACCGTGAGCGTCCGGCGGCCTTCTGGAGGGCCTTTTGCTGGATCTTCCTGGCCAGGGCCATGGCGGTCGTGGAGATATGGGTGATCCTCGTCCTCATCGCCCACCCCACGGACTTCGCCACGCTCATGCTCCTGCAGGCCTCTTCCCTGCTCGTGTACGTGATCTTCTTCTTCGTCCCCTCCCAGATGGGCGCCAACGAGCTCGGCAGCACGGTGATCTTCGAGCTGCTCCGCTTCAACCCGGCCACGGGCCTGCTCATGGAGCTCGTGCGCCGCGCGCGCAAGCTGAGCGTGGTGCTCATCGGCCTCGTAATCTTCGGCGTGAGATCCATTGGGAATGGCCGCGGGGCAGGCAGGAAAGGGGCCGGGACGGACCCATAATCGTCGGGCGCCATCTTTGCGCGGTGCTTGCACCGGGCTCATAGGCTTCGCCCTTCAGGCTTCACCGCGAGGCTTCACCGCGAGGCTTCACCGCGAGGCTTTCCTGTTATTGGCACGGGGCACGGGGCACGGGGGTCGCCCCGCCGCTGGGTGTCGCGCCGCTGTGAGCCGTGAGGGCCCTTGGGAGGCTCAATGATGCGCGCTGTCGTCTGACCAGGGGCTGTGGCTGTGGCTGTGGCTGTAGGCCTGAGCTTTGCCTGGCACGTACGCGCTCGGGGTGGGCGATCGCGGTGGAGGGCGCGCGGCGTGTCCAGCGGCCTCCCCAAGGTGAGAGCGAGCCCTCGTGCGATGTGAGGCAGTGTAATGGTCCCAATCGTCCTCGGAAGCGTCGGCATCGAAGTCGAGCATTGGGTCCGATGCCAGCCGGGGAGGAGCGAGAGGGGGCGGGCTCGACGGGAGCCCGATGTGGCCATGGAGCACCTGGAGCAGAGGATCCGACCGTGACGCCACCCTGCTGCAACGATACCAGCGGCATCGCGACTCAGAATCGGTTGAGCAAGGCCATTGGGGCGCCGTGAGGGCCCGCCTGCCACGGGCCGCCGGCAGGCCAGCGACCAGGCAGAGAATCGAGACCGCGCGCCGCTTCGACCACCGGCATGAGGAATCGCACGATCACCTGCGCAACGTCCGCGAGGCTGTCCGGCGCGCCCTCGATTCGCCCCTTCTTGAGATACGCCTGCCATTGCCGCTGACGGGCGGGAAGGTCGAGGTACCCGTCGGTGAGCGCGACGGGGATCTCGGTGGGCAGCTGCGTACCGCGGCGCTCGAAGGTCGCCCGAATGGCTTCGACGATGCGGGCCCCCTCGAACTCGCGGCGCTGCGCGAGCAGCCAGATGTCGAGGAAGTCCTTCAGGCGGGTGTTCCGGACGTCCAGCGAGACCATGGCCTCGAGCTTCTCGGCGATGGTCGTCTCCGGTGGATAGCCGAGCAGCGTGGGAGCGGGGAAGTCCAGCAGCGTGGGGTAGGTGATCGAGGAGGGTGCCGGTTTGATCACGTCGCCGAACCCCACGTCGACCTGCAGAGCGATGACCGCCTTGCCGAGGTACGCACGGAGTCGGACGCGCACTCCGTCGTACTTCGCCTCGAGCCGGATCTCGTCGCCGGCGACCTCGTCGACCGGAAACCTCAGCCCGTCATCCTCCACATCGACGGCCACGCTGCTCCGGATCACGGAGACGATTTCGTCCACAGTCGCCGTCTGGCGGCCGTGCAGATCGATGTCCTTGGTGGTGCGCGCGATACCATCACCCCAGAGCGGCAGCATCAACGCGCCCTTGAGCACGAAACGATCGGCATCCTCCGACCGGCTGATCCGATAGAGGAGGCGCTTCAACCCGTAGAGCTGCAGGAGCTCGTTGAACGCGCGCCCCTCGTCCTTTGCCCGCTGCAGCAGACGGTTGTGCACCGACACCGCCACGTTCTTGATGCCCTTCTTCACAGCATGGCCTCCAGGTAGGGCAGCATCACTCGTTCGACCCGGCACAGGCGTGCGTAGCGAAGCAGGTCCGCCGGCTTGCCCATGCGCCGATCGCGCCATCTCGTTAGCGCGTCCAGCACCACCTCCATGCCCAGCTTGTTCCGAAAGCGGAAGCAGTCCACCACGGTCTTCGCCGGGTCGTAAATCCGCACGCTCACTTCGTCGAGGTCGACGTCCATGATGCCGGCGGTCAGCGCCTCGCCGGAGAAGCGGAAGACCCGGATCGGCGGGTGATCGATGGAAGGTGTGCGCGTCCCGCGAGGCAGGGCGATCTGGACCTCGCGCGGGATCTCCGTGGTGAGCCCATGGAAGTCCAGCGCGGAGATCAGACACACCACCGCCCGGGGAACGCGCAGCGCCACCGTCGCCAGATCCGGATTCGACAGCGTCGCCAGCGAGGCCAGCCGATACACACCACGGCTCACCCTCTCGATCCGGCCTTCGTCTCGAAGCCGGTACAGGGTCCGCGGGTGGATCCCCAGCGCGAGCGCCCGTTTGGTCCTCAGGGTGCCGTTGTGCTCCGCGAACAGCGCCAGAGCGGCCTCGTCCGATTCTGTTGCCATGGTGGATAAAAAATGCATCAACAATATTTATATGTAAACGTATTTATCCTGGTCTCCTGGCGGCGGAACGTCCCACATCCTTGAACGACAGGTGTGGTTCACCACGATTCCGTCCGTGCTGAAATCAGACGCCTTCTCGCGCCGCACCTTCCCCCTCGTCCTACCCATTCCAACACCCACGGCCGCTTGAATTCCGTGACGACCTTCGGCAGGGTCCCGCGATGTTCCGACTCTTCATCCGCACCGTCGTCTGGCTGGTCCGCACCGTGTTCCGATCGCGCGACGATCTCGTGCTCGAGAACCTCGCCCTCAGGCAGCAGCTCGCCATCTACAAGGACAAAAGGACACGCCCAGAAAGATCACCCCGGCCCGGACGGAACGGCGCCGTCGTAGCCCCGGGAACCTTCCCCAAGTATCCGATTGTTTTTCTGTGGGACCCTGAGCTAGTGTCGCCGGCGACGCGGGTGACGGCCCTCCCGGGGCCAGCCGTCAGGGAGGGTGGGACAGCTCGTAGAATCAGGACGTCACCGCAAGCAAGTGAGGCATACCGAAACCGGCAGACAGCAGGCCATGCCCGAGAGGCGGGGCCAGGAGAGTGAGGAGCACAATGGGATTCATCCAGGCCATCATCAACTTCTTCAAGCGTCTTTTCGGTATCGGCGGCTCCGAGCCGAAGGCTCTGTCCGCAGCTCAGGCCGCCACTGATGGAGCGGCGAGTGGCGCTGCGTCCGCGCCGGATGAGGACGAGCCCTATGCCCAGCAGGAGTGGCGGGAGATCCAGGAGTTCATCGCCCAGGTGGAGGCCCAGGGGATCGACCTCGCGGGCATGAACCTCGCAGATCCCGTGAGCTACTGGGTGAAGGCCTTTGCCATAGAGGAGGCGGAGGCCCAGGGAGGGAGCAAGCAGCAGGCCATCCGGCAGCAGGGGTTCTCGAACGACCGGCACTGGGAGATTGCCAGCCAGTACTTCCTGAACAAGTGGTGTGAGCTCGTCACCAACGAGGAAGGCGAGCTAGAGGTCAGGCAGAAGGCGCAGTTCACCAACGGCGCCCTCAAGGCGCGCCAAGGCCAGATGCAGGCGGGGCTCGCGCAGGCAGAGGCCGCGAACCCGCAGCTCCTGATGCCCGTCGAGGGGGTAACCGTGGAGCAGTGGGCCCAGATCGCGTCGGGCTTTACCAAGCTCTCGCCGACCTCGACCCCGGCGGACGTCTCCCGCTACCTGGCGCAGTTCGGCATGGACAAGGCCAAGTATGACCGGGTGAACGGCGAGTGGATGAACAGGATGAGCCAGGACCACACCATGGTCATCGCAAACAAGTACGGAGCTGCTTTTTCTGGCTCCATGGGCGTCTCGGCGGGTGGAGCCGAGCCCATCAGCTTCGAAAGATACGTCGAGGTGATGGCCGCGCAGGAGGCCTGGGCTGCCCAGGGCATGGACGTGAACGCACAGCTCCGCGCGGTCTTCGGCGTGGACGCAGCCACCTACGGATCCTGGGGCACCTACTGGTCCCCGCGCATGAGCACCGACGTCGAGCTCTCGCAGCGCTGGAGCACCCTGCGAGACCAGTACATCCAGAAGTACAAGGGCGCCGGCATGGACGACGATCTGAGCCTGTAGCCCATGGGGTTGGCCGAGCGCATCGACGAGGTGTGGATCCGGTTCAGGGCCGAGGTCGCCGAGGCCTTTGGGCGAGCCTACGAGGTGGAGGAGCCCGCAGGCACCTCTGTGGCCTGGGACGAGCTGCTCGCAAGGCACGGAGTCTCGCCCATCGGGCCCGAGGAGCGTGCCCAGGTGCGGGCGGCCCAGCGGCCGCTCAGGGGCGCTCCCGCCCTGGAGCTCTTCCCAGTCGTCCAGCGCATCTGCAAGGAGCACCGGATCGCCCTCAAGCGCATCGATACCTGGGATGCGGGGAGCGGCGTCGAGTTCAAGCACCGGAGCCTCCTGTCCTTGATCGAGAGGACGGAGAAGGAGCTCCTGGACGCCTACCGCAACGCGGTGCTGCCAAAGCGGCAGGGGATGTTCGGCAACGTGTTCGCAGCCGGAGCGCCACAGCCAAGCGCCTTCAAGGCGGCCTCCGCCAGCGCGCTGACCTGCCAGTGGTGCGGCGCCCCGAGGCTGAGCGACAAGGATTTTCAGTGCGCCTTCTGCGGGCAGCAGATGGCGTGAGGCCTCCTCGCCCAGGAGGCGAAGAGGCCCGCGTCCGTTGCCAGCCAGATTCGGGCGCGTAAACAGCGGCGAGCCCGGTGTGTGGTTCGACCGCCCGCTTCCCGAGTGGAGGAACGAGAGATGACCCAGCTCAACCCCGCGCTTCAGGCGCGTGTTCAGCCCATCAAGCAGAAGTGGGATGGTTTCGTGGCCAAGGTCGGCCAGCGGGTGCAGGAGATCCTGGCCGAGGCGCAGGCCGGCCTCGACCAGATTATCGCCCAGTACCCCACGGACCCAGGGCCCATGGGGACGGCCATGACCGCAGTGCAGAGCCGCTTCCAAGGCCTCGATCAGAAGGTCAGCGAGTCCTGGGACAAGGTCAGCGAGGAGATGGACGGCGTCCAGGACGACGACCTGGAGATCGCCGACTACATGGCGGTGTCCGCGGTGGCGGACGCGATGCGGCAGCAGTGTGACGAGCTCAGGGAGCACATCGACCTGCAGTACGCCTGGCTCGAGATGCGCAAGCAGGCCGACTGGGGAAGGCGGCTCTACGAGCTGATGCAGCAGGAGGTACAGCAGCCGCTGACTTGCTCCCAGTGCGGCGCCCCCTTCCAGAACCCGGTGTACTGGATGGCCAGCAACGTCCCCTGTCCCCACTGCGGCTCCCTGGTGGCAGTTCAACCGGGAGCGGCCTCGGTGCTCTTCTACCAGGGGCTCGGCATCCACGCCATGTCCCACGAGCAGGCCTGGAGCGAGTGGATGGCCCTGCAGGCTGCCGACCGGGCCTTCAAGGAGTTCCGGCATCCCACCTCAGGGGACTATCAGCGGTACCTCGACGCGGCCGGGGCCTACTGGGCTCGCTACTACGAGACGACCAGGCAGATGAACCCTGGCTTCAACCAGCCCGTCGAAGAGGCAGTAGCCAACCGGTTGGCCCAGTACACGGCCTATGAGCAGCCGCTCGATCGAATCCAGCGAGACTTCTTCCAGGCCCTCTGCCAGGCCGCCGCCCAGAGGAACCAGGGCCAGCTCCAGTGGCTCCTTCAGCAGCTACCCGCGGGGGTTGATATCGGAGAGTGCGCCGAGTCCCTCGTGGAGCACGGCGACGAGGGCGGCGCGGTGATGGTGCTCGAGTATCAGCACCGGGTCGAGGGAGAGGACGAGCCGCTCAAGTCCTGGGTGCCAGAGCGGCTCAAGGAGATCAAGGGGACCCTTCGCCGCTAGGCAGGGTCTTGGCCCCTTCCGGCGGGCAGACGCAGCGCACCCCGTCCTTGTCCATCTCGGCGATGCAGCGGTTGCAGTGATCACAGTCCGAGGCGTCGATCTCGCCCCTTTCCAGCCGGCGCGGGAACTGCGGATCCCTTATTAGCGCCCGCCCCAGGGCCAGGAAGTCGAAGCCAGCCTCCAGCCCTCGCGTGACTCCCTCCCTGGAGCACACCCCTCCCACGAGCACCAGGGGGAGCCTCGTCTCCGCCCGGACCTTCTTTGCCGCCTCCAGGAAGAAGAGCTCCTCGAA
>JAVEWA010000367.1:0-7028 GCA_034004785.1 Polyangia bacterium
CGACCAGCCCGCCTACGAGATGGCCCGGCGCCTGGCAAGAGAGGAGGGGTTCCTCGTGGGCATGAGCTCGGGCGCGGCCATGCACGTCTGCTGCGAGCTGGCGGGGCAGATCGAGTCGGGGGTCATCGTCACGATCTTCTCCGACGGCGGAGAGCGCTACCTCTCCACGCCGCTCTTCCAGGTCGCGGAGCAGCCCGAGGCCCAGGTCTCCCGCCTGACCTTCTTCAACACCCTGGGCGGGCGCCTCCAGGCCTTCGAGCCCCTGTCGGGGGGCAAACCCGTCACCATGTACTCCTGCGGCCCAACGGTCCACGCCCGGCCCCACCTGGGGCTCCTCAGGCGCATGCTCCTTGGGGACCTCGTGCGGCGCATCCTCCGGTTCTCCGGCTACGAGGTCCGTCACGTCGTGAGCATCACCGACTGGGACGACAACACCGTGGCCGCGGCAGAGGCCTCGGGCGAGCCCATGGACGCCCTGTGCAGGCGCAACGAGCAGGCCTTCCACGAAGACGAGGCCGCGCTCAACCTCTTGCCTGCGGACACCTATGTCCGTTCGAGCGAGTCCGTGGAGGACATGATCTCGCTCACCGAGGAGCTGGTTGGCGGAGGTCACGCCTACGAGAAGCTCAAGAGCGTCTACTTCAACATAGGCCGGACCGAGACCTACGGAGAGCTCTCTGGAAAAGACCTCGGCAAGATCAAGCTCGGGGCCACGGTGGATCTCGACCGCTACGACAAGGACGACCCGAGGGACTTCACCCTGCTGAGGCGCTCGAACCTCGCAGAGATCCGCAAGGGCCTGACCTACAAGAGCCGGTGGGGCAACGTGCGGCCGAGCTGGCACATCCAGTGCAGCGCCATGGCCCGCGCCCAGCTCGGAGAGCGGTTCGACATCCACACGGCTTCCACGGATCTCATCTTCCCGCACAACGAGAACGAGATCGCCCAGAGCCGCTGCCTCACCGGAGAGCCCCAGGCCCGCTACTGGCTCCACTGCGAGCTGGTGCTCAAGGGCGGCAAGAAGATGACCTACGCCGAGGACACCTACGTGACCCTGCCCGACCTCCTCGCGCAGGGCTACTCGGGTAGGGAGCTGCGCTTCTTCCTGCTCCAGGCCCACTACCGCCAGCCGGTGCGGCTCTGCCCGGGAGGGCTGGAGTCCGCCCGAGCCTCCCTTCGCCGCCTGGACGAGTGCGTGCGCAACCTGAGGGCGGTCTCCGAGGAGGTGCCCTGTGTCGAGGAGATCGACCCCTGGCTGAACGAGCTCCGAACCTCCTTCAGGGCCGCCATGCTGGACGACCTGAACATCTCCCTCGGCCTCGCCTCGGTGTTCAAGCTGGTCAGGCAGGCCAACTACCTCATGTCCGAGGGAAAGCTCTGCCCGAGGCACGCCCAGAAGACCCTGGATGCCCTCTCCTGGGTCGATGAGGTGCTGGGCATCCTCCCTCCCCAGGAGGACCCGGTGGATCCGGAGATCCATGTCCTGCTCGACGAGCGCGCGGAGGCGCGCAGATTGGGTGACTTTTCGAGGGCGGATCAGATCCGGGACTCCCTGTCCGAGAAGGGATACGTGGTGGAAGACCTCCCGAGCGGCCCCCGGATAAGGCGCCGCTAGCCCCACCTGAGCCAATGCCCCACGAGACGCCCTACGGAGAGGACCTACCTCCACCCGATACAACCGGATGCGCCGACACGCTGGCTGCTCCTCCGAAAGACGCCGGCAAGCTGAAGGCGCCAGCGGAGGTCGCCGACACGCTGGCTGCTCCTCCGAAAGACGCCGGCACGCTGAAGGCGCCAGCGGAGGTCGCCGGCACGCTGGCTGCGCCTTCTGGAGGCACCGACTCCTTGGACGCCGAAGCGAATGGAACAGCTGCGGCGATGCAGCAGCCAGGAGGGGAAGGCTCCGAGCTCCTGGCGACGCTTGCGCCCGGCGAGCTCCACAGGCTGCCGACGACTGGGACGCAACCGCATCCGTCGGTCGCTTCAGCCGACGACGGAGCATTGCAGGTGACCAACGAGGCCTCCGGGCGCTACGTCTATCCTCGTGGCCGCGAGGCGGCGGAGATAGGACGCGGTGGAATAGGCCGAGTGCTGATCGTCCAAGACGCGCACCTCGGCCGAGAGATCGCGATGAAGGAGCTGCTCTCGGCCTCCGCCCGGGCCGGTGAAGAGTTTCGAGGCGACTCTCGGAGCCACCTGTCTCCCATGGCCGCTCGGTTCCTGCGCGAAGCGCGTGTGACGGGGCAGCTCGAGCACCCCAACATCGTCCCGGTGTATGAGCTGGGCCGCCGCGAGGACGGGACCATCTACTACACCATGAAGCTGGTGCGGGGACGAACCCTCGCACAACGGCTCCGGCAGGCCTCCAACCTTTCCGAACGACTCGCGCTGCTGCCCCACTTCGTGGATCTCTGTCAGGCAGTGGCTTACGCCCACAGCCGCGGCGTGGTGCATCGGGATCTGAAGCCCGAGAACGTGATGCTAGGAGAGTTCGGCGAGACGGTGCTCCTCGACTGGGGCCTTGCCAAGGTGAGAGGCAAGGCAGATCTGCGTGGCTCGGAGCTGGAGCGGGAGGTCAGCGACCTCAAGGGGGGTGAGGTCGCAAGGACCGTGGAGGGCGCGGCCATGGGGACTCCGGCGTACATGTCTCCTGAGCAGGCCAACGGGCGAGTAGGTGAGGTGGACGAGCTGTCAGACGTCTGGAGCCTGGGCGCGGTGCTCTACGAGCTGCTCTCGGGTAGGCCTCCCTTCGATGGTTCCACGCCATTCGCCGTCATCCGGGAGGTCATCGAAGGTCACGTTCGGCAGCCAAGGTCGGTCGATCGTTCGATCCCGCCCGAGCTCGCCGCAGTGACCATGAAAGCCTTGTCACGGGATCGGCGCGCTCGATACGACACCGCGAAGCAGATGGCCGAGGATGTCCAGACCTTCCTCACCGGCGGACGGGTGAGCGCCTACACCTACGGATCATGGGAGGTCTTCCGAAGGTTCGTCATGCGGCACCGGGCGGTTTCTGCGCTGATCACGCTGATCCTCATCATCATCCTTGCAAGCTCTGCGGTGCTCTTCGCCGCGTTCCGCAAGGCAGAAGCCCAGCGCGCCGAGGCCTCCAAAGAGAGATCCCGCGCCCAGCAGAGCGAGCAGGTCTCCGAGCTCAACCTCGCCGTCGCCCTGCAGGAGAAGGCGGATCGGCTCATCGAGGACCGGCGCATGCTCGAGGCCCGGATCTACGCGGCCGCCGCCTCTGCCCGCCACCCATGTCACAGGCTCGGGCTGGAGACGGCCCGCGCCTGCGACTCCAGGTTTCCCGGGGGCAGCGACCTCATGGCCAGGGCCCTCTCGGGAGTATTGCAGGCCAGCCTGCATGTCCTCGCCGTGCCAGCGTGGGTCCACGAGGCCGACGCCTCCATCCTCGACCTCGGCCTGTCGGAGGGAGGTGACCGGCTCGCCCTCCGCACCAAGACCGGGCAGGTGGAGATCTGGGACCCTGCGGGTCGAAAACGCCTGCACGCCACGACCTCGGCGCTCGCTCCGTCCAGATCCTGCATGGCCTTGTCGCCCGACGGTCGGCTGCTCGCCGTATGCCGCGATAAGGACCGGATCGAGGTGTGGGACACCGTGGAGCGAAGGAGCTATCGCTGGTCACAGCCGGGAGGGTTGGACCGCTCAATCTCCTTCGTGCCGAGCTCCGGAGCGCTCGGCCTCTCGACGAGCGACGGGCAGATCATCTTCGCGGATCCACGCTCCGGCGCACGGCTGCACACCGTGGCCACGGGTGAGCAGGCGCACTGCTGGAGCGTCTCCCCGGATGGCGCGCTGCTCTCGACGGGCGACAACCGGGGCGTCAGCCTCTGGGAGGTTGAAACGGGCGCCCTGCGTTGGCTTCGCCGCGGGATCAGAGCGTCCCGCCTCCGATTCTCCCCTGATGGCAGCGCGCTCGCCGCTGCCACGCTTCTTCGCTCTGTGGAGATCCTGGAGAGCTCCTCAGGGTCCGGGGTAAAATCACTCCTCGGACATCAAGAGGCCGTCTGGGGGTTGGAGTGGTCCTCCGATGGCCGCTGGCTCTTCAGCGGCAGCGCGGATCAGACCATCCGGATCTGGGACGCTGCGACCCTTTCCCTGCGCAACGTCATCGGCGCCCCGGACCTGTACGTGCGCAACCTGTCCTACTCTGCCAAGTCCGGTCTCCTCGCATCAAGCGGGCTCGACGGCCGGCTGCGCCTCTACCGGCTCCTTCGGGAGCCGCGCCTCCCGATCCTCGAGGGGCACAGGGAGCGCCTGTGGGACCTCTCCTTCTCCAAGGACGGACGGACCCTCGCCTCCGCGGGCGGAGATGGGCACATACGGCTCTGGGACGTGGAGACCAGGGCTCCAAGTCGTGTCTTGGGCAGGAGCACACTCGAGTTCAACAGCGTCAGCCTGACCCCAGACGGGCGTCATCTGGTGGCCGTGAACTCGGGCGGAAGGATCAGCGGGGGGAACATCTCCGTCTTCGACCTCGCCTCCGGCTCGGCGCGAGAAATCTCCAGAGACGAACGCGGGATTTTTTCCGCCCGGTTCGCTCCAGACCGAAAGACAATCGCCTCCTGCAGTCACCCGGGTGTCACCAAGCTCTGGGAGCCGAGCACAGGGGTCCTCATCCGAACACTCGAGTCTGACGGCGTCGGGCAGTCCTTTCCCGCCTACTCCTCGGACGGGCAGACCCTCGTGACAGCGGGCGCCGACCGGACCGTTCGGCTCTGGGACGTCGGAACGGGAGCACGCAGAATGACGCTCGACGGCCATCCTGATCTCCCCTACACCTTCGCCTTCGCTCCCGACGACAAGCGGCTGCTCTCCGGCGGGTACGACGGACACATCGTGCTCTGGGATCTCTCGACGGGTATGCGGCTGCGCGAGTACCGCGGGCACCGGCGCTGGATCAACTCCGTGGCCTTCGTACCAGGCACTGACCTCTTCGTGTCCTCGAGTGACGATGGAACCGTCCGGATCTGGTCCGTAGAAAACGGGGACGTCCTCCTCATACTCAAGGTGCAAAACGAGGCGATGTGCGCGGTGCCTTCGCCGGACGGTCGCCGCCTCGCGATCACCGACGGCCTGAGCATCAAGCTCTACCCCCTGGACCTCGCCGTGAGAAGAACAGGCCCCGGGCAGCTCCTCGAGGAGGCCGAGCAGGAGGCGGGGCTCGGACTCGACGGCTTCCGCCTCGTCGCCTTGCCCGGGCCTTGAGGCCGCACCCCAGCTCCACGGGCGCCTCTCTCTGATCGTACTTATCATCAGTACGCCGTGCTAGGCTCCCTGGGCCATGCCCCGCCAATCCAGCAAGAGCTCGACCTCGCTCCAAGGGCGCAATCTCCTGTCGCGCGAGCAAGGACCCTCCAGCGGAGGTCACCAGCGAGGCCATCAGGGGACACAGCACCCCCACCGGCTGCTCCTCGGCTACCCCGCGCCCTACGGCGTGGGCATGTCGTCGCTCGGCTTCCTGACGCTGCACAGGGAGGTCTCGGGTCGCCCCGGCTGGGGCGTCGAGAGGGTGTTTCTGCCCGATGCCCCCGGAAGCGAGGGGGCGCCCATCCGGCTCCGGGCCTGGGAGTCTCAGGATCCGGTGGGGAGCTTTACCGCCCTGGGCGTCTCGGTGGCGCACGAGCTGGAGCTAGGCTCGCTCATCCGCCTGCTCGAGGGCCTCGGGCTGCCTCCCAGGCGCACGGACCGGGAGGAGGGCGAGCCCGTGGTGGTGCTTGGCGGACCCCTTACCATGGTCAACCCGCGCCTCCTCGCGCCCTTCGCGGATCTGGTGGTAGTGGGCGAAGGGGACGAGGCGATCCACTCCCTGTGCGACGCGATCGAGGAGGGCCATGTCACCAGGGAACACGGGCCCGACCGGCTCACTCCCTCCGAGGGCTTCTGGTGGCCTCACCTGGGATCCCCGCCTCCTGAGCCGGCGCGCGCGGACGCCTCCAGGCTGCCGGCATTCTCGGAACGCTGGAGCCCCGACGCGGAGCTCTCGAACATGGTCCTCGTGGAGGTGGCCCGGGGCTGCCGCCACGCCTGCTCCTTCTGCTGCTCCAGCCGACTGGCCCAGGGCCCCTGCCGCCTCCTTCCTGCGGATCGGATCCTGGCGGCGGTGCCCGAGGCGGCGCCCAGGGTGGGCCTCGTGGGCACCGCGGTCTCGGACCACCCGGAGCTCGCGCAGATCCTCACCTCCCTCGTGGGGTCGGGCCGCGGCGTGGGGGTGTCGAGCGTCCGCGCCGATCGCCTGGACGAGCCGCTCATCGAGCTCCTCCAGAAGGGCGGCCTCCGCACTCTCACCCTGGGGGTGGACGGCGCCTCGGAGCGGCTGCGGCGCGAGGTCCACAAGGGCATCACCGCCGAGGATCTCCTCCGGGCGGCAGACCTCGCCGCGGCGGCGGGGCTGCGCCGGCTGAAGCTCTACCAGCTCGTCGGCCTGCCAGGTGAGACTGACGAGGACTTGGAGGAGTTCGCCAGACTCGCCGCCGAGCTCTCGGGCCGGGCGCCCCTGACCATCACCCTCACTCCCTTCGTGCCCAAACCCCACACCCCCCTTTGCGACGCCGAGCAGCTCCCGCTCCGCGAGGTGCAGCGCCGGCTCCGCCGCCTCTCTGCCCGCCTGGGAGCCTTTGCCAGAGTCAGGCCCGACTCGGCCCGATGGGCCTCCATCGAGGCCATCCTCTCCCGGGGCGACGAGCTGACCGCCGAGGCGGTGTTGGAAGCGGAGCTGTCCGGGGGGCGCTTCTCGGACTATCGCCGCGCCCTCTCCCCCTTCTCCCCGAGAAGAGGTGCTGTCTAAGGCTGCCGCTCGTAGCAGCCGATGTCGGCGTAGGTGGGGGTGCCGGTGCCAGTGTCGGTGACCGCCGGATCGTCCCAGCGGCTGTCGCCGTCCATGTCCGTTGACGGCGCCTCGGTCCCGTTGGCGGCGTCAATGCAGGGGGAGCCCTCCTGGAGACGGAAGTCCATGGCGGCGGGGTTCACGAAGAGCGGATCCGAATTCAGGTTGGTTCCCTGGGAGA
>JAVEWA010000368.1:0-6986 GCA_034004785.1 Polyangia bacterium
GATCTGGCGTCGTGCTCCAGGCAGCGCACCACGGCCCTCAGCCCCTCCTCCACCTCCGTGGGGTTCGGGCCCGCGAGCACGCCCAGGATCTCGCCCGAGAGGGCCCCCGAGGAGTGGCTGGCCCCCGCGTAGAAGGACCGGGCGAAGACCACTTCCACCGCGGCGTGCTTGGTGGCCTCGTCGAGGGCGACGTAGGTGGGATCGTCCTGATCGCAGGTGATGAGCCCGAGGGAGGCGTGGCGGTCCGGATCCGCGTTGTAGGCCGCGAGCAGGGCAGGATCGGCGGCGTTGATCCTGCGGACCGAGAGGATCTTCGGGAAGATCGGCTCGAGGATCATCGGCGTGGCTCCTTCCTGTGGGGGATGCCCGGGGCTGGGCCTGGCTTCGAGTACTGGTGCTGGGCTGGAGGCTCGCCCTGCTCGCCCGGCCCGCCCGGCCTGCCGGGCCCGCCCGGCTCGCCAACATGCACTAGCCGCTCCCGGCGCTGGGGCGCCCGGTAGCCCGTGCTAGCGGCCTCGCCGAGCTCGGCGCCGAGGGCGCCGAGGTCCAGGCTCACCCCCGAGCGGCGCTGCTCGAGCATGGCGGCCACCAGCAGGGCGAGGCGCCTCGCGGCCTGGGGCGGCGGGACGCCCCTCGGGTGGATGTTGGACATCATGTTGCGGTCCCCGTCGGTCTTGCCGATGCGGGGCTCGTACACGAGGTAGGCCGAGAGGCCGTCGCCCGTGCCGAGCCCCGGGCGCTCGCCGAGGAGTATGGCCGCCACCCTCGCCCTGACCACCTGACCGATCTCGTCCTGGAGCCAGACCCGCGCGTAGCGGGCGACAAGCGGCGTGCCCAGCCGCCAGCCCCGGGAGCCGCACTCCCTGGCGAGGGCCTCCATCAGGGCCAGGCCAGAGCCCATGCAGGCCACCGCCGAGAGGCCGTCTGCGAGGATGAGCTGGACGTCCACGTCCTTCGCGGCGCGCTCCTCGAGGCGCGCGAGGGACTCGGAGTCCAGCCGCCGGCCGAGATCGGGCCGCAGCAGGAACTCCCGGTGGCTTCCGACCCTGCTCTTGAGCCCGAGGAGGCCGTGCTCCTCGGCCCAGCCCGGGGGCAGCTCCGCCGCCACGGCCTCGTGGGCCACCGCCAGCTCCGCCTGGAACTGGAGCACCACGTCCGTGGCGTACCTGGTCCCCACGGCGCCGATCCCCACAAGGGCCGTGGTGTGCTCGCTGGCCTCGACGGCGAAGGCGTTCCTCGTGGCCGGGGAGGGGAACACCCTCGAGGGCGGCGCGATGGCTGGCGCCAGGGGCGGAGGGGGCAGGGGGCTCGCCGATCCGAGGCGGGCCCGCAGGGCGGACATGAGCTCCCGCGTGAGGCTCACGAGCCGGCCTCCAACGCGCGGGATGCGCCCGCGATGCCCGCCGGGGCCTGGCGGCGCTGGCCCTTCGCGATCATCTGATCACCTCCGGATCGCCGAAGCGAGGCCCGGGCGAGAGCCCGTCCATGATCTCGCGCTCGTGGAGCCAGGCGTCGAACTCGGGCGTGGGGCGCTTGCCGAGCAGGGCCCGCACCGAGGGGATGTCGTGGAAGGAGCTGGACTGATAGTTGAGCATGATGTCGTCACCCACGGGCAGGCTCATCAGGTAGGCGCACCCCGCGGCGCCCAGCAGGACCTTCAGGCTCTCCAGCTCGTCCTGGCTCATGTCGGCGTGGTAGGTGAAGCAGGCGTCGCAGCCCATGGGCAGGCCGAGGAGCTTGCCCATGAAGTGGTCCTCCAGGCCGGCCCGCGTGATCTGCCGGCCGCTCTCCAGGTACTCGGGGCCGATGAAGCCCACCACGGTGTTCACGAGGAAGGGCTGGTATCGGCGGGCGAAGCCGTAGCAGCGGGCCTCCATGGTCACCTGATCGGCCCCGTGGTGCGCCTCGGAGGAGAGGGCCGAGCCCTGGCCCGTTTCGAAGTACATGAAGTTGGGCCCCTGATTGGTGGTCCGGGCGCGCATCAGCTCGGAGGCCTCGTCCATGAGCCCCACCGAGATGCCGAAGGCCCTGTTGGCCCGCTCGCTCCCTGCCAGGGACTGGAACATCAGGTCCATTGGGCAGCCTAGCTCCAGGGCCTTCATCTGGACCGTCACGTGGGAGAGCACGCAGTGCTGGGTGGGGATCTGGTTCCGCACCCTCAGGTCGTGGAGCGCCCTCAGGATCTCGGCGGTGGACTCGGGGGTGTCCGTGGCGGGGTTGACGCCGATGACAGCATCGCCGCAGCCGTAGGACAGACCTTCCCTGGTGGAGCAGAGGATCCCCTGGACCGAGTCCGTGGGGTGGTTGGGCTGGATCCTCGAGGACATGCGGCCCGGCAGGCCGAGGGTGGAGTTGGCCCTGACCACCACCTCGCACCTCGCGCCCGCCACCATTAGGTCCAGGTTGGACATGAGCTTGCAGACCGCCGCCGCCATCTCCGGGGTGAGCCCCGGGGAGATCGATCTGATGAGGGCTCCGGTCGTGCCCGGCTCCAGCAGCCACTCCCTGAGCTGGCCCACCGTGAGGTCCCGGATGGCGGCGTAGGCCTGGGGGTCCAGGGAGTCCTCAACCAGGCGGGTCAGCTCGTCCTCCTCATAGGGGACCACCGGGTTCTCCCGCAGCTCCGCGAGGGTGAGCTCGGCAAGGACTGCCCGCGCCGCTACCCGCTCCACCGCCTCCCTGGCCGAGACCCCTGCCAGGTCGTCGCCGGACTTGGGCGGGTTCGATCTGCCGAGGACCTCCTTCACCGAGGAGAAGGCATAGGTCCTGCCGCGGATTGTGGCCTTGAGCTGCAAGCCTGGCTCCGCCGGGCTCCCGATTGCATTCCGCCCGGATCCGTGCGGAGTATAGCAGGCAAGGGACGCCTTTGAAGCCCTGGTGGATGACTGGCGCTCTGTTTCGAGAGGGAGACCCCGTCCATGTCGAACCCAAGGTTCTCTGCCCTCATCGGCCTGATCTTGTCCCTCTCGCTGGCCGCCTGCGAAGGGACCGAGAGGTCCGGCAGGCGCTCATACCCGGTCAGGAAGACGGCTGCCGAGCGGATCGAGCAGTGCCGGCCCGAGCTCGCCAGATCTCTCGCGGCCCAGGCTCGCGAGCACCTCAAGAGCGTCGCTGCTGGAGGGACGCTGCCCTGGCTGCCCCAGGTGCTGGCTCACCAGGGCCTGCCCCGCCTGCTCGAGGCCGCGGCCCTCGCCCTGCTCCAGCACTGGGACCAGGGGGCGGCGGCCCGGGACGCCCGGGATCGGGGCGACGAGACGTCGGCCCACCTGAGGCGGGCCCACGCCCGCTGCGACCGGGACGCCAAGTGCGAGGCCTACGCTGCCTGCATGGCGCGGGAGATGCCCCTCGATGCCTGGAGGCAGGAGCTGCTCAGGCACCTGGAGTCCGAGGCTCGCTCGCTCCTGGCTGGCAGCAAAGAGCGGGCTGCCGAGGCCGTGGCCCAGACCAAGCTGGACCTGCAGGCCGGGGTGGACGTGAGGGGCCCTCTCCCTCTGGGGCCCCTGCCGGTGGACCCGCGGGTGGTCCATATCGGGCGAAGGCTTGGCTCGTCAGAGCGCATGCAGGTCGCCTTCCGCTCCTGCTACCTGGAGGCCCTCGCCGTGGAGCCCGACCTGGGCGGCACCCTGGAGCTCAGGCTCGGGCCCGCGCCCGCTGGCGGCGGCGAGATCCTGGGGGGCACCTTCAGGCGCACTGGGCTGGAGGACTGCCTGCTCGCGGCCCTCGAGGTCAAGAGGCGCCGTGGCGCGAGCAAGGCGGCCCCGGCCAGGGCTTCGGGAGGGGGGCCGGTCCTGACGCTCCGCTTCCGGTCCGCGAGGTCCGTGCCTCCGGATGATCCTGCCTGGAGCATCGGGGGCGGAGGCCCGCAGCGGCTGCTCGTCCTGTCCGAGCAGACCCTCAGGCGCGTGCGCGTCGGCAAGGAGGGCCCCGTCCAGGAGCTGTCCATGGACTTGTCGAGCCACCTGAAGGCATCGCCAGAGCGCATAGTGCTGGGAAGCGGCGGCGAGGTGCTCGTCCAGGCCAAGGAGGCGCTCCTCGCCCTGGACTCCCGCGCCGTGCCGAAGAAAGTCTGGACTCCGGCTCCCGGGAGGCACCTCGGCGCCGTCGCGCTTCACGGAGATCACGTCCTTATCGGCGGCAACGGCGCCCTGGTCCTGCTCGACCGCTCCTTCCGCAAGGTCTCGGAGACGCACCTCGGCCTCGATCAGCCCAACAAGGAGGCTCACGACATCCTGGTGCGAGGCGACGATGCGCTCCTCTTGGACAACATCGCCTATCCCATCTTCATGTTTCGAGTGGACATATCGGATCCTAGGCAGCCCAAGCTTTCCCAATCCATCAGGGTGGTGGACGTGTACCCCCATCTCCTCTTCCAGTGGGTGGACGAGGAGCTGGGGCGCTGGGCAGTGGTCAAGGCCGCGGGCGGCCGCTGCGGCGAGCGCCAGTCGGTGCTGCTCCTGGATGCAAAGAAGCCAGTCCCGGGCGCCACGCATCAGCCAACGCCGGCGCCAGCGCCATCGCCAGCGCCCAGGAAGCACGACCCTGGCTTCCCCTTCTCGAGGCGGGACTCCGCCGTCCTCGGGGAGCTCGAGCTGGCCCCTCATACAGGCTGCCGCTCTCGTGGCGGGGCCCAGCCCCCGGCGCAGGCAGGGTCTCGGCTGCGTTTCGCGGCGGGCCTCTCCTCGCCTCCCCACTGGGTCCTTGGCGAGTCCGGAGGTGAGCAGGAGCAGGGAGGGCTCCACCTCGGACGGATCGTCTTCGGCAAGGGCCGCGAGGTGCGCCTGGTGTCAAAGCTCGCCCTTCCCGGGCAAGTCGAGAGTCATGGGCGTTCCACCGAGGCCCGGGGCGTCCTGGCCGCAAGGGGCGAGCTGATCGCGGCGGCTCGCCAGGATCGGCTGTGGGTGCTGCGGGCCTCTCCATCTGGCGCACCGAAGCTGGAGCACTCCCTGACCCTGCGCGTCCCCATCACTCACATGGTCTTTGCGCCCTGAGGCCTTGCGTCCGGCCCCTTGGCCTGGGTTTTGGCATCCAAAGTGCAGAGTGTCTTGCGACGTGGACGCCGCTGGGCGGCTCTTGTCATGGTTTCGGGCAGTTCCGCTTTGCGGTCCTCAGAATCCTGAGGCGGGCCCTGCCCGGCCGGTCGGAATCCCAAGGCGTTTCCAAGGAGATCCTCATCATGCGACATAGCTCGAGACTCGGGTGGCGGCCGGCGCTCCAGTCGAATTCCGTGGCGCTCCTTTGGGCCTTCGCGCTCATGGGCGCCCTGACGGCTTGCCACCAGAAGGGCATCGGCGCCCTGAACGAGAACAGCTCGAACCAGAACCAGAATGGAAACTTGAACGTCAACTCGAACCTGAACGAGAACGGGAACGAGAACCAGCACGTCACGCCGGTGGAGGTCCTGCTGAACGTTTACGCCGACTCGGGGCGAGTTGTGCAGACCTTCACCATGCTGGGCATGGGGACGGTGACAATAGCCCCTCCCACGGACGAGCCGGGCCCCAGCATCCCCACCTACGTGGTCATGGCCCAGGCCGCTGGCCACTACACCCAGCTCTACCCTTGCTCCCACGGCGACACCATCGACGTCCAGCTTGGCCAGGTGCCAGTCACGACCTGGACAATGACGGGCGTGGTCATCAGGATGGGCTACTTCGGCCCGCCGGCCTACCATGCCGAGCAACCCCTCATTGTCACGGATCCGTCGGAGCAGTCCCTCACCGTTTATACCGATGCCCAGGGCCGCTACCTGGTCACCCACATGGAGACCGGGACCTTCCGTTTCGAGGTGCAGTGCAACGCCTGGGAGGAGCCCCTGCCTCGCGTCTTCGACGTGCCCAACGACGGGGGCACGAGCTACAAGGACCTCTTCTACGACGTGGACATGTCCGCCGACGCTCCGAACATCTATCTCTCCCCCGCCCAGACCACCGACGTGACAGTAGCTCTCGGCTTTCCCCTCGGCGGGGAGGTTGTCCTGTCGGATCCTCCCTACGAGGGTGGCTGGGAGGTCACGGTGGAGCCCGACGGGACCATCGAGGGCGAGTACCCCTATCTCTTCTACGAGGCCCGGCTCCCCTACAGGGTGCAGCGCGAGACCGGCTGGGTCCTGCCCTCGGACGGCCTCGAGACGGGTCTCGGGAGCCTGCTCGCCTCCTACGGGTTCATGGGCCGGGAGGTCACGGACTTCCTCGAGTACTGGCTGCCGCGGATGACCGGCGCCCCCTACTGGGGCATCCATCCCATGCCCGCCGAGGAGCTGGTCACCCTGGCCATCTCCCCAGCGCCGGATCGCCTCCGCAGGCTGTGGCTGTTCATGGAGCCCCTCGACGCCCCCATGTCGGTCACCCCGCCCCCAGCGCCCGCTCCCCTTCCGCGGGACGGCTTCACCGCCGTGGAGTGGGGCGCGTTCCTCGGCCGGTAGGGAGGCCGCAGGGTCGTCTCTAGGGCCGTTCTCGGGGCGTTTCCAGGGCCGTTCTCGGGTCGTTTCTAGGGCCGTCTCTAGGGAGGGCAGTCTCCTGGGCAGCTCGCCGCGCTCTCGCCGGTGGAGGCGTCGCAGTGGAGGTCGCCGCACTGGGCTGGGCAGGGGCCGCAGTCCACCGGGCAGAGGCGGCAGGTCTCGAGGGCCTCCTGGCAGAGGCCGTCCCCGCAGCGGGGCCTCGACGGATCGCAGGCGGCGAGGAAGGGCGCGCAGAGGGGGTCGCAGCGTCCGAAGCAGTCCGGGTCGTCGCAGCCCGCGAGGCCGTCGCCGTCAGAGTCCAGGCCGAGGCAGCTCTCCAGCGAGCGGGCCGAGTCCCACCGCAGGGTCCAGGTCTCGTCCACCGGGGAGGGGCTCTCGAAGACGGCCCCGCCGAAGAGCAGCGTCACCATGTGGAGGGCGTCGTAGACGGCGCCTCCGAAGGCGCGGCCCGGAGGAGGGCTCTCGGCGTCCAGCACCGTCCAGGCGGCGCCATTCCACTCCCAGGTGTCGCCGAGGTATGCGGGGTAGC
>JAVEWA010000369.1:0-6984 GCA_034004785.1 Polyangia bacterium
TAGCCCAGGTTCAGGTAACCCGCCTCGGGCTCGAAGTTCACGCCGGTAGTGGCGCGAAGGCCGATTCGGAGATTGAACCCGTGGAATGGATCCTTCTCCTCCTTCTTCTTCGTGACGGTCCCTTCGATTGACTTGCCCGGCTCGGCAGCCCGGGCCGAGGCAGGGCCAAAGATCAGCAGAGAACAAAAAACGAGGGCGAGGCGCTTCACGGCCAGACTCCTTCGGGCTAGTTATCCGACAAGAGGGTTCAAGATTTAGGCCAAGCATGTAAATGGAGTCAACATGTTTTTTCCTCTTGGGATTCCATAGGGTATAAATGGTCTATGCTTCCTTCGGCACCGTCAGCGCCGCCGGTTCCAGCGTCAGGATTCTAACCCCCCGGCATAATTGCTCCCGCAGCATGCCCCGAGGCTTTGCGCCTCGTCTCAACGCCGGCAATCCTCCCATAGGGCGTCTCGATTCCAGCCTGATCAGATGAAGTGGTATTTTCACTTTGGCCATAGGATTCCACAAAAGGCGGGGATCCCACGGGCCAGGGGAGTGAACCAAATGTAACAGCATAATTTTCCTTGACAAAACGAAGAATGTTGGGATAATGATTTGGTTGGTCGGAAGTATATTAGTCTTTTCACCCCTGACCTGCCGGCGGTGGTCCGGCCCAAGACAGACCAGGAATGACTGAGCCTACGTCTTTCTACGAAGTCGATACCAGAATGGACATCCTGAGGACCCTGCTCGATAGAGCAGAGGAGGGGGTCACTGCGGCCTTTGACTCGGCGCTGGATCTCTCCTGGATCTACCACGACAACGCCCTCGAGGGAGTGGTGCTCCACTACCACGAGCTGAAGGCGGCCGTGGATCCGCGCATAATCAGCGACTCGAGCCTGATCCCCATGTACGACGAGATCTGCGCCCACAAGAAGGCCATAGACCTCGTGAGAGACCTCGCCGCCAAGAAGAAGCCAGGCTTCGACCTGAACACAATCAAGGTCATCCATCAGGCCGTGACAGTGGACGACGACGGCAAGCAGTACCACTATCGCAAGGAAAACCCGCTGCATCGCCTCTACTTCCACGAGATCGCGCCCCCCGAGAAGATCTCCTACAAGCTGAGGAAGCTTGCAGACTGGGCCGCCAGCCCGGAGTTCCGGAAGGTACACCCGATCCAGAGAGCCACCCTGGCGCACTTCAAGCTGATCCAGATCTATCCCTGGCTCAAGAACTCCGGCAAGGTCTCGCGCCTCCTGATGAACATGCTGCTCTACCGGGAGGGCTACCTCCCCGCCGTGATCCACGCGGTGGAGAGGCAGCGCTACTACGAGGTCCTCCGGCAGGACGTGAACGAGCTCTCCCGCCTGGTGGTGGAGTCCCTCATGAACGGCATAGAGAGCGCAACCAGGTACCTCGAGCAGGACGCCAGCGAAGCTGCCTGAGCCCCCCTCTCCGTCAGAATACCTTCCGGCTGTCGATGAGCAGGGTGACCGGACCCTGGTTGAGCAGCTCCACGTCCATCATGGCGCCGAAGCGGCCCTGGGCCACATGTCCGACCCCGAGCTCCCTCGACCGCTCCACAAAGGCCTGGCAGAGAGCCTCGGCCGGCTCCGGGGCCATGGCCTTGATGAACGAGGGGCGCCGGCCCTTGCGGCAGTCGCCGTACAAGGTGAACTGGGAGACAACCAGGAGCTCCCCCCCCACCTCCAGGAGGCTCCGGTTCATGGCGCCCTGCTCGTCTTCGAAGACCCTGAGGTGGATCACTTTCTGGACCAGGTACTCGAGATCCTCGGCGGAGTCACCCTCCCCCACGCCGAGGAGCACCAGCAGCCCCCCTGCTATCCGCCCCACCTGCTCTTGTCCCACCCGGACCTCGGCGCGCTCCACGCGCTGGACCACCGCGCGCATGCTCTCACCTCCATTTGCGCCACAAGGCGCCGACCAACCAGGGCGGGCCGAATGACCGCTCCCGGACTCGTCCTGTTTACGTGATCTCCCCCCGGAGGATCAACCGGGCGAGCGAAGGGCTCGCATTGGAGAGACGCTCTGGTATTCTCTCGACCATGATGGCTCTAGCGAAGCGCTCATTTTGCGCCTGGTCCCTGCTCGTGGCCGCTGTCTCGATCACGCCGGGCTGCCGGCCATCCACCGGGTCTCTCCTCGGCAGGGCCAAGGAAGCAGAGGGCAAGGGACGCCACGAGGACTCCTGCAGGCTCCTCGGCAGGGCGCTCCAAAGGGGCGACCTCGGCGCCGGGCGCCGCTTCGCCGCCCTGAGGGCGCGCCTGCGCTGCGCTCACCGCACCGGACATCTCGCCGCCGTGCAGGCCGAGGCCCAGGCAGCGGCGACGAGGCGCCCCGGGGACGCAGAGCCTCGCTACATCCTCGGACTCTCGGCGGTCCTCGCGGCCGATGGCAGGAGCGCGGACGCCGCCCGGCACCTCAAAGAGGCGGCGCGGCTCGACCCGTCGGAGGCCGAGTATCCCTACCGCCTCGGGCTCCTGCACCTCGCCGCGGAGCGGCCGAAGGAGGCTGCGCTGGCCCTCGAGGAGGCCCTGCGCCTCCGGCCCCACTGGGCCGCTCCTCGAGTGGCCCTCGCGAGGGCCCACGCCGAGCAGGGCGACGCCCGGGCCGCGCGGCGGATCCTCGAGTCCCTCGCCGACTGCGCGCCGTCCATGAGCCAGGTCTCGGAGGCCTCCTCCATCCTCGAGACCCTGGCCCGGGACGCCGACCCAATCCCGCCCGAGGCTCGGCCGCTCTTCGACCAGGCCATGAAGCTCCTCGGCGAGGAGTTCACCGCCGCGGCCTCCGGCGTGCTCAAGAAGGCGCACGAAGAGCACCCCCAGGTGGCCACCTTCGCCCTGCTCTACGGCCTGGCCATGGTGCGCCTCTCCAACTACGGCGCGGCCCTCACGCTCCTCGGCGAGGCTGCCAGGCTCAACCCCGAGGATCCGAGCGCGCCCCTCCACTACGCCTCGGTGCTGCAGGAGCTCGGTAGGACCAAGGACTCCATAGCCCACTTCGAGGCTGCGACGAGGCTCGATCCTGTCAGCCGCCGCGCCTGGCAGGGGCTCGGCGAGGCCCTCCTCTCCCAGAAGCGGGTGGAGGAGGCCCTCCCAGCCCTGAAGCGGGCCGCGGCCCTCTCCGGCCGGGATCCGGCGGTGCTGCGGAGCCTCGGGCAGGCCCTGGCGGCGGCAGGGCGGGTGGAGGAGGCCACCGGCCTCGCGCGTGAGGCCCTGCGCCGCAAGCCCGCCGACGTGGAGCTCCGCTTCGAGCTGGCCGAGCTGCTGGTGCGCAGCTACCGCAGCACCGTCGGGAACCGCTCGGCCGACAAGCTCATCTCGGAGGCCCGCGCCCTGCTCGAGACCGTGGTCAAGGACGCGCCGGAGCACGAGGCCGCCCGTACGCTCCTACGCCGCCTCACAGCCACCGCCGAAGGCAAGGAGCGCCCCGCGCCAAGGAGAAAACGCTAGGTCTCCGAGAGTGGCAGCGCCAAGCCGGAGTGGGCCGCTCTTAGCCGGAGTGGGAGGCGCTACGCCGTGGAGGTCAGCTCCGGCCGCTTGCCGCTGAAGTAGCCGTGCCGCCCGAGGGCCCCGGCGAGGAAGAGACAGCCGAGGGTGGAGAGGCCCGCGATGCCAAAGGCCACGGGGAAGCCCAGGGCCGCCACGATGGACCCCGAGACCATGCCGAGGCCGAAGCCCAGACCGCCGTAGAGACAGGTCAGCAGCGTGTACTGGGCGCTTCCCGCCTCGGGTCGCACCGCGTCCATCATCAGGGTGAAGACCACCACAGTGAGCATGCCCGAGACGAGGTGCTCCAGGAGGGCGACGGCCCACACCGCCTGCAGCCCCAGGGCGTCCGGCGCCCTCAGCACCGGCAGGAAGAACAGGCCGAGGGCCACCCACCCGAGGTGAGAGAGCCCCTGCCCTGCCACGGTGACCACAAAGGCCGCTCGGCGGCCGAGCCTCATGATCACGAAGCCGCACACCGCCGAGCCGAGCAGCGTGGCAAGCATGCCGCCAATGTTCATCGAGAGGTTGATCTGACCCTCGGTGAGGCCCGCCGCCAGCAGGTAGATCCGGAAGAGCGGGTTGGCGATGGAGTCCCCCGCCTTTGACAGCAGCACCATGCAGAGAAACACCACCGCGCCCCGCCGGGTGAAGAGGCTGAGGAGGATCCGGCCGACGGTGACACCGCCCCTGCCCTCGCGGGCCTCCATGACCGCCGCCGGGGCCGGTGGCTCCCTGAGGAAGATAGGCACGAGCATCGCCACCGCGACGGCGACGGCCATGAGGGTGAAGCAGCCCACCATGCCCGAGGGGCTCCTCGGCGAGAAGAGGGCCAGCATGCCGGCCCCGCCTCCGATCATCCCGATCTTGTAGGCCGCGGCCTGAACGCTGTTGCCCACGCCGCGCTCGTGATCCTCCAGCAGATCCACCGCGAGGCCATCCACGGCGATGTCCTGGGTGGCGGCGCAGAGGTTCACCAGGGTGAGCAGGGCCATGATGCCCAGGAGATCGAGGGAGGGGGCCGCCAGGGCGGCAGCCACGAGGGACGCCACCAGCGCGCCCTGGGAGGGCAGGATCCAGCTCCGGCGCCGCCCGAGCCGGGCGATGAAGTACCTGTCCGCAAGGGGTGCCCACAGGAACTTCAGGAGCCAGGGGACGTTCACCAGGGTCACGAAGGTGATCTTCGCGACGGTGAAGCCCTGGTGATAGAGGTAGAGCGGCAGCCAGCCCACCAGGAAGCCGAAGGGCAGCCCCTGCACGAGGTAGAGCACGGTCAGCACCCCGAGCTTCCACCAGGCGACGCCCGGAGTGGGCGCCGGCTCCTTCGGGGGCGCCTCGGAGCGCCCCGAGCCGGACCCCGAGCCGGGCGTAGGGTCTGGCGTAGGCATTTCGGGAGTTCTGGTGGAGCTGGAGCTTGGCAAGGTTCCCTCGATGTTCGGAGGCTCGCCGCATTATAGGGAAAAGCAGGGGCCTGGAAAGCGACGTGGGGCCCTTCACCTATCCCCTTCCAAACTCCGACCAGAAGGTGAGGCGCGCAGACCTTGACAGCGGGGGGGCGCCGAGGCGAATGTCCGCGAGGGTCTGATGGCTGGAGACAGGTAATGAGGGTTCTCGTAACTGGCGCCAACGGGTTCCTGGGCTCCCACCTGGTGGAGCGCCTTCTCGGCGAGGGCGACGAGGTGGTGGCGCTCGTGCGGCCAGGCTCGGATCTGCGCTGGCTGGCAGGGGTCCGCTCCCGGATCAGCCTTCGGGAGGCCAGGCTGGACCAGCCCGAGGCCCTCGCGCGGAGCCTCGATGGCGTGGAGGCCCTTTGCCACCTGGCGGGCGCCACCCGGGCCCGCCCCGACTCGCGCTACGAAGAGATCAACCTGGGTGGAACCCGCGCGCTGCTCCGGGCCTGCGAGAGGTCGGGGTCGAGGCCAGTGCGCTTCGTCCTCTGCAGCAGCCTCTCGGCGGGCGGACCTGCCGGCAGGGAGCACCCGAAGCGAGAGACGGATCCGGACGCCCCCAGGAGCGCCTACGGCCGCTCCAAGAAGGGCGCCGAGGCCGCGATCTTCCACCCGGACGCCGGAGTGGAGGCCCTCGCCCTGCGGCCAGGCCCCATCTACGGCCCCAGGGACAGCTACTTCTTCGAGGTGCTCCGCCTGGCCCGCCTCGGGCTCCACATGAGGGTGGGTCCGCCAGACGCGCTCTACAACTTCTGCTACGTCACGGACGTGGCTCGCGCCTTCGCTCTCGGCTGCCGCGCCCAGGGCGTGGCAGGGCGGCATCTCTACATAGGCGGCGACACGAACTACCGCGCCGAGGAGATGGAAGAGCTGCTCGCCCGCGCCGTGGACGTGCGAAAGCGCCTAGGGCTTCCCCTGCCTGACGTCCTGGTCCGCACGGCCGCCGCGCTGTCCGAGGCGCTTACGCCCAGGCGGGCCGGCGCCCCCCCCTTGAACAGGGACAAGGCCAGAGATCTCACGGCCGGGAGCTGGGGCATCGACGTCTCCGAGGCCGCGAGGCGCCTGGGCTGGAGGCCAGAGGTGGAGTTCTCCGCTGGGCTGGCCCGCACCGTGGCCTGGTACCGGGCCGAGGGGCTCCTCTGACAAGGCCGCGGATCCGCACTTGACCCTCGATGCAAAAGACAGCGTCCTCGGCCGCCTGCGCGCTCGCTGGCCCCGCCTCACGGAGCTCGTCCTCTTCTGCGCCGTGGGCGCCTCCGGCGTGGCGGTGGACTACGCGGTCTTCGTGCCCCTCATCCACCTGGCGGGCCTGGACCCGCGCCTCGCCGCGGTGTTCTCCTTCGCCGTGGCGGTGAGCTGGAACTACGCCCTCAACAGGCGAATCACCTTCGAGCGGGGCGCCGAGGCGCCCTTGCCCCGCTCCTACCTGGCCTTCGTGGCGGTCTGCGCCGTCGGCGTCGGCGTCCGCGTGGCGGTGATGCACCTCCTGATGGTTGGGCCAGGCTGGAGACACCCGCCCGAGATCTACCTGACGAGCTTCGTAGGGATCGTCGCCGCCACGGCGGTGAACTTCCTCGGCGCCCGCTTCATCGCGTTCCGCGCGCCAGGGGACTAGGCCCCGCCCCTCTCGCCCCCGCCAGGGCTACTGCGTCCTGCCAGGGGGGGAGGCCTCAGCGAAACTCCCAGCCCGCCTGGAGCGTGAGCATCAAGGGCTGCGCCCTCCTGCTGACCCGGCCGAGGGGGGCCATAACCCCGATGTGGCCGTAGAGCCCGAGGTAGGGCTGAAGCCGGAGCCCGGGGGCCGCCATGAAGAGGTCCCTCTTCTCCTGGTCCACGCGGTAGAGCTCGCGGACGTGGAGCAGCGCCATGGTCACCGAGAGATCCCTGAATGGGGTGAAGCCGAACTGGTAGGCGGTCATCAGGCTCGCCTCCAGCCCCGTTGGATCTTCGGCCACGCTGACTTTGTCCGTGTCCTCCACCGGCACGTTCACGAGCCCCCCCACGCTCACCACCGCGGACCACATGGTCCGGCGCCAGCC
>JAVEWA010000370.1:0-6960 GCA_034004785.1 Polyangia bacterium
CGCGTCCTTCGAAATCAGGCTCAAGGCGTGGGCAGGGGAATAGCCCCGATCAGACGTGGCAGGACAGCAGGAGACAGGTGATGTCGTCCACGCCGCCAGCACGCTCGAGGCGTGGGCAGAGGAATAGTCCCGATCAGACGATCAGACGTGGCAGGACAGGAGCAGACAGGTGATGTTGTCCACGCCGCCCGCCCGGTTGGCGTGGTCCACCAGCTCCGCGACGCAGCGCTCCAGATCGTTCGCATTCCTGTGCGGAACGCTCCGCTCCTCCTCCTCGGTCATGTCGAGCTTGGCGTCCTTGTAGTCCTCGAGGAGGGCTGCGCAGGGCATCCACATGAACGCCGTCACCAGGCGCTCGGAAAGGTCCGGGTATACACCTCGGGCCCGTCGCCCCAGTCGGGGGGGTAGTCGTGGTATGTGCCCGACCCGAGGAACCAGCCGTCGACGGCGATGATCACCTCGCCCCGACCAGCCAATCCCAGGCTCGGCCCTTGGTTGCAGCAACCGCCCTGGTACAGTCCACCGTAGAGAGTGAGCGGCTCCGGCACTGTCAGGGGCGTGCCCGAATGGTCATAGCGACGCAGGTAGTCGTTCGCCCGAAGGGTGCCGAACTCCGGCTCAGAGAGGTCGTCATACAGCCTGAAGATCAGCGCGAACCGCCCTGCCTCGTCCATGGCCAAGCTGAATGGATAAGTCTCCACCTGGCCAGTCTCGAGGCAGGCCCGCTCGCTGCCCAGCGGTGCGCCGGCCCAGTCGAAGAGCCGGTACTTGCAGCTCATCTGGACCTGGTCCTCGGGATTCGCAGGATGGAAGGCCCAGGCGAGCACCAGGGTGCCCACCCCGCTAGCGCCGATGCCCATTGCCGTGAGCGGCTCGTAATGAAGGTCGAACGGCTCCTCGGGCGCCACCAGGGTCATAGTCTCGCCGAGGAGCTGCCCATCCGGGCCCACTCCCTGAGCCCGCAGCTCGTCGGTGCCCCAGTAGTCGGTCCACGCGACGAATACAGAGCCGTCGGGCGCCATGGCCGCCGGGATCCACGACGGATCGACATACATAGGAAAGGAGATCTCGCTTCCATCCAGGCTGCCGTCCGCCGCGAACCGCTGCAGGTAGATCCCCCACTCGTAGCCTGCTTGACATAGCCAGACAACCGCGTGCCTCCCGTCCGGGATGCCCACCACATCGTGGTACACGGCGCCATAGCCGTCGCAGGTCCGGATCTCGGTGGCAGGGCCCCTGGGCGTGCCGTCGGCCGAAAAGTCCTGCTTGAATATGGCCGCAAGGAGCACCGTAAACTCCCCGCTCGCCGCCCGGTAGACCTTCGGATGTGCCTCCCCAGACCCCTCCCACACCAGGAAGGGTTCTCCCTCTGGCTCGCCGGCGGTGTCGTAGAGCCGGGCGTATACGCCGTTCCCATCCGCCCCCTCCCCACGCCAGACGATAACGAAGCTCCCGTCCGGACTCACGCCCACGGACGGGTACTGCTGGAAGTTGCGCAGGTACGTGTTGACCCGGCGCTCGGCCTTCTGGCACGAAAGGGTGCAGCCATCCCAGTTGTCCCCGTTGCCATCGTCGCACTGCTCGCCCTCGTCCATCACACCGTCACCGCAGCGCTTCAGGCTCCAGCCGCAGTCCGAGGGGCAGGAGTCGTAGTCTAGGAAGTTGCCATCGTCGCACAGCTCGCCCGGGTCTAGCTTCCAGTCGCCACAGGTCTGAACCCGGCAGTCGGTGCGGCACATGCCCAGCTCGTCGTCCCGGTTCAGTAGACCGAGATCGCACTCCTCGCCAGGCTCCACCACCCCGTTGCCACACCAGGCCATCGCGTCCGGCCGGGACGCGGCGTCCTCGCGGCCGTTGCCGCCTGGCTCGCACCCCGCAGCGGCGAGCAGAAAGGCTATGGATGACACCATTCTCAGCATCTCATGTCCCTGCATCAAGCAAGCCTCCTCATGGAACCGTCTATGGATCACTTGTTCGATCCACGAGCTTGAGCGAAACATACGAGTTCCCCGGGGCGATGTCCCTGTTGAGCATGAGGAGCATCTTGTAGTGGTTCGTGATCCCGTTCACGTCCAGATCGATCTCGGTCAGCTTGGTCCCTGCCCCGGAGGTGATGCCGGCCTGGGGGACGGGCGGCACGGGATCGTCTGCTCCCAATACCGAGGTCCCAATGTTGCAATTGCGATCAAGGTAGTATCGGCGGTTGATCACCAGGTTGTCTATCACCCAGGCTACGAAGAGCTTGTGCGGGTTCCAGAACGACACGTAAGGGCTAGGAGTCTTGTCGCGCACGGCGGCCAGCGAAGGCGTCTGGTCGGCCTTGAGCACCAGAGGAGGAGAGTGCCCATACGGGTCATCCGTGGCAACGGTCTTGGTGACGTGGTAGCTCTGGTCAATACCGTACAGCGCGACTCGGCCCGCATCGTCCACCCCCGCGACAAAGAGCTTCTGCTGTCCGAGCTCGCATTGACCTTCGTGGGTCGCCGAGGCAGCCACGCCGAAAAGCGACCGCCCGAAGGGGATCTCGAGGACCGGGCCGGCGTGTTCCCGATAGACCACGATGGATTGCATGTCGTCCCGATAGTAGATGAAGTGATCGTAGCCTTGAAAAACCGCGCCCGCCGGTTCCACCGAGGTCCGCACCACCGGGTCGTCGATGTACTTCGCCTCGGAGACCGTGCCCGGCGGTCCGTTCCCGGCGTCCCCGTAGATCTTGAAATAGCCAACCTTGTTTAGTGAGCTCAACAGGGAAGACTGCCACAAAATGACCGCGTCCCCGTGTCGGTCCCGGAAGATGCTCGGGCTGTGGTCGGAGCGGGCGTCCGCAGCAAATGGGTAGAGACGCGGCAACGACGTCAAGGGATGCACGTAGAAGCGGCCGTAATCGTCTGGATGCGAGCTGTACTCCCGGTACACCACCCAGAGCTGCTTCTCGCCGCCCACCGTGAGCTGCACCGCTGCGGGCGAGTCCAGCGTTGGGACTAGGAGCTCGGTGGTGGCGAGGCTCGGCCCGGACCAGAATCCCAACGCGTGCAGGGCGCGCGTCGCGTCAGTGACCAGGCCTATCTCTGGCTGCGCGAAGAGATCGATGTCCGGGCGCTGCCCTTCGATGTACCACTGGCCCGCAGCCTGCCTGAGCGCGTTGGCCCAGGGGATGTAGAGCGGCGAGTCCATGGGGATGTAGCGCCCTTTGAGCATGGTGTGCAGCACACCGTACACGCTGGCAGAGCTGTGGAGCTGGTCCATCCAGACGTCCTCGAAGCTGCCAGCGGGGGCCTGGGAAGCTGGAAAATCCACAGCGAGCAGGTCGAACCAGTTGTTCACCGGGTAGCCCTGGACATGGGGTCCGAGCTGGGGGGCTAATGTCCAGTAGCCGTCCCAGGTGGGGGAAGTTGTCGGTGTGGAGAACGAAGGATCGTACCCGCGGTAGTAACGGTCAAAAAAGCTAGGGCCGATCGTCCAGTCGTCCATCGCCTGGCTGGCCACCTGAGCGTGGCCTTCCTGGATGGGAAAGGCGTGCGCGTCGATTTGCGGCATACCGCCACCCAGGCCCCAGAGGAACCGGGCGTGCTCGGCCTCGTGGTAGATGTTGTGCAGGTCGTCAAAGGGGTCCCCAGAAGACCCAAGGTCAAAGCTCCGAAAGTAGATATGGATCATGCCATCGTCGGTGGAGAAGTAGGGCTCGAACCCGGGCGTCGTGTGCAGCATGAGCTGGATTGGCACGTTCGGCGCCCAGTGCTGACCGGCGTCCTCCATGGACGGGCCCAGGGAGGCGAACAGGTCCCGCCAGTACCGATAGACACCCCATGCGCCCATAGGTGTTAGCCAGCTTGGAGAAACGGGCTCTTTGCCTATGATTTTGCGCTCGAATTCCGAGACCTCGTTCGCGGGGTAGCCGAAGCACCGTGCCTCCTCACCAGCAGGGTAGGGCTGATCGCAATCGACGTAGTGCCAGAACTCCAAGGGGTCACCGTTGAAGAGGGCGGGCCGGGCATAGTACCTTGGCCCGCCCTCGGGGTAGGCCTCCACAGCGTCGGCGTACAGCCGGTTGGGCTGGCGGTGAAGGATGGCGCCCGTGCCCGCGTGGCCCACAATGAGCTCCAGGTCGCAGTCGAAGGTGACGGCCGCCACCAGACCCTTCGAGGTGCGATGCCAGCGGCTGCTCGGGTTTCGCGGCGCGCAGGCCAGGCCGTTCACCCTGGCGATCTCTCGTGCGCTGAAGCTCTCGCCTGCCGAGACGACCGTAGTGGGCAGGGCGGCGCCGCCGTAATAGCTCACGTGGTTCTCGGGATCCACATGGACCACGACGAGCGGCGCGATGATCGGTTTGTCCTGGAACACCGGCCTGAAGGCGACCACCGTGGAGTCGCCCACGGTGCGCTCAGCAAGAGGCGAGAGGGTCACGGCCCGGGGGTCTATGCCGACGAGCTCGGAGCGCTCGGCCAGGAACTTGCGGGCCACGGTCTCGGCCAGGTCGCCAGGCAGGGCCGAGCCCACCGGGATCTTGAGGGACGGGGCGGTCATCTGGACGAGCACGCCGCTGTCCGTGGTGAACGCCACTCGGGGGCGCAGCCCTCCCCGGATGAGCTCCTCCACGATCGGATCGTCGCGCTGCCCGTCCTCCAGCAGCTGGACGTAGGCCTCGTAGCCGGCGTGGATCTCACCGAGCACAGCGAGGGGATTGGGTCGAGCGAGAGACGAGAAACGCCACGGCGAGATCACCTCGTCCTTTACCTGGGTCCTGTTGTGGGAGAGCTTGGTCCGAAGGAGCTGCACCGTTGCCTGGTACAAGTAGAGGTTGCGCGGCAGGGCGCGGCCCTGCGAGTCGGTCCCGTCCCACAAGAGGCGGACGGGCACCATCCCGGTCTGGGCGAGCGGCACCTCGGCCACGATCTGACGAACCGCTCGCCTGGTCTCCAGCGACTCGATGGTCCAAAGCACCCGGCCCTTGAAGTCGAACTGGCCAGAGGGCAGGCCTGGCAGATCGAGCACCTGCAGGTCGAACGAAAGCTGGCTCTGCTCAGCCGGGGGTTGGAAAAGATCTGGCTCGTTGCGGAGGTTCTCCACAACGATGTTACCCTTGGGGCCTGGCAAGGGTGGCAACGCGGCTCGTGTGTCCACTGGCCGGCCAGCATAGTACACCTCGGGCTGGGCGCCTGGCTCCCCCAGGCACGCCTGGGCGCTCGACCAGTGGGCCCAGATCTCCTCGGGAGTCCTCGCGATGTCCGAGAGGCGGATCTCGTCCATCGAACCCTCGAGGAAGTCATTGTACGGCCTCCCCCCGACCTTGTAGTCCTCAGGCGAAGCGAGCTGCAGGGCAGACTCGTACTGCGAGAACACCTCGCTTCCATCGAGGAAGGTGCGCAGCGCAAGCCCGTCGTAGGTCATCGCAATGTAGTGCCAGGCGCCGTCGTCGAGCTCGGTAGCATCCAGGTAGGCTTCCGAGACCTCCCAGGTGTGGCCGTCTCCAACGCCCACCTCGATGCGGTCTATGAACGCCTCGACGTATACAAAGCAGTTGATGAAGCCGGCGGTGAAGATCTGGGCGCCACCGCCCACACCAGTGCCTCCGATGAGATTCACCCATAGCTCGACGGATAGCTGGTTCGTCGGGAACGTGCTCGGGCCGATCCCGTTCGCGTAGTCCTCCTCGGCGCTCGTGAAGTAGAGACCATGGCCGAAAGGGGTCTCGATCCACGCGGGGTCTTGTGGCTCCGGGCTGTCGGTGGGACCCAGGGTCAGGTCGCGTCCATTTCCAGAGCTGTCATACGCGATCTGACCCTGGCCTTCATTGAAGTGCCAGAGCGCAATGGTGTGAGCGTCAGTCGTGAGCTCGCACCGGGCCTCGGCCCTCGGGCTGGACAGTCCCATTGTCAAAGTCGAGAGAAAAACCGCGCCCAGAAAAACCGTGAAAGAGAGCGACGTGAGCGAGAGGGATCGCCGCGATCCGCGCTCCCTTGAATCCCTGAGGACCCCAGGGCCACTAGAGCCTACCCCCCCCGTCAACAACTTGATATTACATATGTTTTTCCCGTCGCTTCTCGTGGTGTCCATGATGTCCTCCCTCGTACTCACCGTCTGTCTCAATAGCTCGCAGACACACGAATCATCGCCCCCTTGCCCCTGGGACGACCGCTCGTGGATTCGTCGCTCCTTCGCGTCTGGTTGCGCTCGAAGAAGGGCTCGCAAAGCTCGGCCAGATAAAACGCCAACCCAAGGACGCACACCCACCGCTCGACCCCCTCACAGCTCCTCGCTGCTCGCCAGCGGAGCCATCATTGACATGGAGATTTTATCACAGATCCCGATTGTTCTCCAAGAGGGCCACACACAGAGAGGTTCCGCTTCGTATGGATGAGCCCTCCCGACCTCTCCAAGACTCCTGGAGAGCCGGATACGTAACGAAAGGCGCACGTCCGGTTCGGAGTGGGGTCATGGGAGACCGACGGCGGCAGCCCCGCACGGCGCCCAAGGCCTACCCTACAAATCGAGCACTTCCTGCTGGTCATTTGCGACAGCATCTTGGACACGACGGCCTTCGACGAAATCTAGGCACGCCCGCCCTGGCGTAGACCGGCTGTCTCATTCGCCAGGATCCTCTCTCCCCCCCCGAATGGGGCTGGCCGCGCCCTACCCTCGGCCGGCCGGCGGTGTCCCTGCGAGGTGCTCGCCGCCCGGCCCTGGATCAAGGATCGGTCCTGCCCACCCCCAGTGAACCCCGGACGACCAGGGACGCTCCTAACCAGGGGAGACTTCTCTTGCACAAACTCGAAGAGGTGCAGCAGAGCGTGCGGCCCGCGCAGAGCGATCAGAGGCGGGGAGCGTCCTTCGAGATCAGGCTCAAGGCGTGGGCAGGGGAATAGCCCCGATCAGACGTGGCAGGACAGCAGGAGACAGGTGATGTCGTCCACGCCGCCAGCACGCTCGAGGCGTGGGCAGAGGAATAGCCCCGATCAGACG
>JAVEWA010000371.1:0-6931 GCA_034004785.1 Polyangia bacterium
CTCTTCCGTTCTGCCTCGAGCTTCCGGAGCTCGTCGAGGTTGCTCGCCCAGGTGTGGCCAATGCGGGAGGTGATCAGGCTCGCCAGGGGCGGGTTCGCCGCCAGAAGCCAGCGCCTCGGGGTGATGCCGTTGGTCTTGTTGTTGAACTTCCCGGGGAAGAACTCGGAGAAGAGCTTGAGCTCCTTCTCCATGAGGAGCTTGGAGTGCAGGGCCGACACTCCGTTTACCGAGTGGGAGCCCACGATGGCCAGGTGGGCCATGCGGATCTTCTTCTCGGGCCCCTCCTCTATGAGAGACATGCGACCGAGGCGTTCGAGGTCCCCGGGGTGCCGGGACGAGACCTGCTCCATGAACCGCCGGTTGATCTCGAAGATGATCTCCAGGTGTCGGGGCAGGATCCGGCCGATACGAGACACGCGCCACTTCTCGAGGGCCTCGGCGAGGAGGGTGTGGTTGGTGTAGGCGCAGCTTCTCACCGTGAGGTCCCAGGCGAAGTCCCATGGGAGGCGGTGCTCGTCCACGAAGAGGCGCATCAGCTCCGCCACCGTCAGGGAGGGGTGGGTGTCGTTCAGCTGGATGGCGACCTTGTCCGGGAAGGCGTCGAAGGTCGAGTGGCCCTTCAGGTAGCGATCCAGGATGTCCTGAAGGGAGCAGGACACGAAGAAGTACTGCTGCCTCAGGCGCAGGTCCTTGCCCTGGGCCGTGCTGTCCTCGGGGTAGAGGACCTTGGAGATGTTCTCGCTGATGTTCTTCTCCTCCACGGCCTTGAGGTAATCGCCGTGGTTGAAGTAGGTGAGGTCGAACTCCTTGGTGGAGCGGGCGGAGAAGAGCCGCAGGGTGTTTACCGAGAGGTTGTCGTAGCCGTCGATGGGCGTGTCGTAGGCCGTGCCGATCACGTCCTGGGTGTCCACCCAGTCCACCTGGAGCTGCCCGTCCGGCCCGGTCCGGTGCACCGTGTGGCCGAAGAAGCGCACCCTGTAGGACTTCTCTGGCCGGGGGATCTCCCAGGGGTTCGGCGCCGCGAGCCACTCGTCGGGCTTCTCGAGCTGGGCGCAGCTCTTGATTATCTGCTCGAAGATGCCGAACTCGTAGCGGATGCCGTAGGCCACGGCGGGCAGGGCGAGGGTGGCCATGGACTCCACGAAGCAGGCGGCAAGGCGCCCGAGGCCGCCGTTGCCGAGGCCCGCGTCCCGCTCCTCCTCGGCGAGGTCTCTTAGGTCCACTCCCAGGCGCTGGCAGAGCTCGAGCGCCGGCTCGTAGATGTCCAGGTTGATGAGGTTGTTGATGAGGGCCCGGCCCATGAGGTACTCGGCGGAGAGGTAGTAGATCCGCTTCACGTCATTCTGGTGGTAGAGCTTCTGGGTCCGGATCCAGCCCTCCACCAGGCGGTCCCTGGCGGTGAGGGCGAGAGACAGGAAGAGATCGTTTAGGGTCGCGAAGTCCGGGTCCTTGGACAGTGAGTACTGGAGATGGTCCTTGAAGGATAGCTCCACCGATCTCGAGTCGATGCCCTTGTGAAAGGTCTTCCAGCCCTTGAATACCTGGCTCTTGTCCATTGATCGCTCCACGCCTCTCCCCTGGGGGGAGGCCTCTGGTGGGTTCTGCTCGTGAGGCTTGGAAGATAGCACAGACCCGCCCTTGTGGGCTCGGAATGCTGCCCGGATCGAGGGACCCAGCAGGGCGGCAAGAGCGCGGCTGCTCGGGCCCCCTCTCTGCTTCTCAGGGCAGGATCAGGTCTCTGAACAGCTCCAGCCTGTGGAAGTCCGGGGCCGGGCCCGGCACTGGCGCCCAGGCCAGGTGGCGGCGGAGGGCGCCCTGGCCGTGGATGGCGTAGGCGTTTCCCCGGTGAGGGGGCCCGGGCAGGAGGGCCCGGTGGAGCCGCGCCACCCCGCGCCAGCGCCCGTGCGGGACCTCGGGCCCAGGGAGGACGCCCGGCGCGGCAGGAGGCTCGATGCCCGTCGCCAAAGAGGGCCCTACCTGCGAGTGGTAGGGCAGGGCGATGCCGCTTTCCACTGGCCGCCGCGCGCCCTCGAGCCGGAGGAGCAGGTAGTGCCCATGGGGTCCGAGCTCCAGCTCGGTGTATCGGGCCCGGTCCCTCGGCGCGCCAGCTTCGGCCAGGAAGAGCTCAACCACCTCGTGCTCCCAGAGCCGGTCCCTGGGCCCGGGCGGGCCGGGGGGCGGCGGGTCCCCGTGGAAGGGCGCGTCCACCTCGACGACGAGGGCCTCTTCTTCGGCGCGCAGGGTCAGCGTCACGAGCTCCTCGGGCCTGGCCGGGGAGCCATCCCAGAGTCGATCTATCTCGAGGCGCAGGTATTCGAGGGGGGGCGCTGGCGATTGGGCGCTCGGCATGATTCGGGATGACCAGGCGGGCGGGGCGGGCCGGGCCTGCCCTGCCATTCTTCATTTGGCGCGGCCTGGCCGGCCTACTTCCATTGGGATCGGACCCAGGAGAGCAGCTCCGCCTCGGAGCGCTCTAGGCCGTCCGAGCCAGCCAGCCCCTCGAGCACCTTCAGGATCAGGGCGCGGGCCTCGGGCCTTTTGACCTTGGACAGCTCCCCCTTGCCGTTCTTCTCGTCCGGGAAGACGGCGGCCGAGGCCGAGATGAGGTGCCAGAGCTCGCCGGCGCCCCCCAGCTCCGCCTCCCCGATGGAGTTGATCAGCTCCTCCTCCTCGTCGGAGAAGTGACCGTCCGAGCGGATCATCATGCGGACCAGGCAGCCAAAGGCGATCTTCTCGTGCTGCTCCAGCTCCTCGAGTGATAAAGCTCTGTCGGTGTTTTCCATGGGGGGGGATCATGGGGCGCACCCCTGGACAGGTCAAGCCCTGGTGACAGCCCTGGTGACAGCCCTGGCGTTGACCCATGACGAAGGCAGATGGGCCTGACCGGGCAGCTGCCTCCGCAAGGTGACCGGGATCCGGTCGGTCTCCGGCCGCAATCCGGCCGAGGTTCGGACGCAATAATTTCGTCACATTGATTTTGCATGGGAATCCGAGTGCCAGCTCCTGGCCCATGGATTGCTTTTCCACTTTGGAGGCAACGGGCGGCGATGGCTGCCGATAACCCTGGTCACAGGAGGTGAGGCCATGAGCGAGTCGAGACGACAAAGAAGAGCAGCGGCAAGAGCACAGGCGGACGGATGCAAGGAGCGCTGCGAAAAGGCGCCCTTCGTGGCCTGGGAGGAGGAGAGCGGGTTCGGGCTCTGCTTCCCCGCCGGGGAGCAGGGCTGGGTGCCCCTCGAGACCTGGCAGAGGGTTCATCGGAGGCCGGGCCAGCAGGCGCAGCTCTGCATCTGCCTCGCCACTGGCCAGACCTGGGTGAAGCTGCTGGCGGGGCGCTACCGGGACCGGGAGCAGGAGGACCTGAGGGCGCGGCTCGCCCTGCTGGAGGGCATCATGGTCCGGCTCGGCGGCTCGCCCGCGACGGGGCACGGGCCCCTCTGGCTCGAGGTGGAGATGCTGGAGAACGCCCTCGAGTTCGATCTGAGGCCGCCCTGCGGCTGCCCGCCCAACAAGGCCTTCGAGGCCGCGTAGCGAGCTCCGATAGGTGGTCGCGATGGAGGCTGGAGCCTCGGGGATCCTGGTATCGAAGGTTTGGATGAAGGATTGGATTGCGCGGCCGCCCGGGGCGGAGGATACTCCTTGGACTTGCCCATGGAGGTGCCCATGTCTCAGCCCAAGGAAATCTGCCTGGAGGAGCTGGATCTCGGCTCCAGAGAGGACGTGTTCATCCGCTGCGTGGCCCTGCCGGACGCCGAGCCGGGCCTGGCCCTCGACCGGGAGGGCGCGGTGCTGTGGATGCCCGAAGGGCCCGCTGCCTATGGGCTCTGCGTGTCGGCCGATGGGAAGCTGGTGCTCCTGCGGTCCGAGGGGGCGGGCCCCATCTCGGTGGAGCGGGGCGCGAGGTCCCTCGCGGCGCCCGCGGGGCAGCCCGTGGTGCTCCTCGACCAGGACTGTCTATGCCTGGAGGGCAGGCGCCTGCGGGTCCACATTCACGGGGAGAGCCAGGGCGTGTACGCGCCGGAGCGGCTCACCCGCTCGGCCCTTGGCCGCCTGGCTCGGGCCGCGGCGGTTGCGGCTGGTCTGGCGATCGGCGGGGCCTCCGCGGCGGCCGCTGCCAACGCTGGCTCGAGCTCGCCTGGCCCGGTCATGGGCGAGCCCGCGCCCATCGAGGTGCGCACCAGGCCGCCGGTGGTGGCGCCGCCGAGCCGGATGGTGGACTGCGCCATCAACCGCCAGCAGGAGAGCGCCAAGGGGCCCCTCACGATCCACGCCACCTGCTCGAGCCCGAAGGGTTTGAACAAGGGGACATCCGGCTCCCTGCTCGACAAGAAGAGCAACTCCTACATCAAGGACGGCATGGTCCGGATCGTCTCCGTGGCGGGAAACAAGATCGTGGTGGAAGCTCCCAAGCTCCAGAAGGCCGTTCAGAACGCCAAGATCCGCTTCCACATCTATGACTGACCGGTAGGGACCGGGCCGCGTCAGCGAGGCTACCTTGGCGGGGCCGCGCTAGCGAGGCTACCTCGGCGTGGCCGTCCCCGCTCCCGCTCCCCGCTCCCCGCTCCCCGCTCCCCGCTCCCCGCTCCCCGCTCCCCGCTCCCCGCTCCCAGCTCTTCGCTCTGCGCTCCCCTGGCCTGCGTGGCCATGAACGTATTACGGATGTGTCCAACGAATACGACAGTCACGGAAGTGTCGATTGCACTTGACACATACTAATGTGTCGAATACGATGAACGCCAATGGAACAGCTTGATATACTTAGCATTGCGGCCACATGGAGCTTCTGGGATCGCCCTGTCCCTTCATCAATTCCTCGGAGAGTGGATCTTCCCGAGGCCCTCAGAGAGTCGCTATGCCTGGTCATCCGTGGCGTGAGACGCTGCGGCAAGTCGACGCTTCTCCAGCAGCTCATGGCCAGGTATGCCCTGGACCCCATGCACTGCGCGTTCCTGAACTTCGAGGATCCGCGGCTTTCGAGCGCCCTGTCCTACGAAACCCTCGAGCAGCTGGTCATGGCCTTTCGCCACAGGCATCCGGATGTGGCGCACCTGTACTTCTTCCTCGATGAAATCCAATGGGTGGAGGGCTGGGAGCGCTGGCTGCGGACCCGCCTCGAGCGGCCCGGCGGAGAAGTGTTCGTCATCACTGGCTCCTGCTCCGACCTGCTCGGGCGCGAGCTGTCCACGGTGCTGACGGGTCGTCACCTCACCGTGGATCTCTTCCCATTCGATCTCGGCGAGAGGCGGCTTCTGGATCCGAGCACTACCGTGATGGACTACTTGACGAAGGGGGGCTTTCCCGAGCCCCTCTACATGGCCGATGGAGACAGGCTGAGGAGGCAGTACTTCTACGACATCGTGGAGCGAGACGTGCGGGAGCGGATCGGCGCCCGCTCCAGCCTGTCCATCCGACAAGTGGTGCAGATGGCCTTCGAATCCATGGGCTCCGAGATGAGCCTGAGGCGCATCGCGGCGGCGAGCGGGATCGCGGTGGACACGGCGAGCAGCTACCTGGAGGCCTGCGAGGCGGCCTACCTGCTCTTCGGCTGCCCCTACTTCGCGTTCTCAGAGCGCAGGCGCGCCAGCCGCAATCGCAAGTACTACCCAGTGGACAACGGGCTGCGACGAGTCGTGGTGAGCCAAGGGGCAAAGGACCTCGGCAAGGCGCTCGAGTCGGCGGTATATCTGGCCTTGCGGAGGCGGTTCGATCAGGTCTTCTACTGGCGAGATCGAGGGGAGGTGGACTTCGTGGTGCTGACCGGCGGCAAGATCCACCCGGTACAGGTGAGCTGGGAAGCTGCGACGGAGCGACACGCCCGCGCTGCCGAGGAGTTCTACGAGCGCTTCCCCCAGGCGGAGGAGATGCGCCTGGTCACGGCGGAGACCTTCGAGACGGCCCTTTCCTCCCTTGTGGATGGACCTCGCTGACGTTGACGAGCGGATCGCGCCGGATCCTTCCCCCTCGCTCTCGCAGGGCGGCTCGAGGCTGAGCTCGGTGGAGCCCCGAGCCCGCCTGGGGGCGGGGCCCTTGTGGCACTGCTGGCTTCGTTTCTGCTCTCCCCTCAGGCTTCTTCGATGGCGGCGGTGATTGCGCGCATCGACAGGAACATGGGCACCGGCGCGGGCCTGGTCTCCGAGCCACCCTCGACTGCCTCCAGAGGGATGAACCCGAACCCCGCGTAGAAGCCGATGGCGCCAGGCTTGGCATCGACCACCACTCCCACGCAGCCGAGCTCGTTTGCCATCCGGAAGGCAAGGCGGAGCACGAAGTGCAGCAGCTTTCCGCCAAGGCCCTGACCTTGAACCGGCTCATCCACCGCGAGGCGGGCGAGCCTCAGGATGGGCAGCGGGTAGAGCCCGAGGCGCTTACGCATGGAATTGGGCATGTCATCGATCTCGATGTCGCCCGGCGCGACCGTGGCATATCCAAGTACTCGGTTGCCGTCGAGAGCAACATACGTGACGCCCAGGAAGTGTCTGAACTGGTTTTGCCCCGCGTACTTCTGGAAGAACCGATCCAGGTCCGGGTCTCCGGAATGGAACGATGATCGGTCGTCCCCCGCGGCTAGGGCTCTAATCTCCATGGCGCATCAGGTCTCGCAGGGAGTCAGTCGGAGCGCCAGCCTCCATCTCCTTCAGGATCGCCTCTCCTGAGCGCCTGGAGACGACGAGCTTCGGGTGGACGATGATGTCCAGCGGTAGCTCTCTGAGCGCCTGAAGGTGGTGCCGCAGGGCCTGCTCGATGAGGTAGCCTTTCTTGACGCCGGTAGCGCGGACGTGACGCTCCAGCAGGTCGCGAGTGGTCGGTGAAATGAGCGCTGAGATTTGGGTCGGCTTGTCCATGGGAGAGCCTCTACTTGAATCCACAAATAATTCTACAATAATGTAGAGAGGGGTGCAACGCTTCAAAGTGCATGCATCAAAGTGCATGA
>JAVEWA010000372.1:0-6929 GCA_034004785.1 Polyangia bacterium
CGGTGAAGCAGATCTACAATACGTCGGGCGAGGTGGCTCCGACGGGGGAGCAGGAGGGGGCCCCCGCAATGATCCGCGCTGGGGTTCTCGAGTCCCCGACGGTGAGCGCCCTGCTCGCCCTGAAGGTCCAGCCTGCTCTCAGGGTTGCCGAGATCGCGGTGGACACGTCCTCCGGCGGAGGTGGCGTGGTGCCTTTCCGCATGGAGATGCGCTCTCCCTCGGTTGGCGCGTGCGATCGGCCTGGTCCAGGCTGCCCGGATCTCATCGCGGCGGCGTCTCAGCTGGTCCTGAACCTTCGAAACCTGCCCCACTCGCGTATGGACGCCTCCAGCAGGGTGCTCGTTACCGTGGGCGCCATCAGCGCCGGGCAGGGCGGGAACCTTCTCCCAGCGAGCCTCTCACTCAGGGGGAGCATCCGATGGCGGCGCCCTTCAGAGCGCGATCTCGCCATGCACCTCGTCCGGCAGACCGCCGCTGCTGCGGCGACGGTCTCCGGTGCGCGTGTCGGGGTGCAGTTCGAGCAGGGAGGGGTGCTGATTGGCAACAACCCGAGCCTCGCGCGATGGACCTTGGGTACGGCGGTCAGGGTTCTTAGAAAGGAGGGGATCAGGATCTCCAGCGTGCCGCCCGTGACAGACCCTGGTTTCGATCTCTTCCGGCGGCGGGTTCCATCGGTGCTGATTCAGCTTGGAGTGAGCGCGAGGGGCGGGAAGGTGGTGCCGCTCCGCTCCGGAGGTTTCGTGGCCGACGAGAGGGCCCTCGCGGTGGGCGTCAATCTGCTGGTCAACCTGCTCGTGGACTACCTGCTCGACGCATCGGGGGATCTGCGAGGTGTGGAGGGGGCCCCGCGCTCCGTGGAGCCCCACCGTGCTGCTCCTACTGCTCCTCCTCGAAGTTGATCTCTCCTGAGTAGGTCACCGTGGTTCCCGTTGGGGAGACTCGCCAGTCACCGGGGTTGTCTGGCGACACGAAGGGTCTGAGGGTGAGCACCCTGCGACCCCTCTCGGGCAGGATGGCCATGAAGCGGTGCAGGCGTTTGGGGCTCAGCCCTTCGCCCTCGAACCGCGTACCCACGTGCAGCCACACCGGCGCTCCAGCTGGATCGGTGTCCAGGATCAGCCGGCCCGTATGGCCTCTCGGTGGCGGGGGAGATGCCTCGTCAGGGGCGGGGGGCTTGACCGTGAGCGTGGTCGCCTCCCCCTGTCCGGGGCGCAGGGTGAGGCGGAGGCGGCGCTCGTGCGTGTTTGTCGTGCCTTGGACCCCGGGCCTCCTGATCCAGGCCTCTCGCGGCACCAGCACCTTCTGTGGCCGGTAACCGGCCAGCTCCACGAGGATGTCCACCTCCTGCTCCAGCGGGAGATCCTCGAGGGTGACGGGGCTGTCCCCCTGGTGCCAGTAGAGCTGCCCCACGGTAGGGTTGCCGTCCTTCCTGCGAACCTCCTCAGGGTGCATCTTCACGGCCACCGTGCCTGCGTAGCTCTGGGCCTGCGGGGTCTTGGTAGGTCCGCGATCCCTGCCTCGGAAGAGGCCTGTCTGGGAATAGACGATGTATCCGGCGAAGAGCAGTATGATAACTACCGCCGCCATCCAGCCGAGAGGGCGCGCCCTGGAGGTTTCCGCGAACAGGGCGGCGTCGTCGCCGCCACGTGCGGCGAAGACCTCGTACTCCAGCTCATCGAGGATCGCCAAGTCCGGCAGAGCGTCCTCCTCCGGTGTGAATTTGTCGGTGGACGCGGTCTTGCTCGGGGCCATCTCGGCGAGCATCTCGTCCAGGGCCAGGTTGGGATCCAGGGGGCCGGTCCGGACTACTTCCCGGAGTGAGTCCGAGGTCACCACGGCGCCATCCTGCCGCGTGTCCCCGTCGAGTTGGCCGCTGACCGACACGGGAGTCTTCCCATGTCCGGTCTTGACCCGTGCGGGCATCTCACCGGTGTTGACGACGGCCTGGGACCGATCCGTGAAGGGGCGCGTCGGCGTCCGCGTCGCGCCGAGGTCGTCCGTGCCGATTCCCGGCTGGGTCGCCTGGCGCCGCCCCCGGGGCTGGCGGGCCGCCTTGCGGCCAGGGTCGGTGGCCTGCTGCCTCGTCTTTATGGCCAGCTCGTCGTAGAGACGCTGGATCTCCTCCTGGCGAGACGGATCCTGCTCGGCCGCCTCCTCCTTGGCGATCTGCGAGGCGAAGATGTCCTTCATGTAGTCGCCGATGGACTCGGAGGTCACTCCACCCCTCGAGGAGTAGAGGAACTTGGACAGGGCGAGCTGGAAGGCGGCGGCGTCCTTGTAGCGGTCCGCCGGGTCTCTGGCGAGAGCCTTGAGCACGATCGGGTCCAGGGCTGTCGGGAGCTTGGGACGCACGCTCGAGGGGGGCTGAACACTCCCGACTGAGATCTTGCGGAGCACCTCCGCCTCGTTGCTTCCCGTGAAGAGACGCTGAAGGGTAAGGGCCTCCCATAGCACTATTCCCGCCGAGAATATGTCCGTGCGGCGGTCCACGGGCTCGCCGCTGGCCATCTCTGGAGAGAGGTAGCTGAACTTTCCACGTACGGCCCCGGGGTGCGTCTGCGAGAGCTTTTGCGCTGCCTTGGCGATGCCGAAGTCCAGGAGCTTCACCTCTCCATCGAAGGACACTATTACGTTCTGCGGGCTCACGTCGCGGTGCACGATGCCCATGGGACGCCCCTGGCGGTCCTTGCGCCTGTGGGCGTAGTCGAGCCCTTTGAGCATGTCGATGATGACGGCCACCGCCGCCTCGGGGCTCATCGGGCGTTCGAGCTCTCGCGCTCTGAGCAAGACCTGTCCGAGGTCGCGGCCATAGACGTACTCCATGGCGATGAAGTAGACGCCCTCGATCCTCCCGAGCTCATAGACAGGCACGATATTGCCGTGGTTGAGCGAGACCGTGATCTTGGCCTCGTCGATGAACATGTCCACGAACTCACGGTAGGTGGCGTACTGCGGCAGGATCTGCTTGACAACGAGGTCCTTCTCGAACCCGCCCACACCATAGACCTTCGCCTTGAAGATCTCGGCCATCCCTCCCACCGACAGGCGATGGGTGAGCAGGTACTTCCCGAAGAGCGTTGGTCGGAACATGCGCGGATTTTCAGGTACAAGGGCACTCAGGTCAAGAAGTCAGCGCCGGCTCTCCACGAGTGGCACCGGGCATTGGACCGGCGTCCCAGACAGGCTCGGCTCCCATCGCGGCATCCAGGCCGTTCTGGTCCCCCTCCGGGGGGGTCAGTCCCCTGCCGCGTTCTTGATGAGCTGGTGGAAAAAGGAGATCATCTCGACGTAGTTTCTTAGACCGACCCGTTCGTCAACACCGTGAAAACGCTCCCTGTCCCTGTCGGTGATCCTGATGGGCGCGAAACGGAAGATATCGCCGCCCAGGTTTCGATAGTGTCGCGAGTCCGTCTGGGCCACCATGAGGCCCGGGGCCACTAGAGCGCCTGGAAAGACCTGGCGCACTGTGCGCGCGAGGATACGCCAGGCAGGGCCTCTCGTGCTCGATGAAGGGACGGGCTCGCTGGCGCTCCCAGCGAGGGCGCTCACGCGGACACCAGGCTCTCCGATGACCCTCCCGGCGTGCTCGAGGACCCCTCTGACCGAGTCCCTCGGGTGGATTCGCACGTTCACCAGGGCCCGGGCCCGCTGGGCGAGCACGTTCTCCTTGGGAGAGGCCGAGAGCATGGTGGGCGCGAAGGTGGTGCGCACCGATGCGTTGGTCGCTGGGCCGGCCTCCAGCTTTCGAAGTACCATGGGTCCGAAGAGCCACAGGTTCGCGAAGACGAGCCGGTGGGCAAAGGGCATCTCGGGCGCGACGGCCTCGAGGGTGCCCAGCATTGGACCGTCCAACCGGGCGGGCATCGGGCGCTCCTCGAGTCGGTGGACTGCCCTCGAGAGGCGGCCCACGGCCGTCACCGGCGGGGGCATCGAGGAGTGTCCGCCAGGCGCCTCGGCCAGGAGCTCGAGGGTCACGTAGCCCTTCTCCGCGAGGCCCACCAGCGCGACGTCCTGCCGGACTCCGGGCACCATTCCGCTCGTGATGGCGAGCCCCTCGTCGAGGGTCAGGAACGAGCGGACGCCTCGGCGCTCGAGCAGGGCCGCCATTTTCCTGGCGCCTCTATGGCCTCCCACCTCCTCGTCGTGACCGAGGGCCAGGGTGATGGTGCGGCGCGGCACGAAGCCGTTGCCGAGCAGGTGCTCGAGCGCCTCCAGGGTTGCGATGGCTCTCGACTTGTCGTCGAGGGCTCCTCGGCCCCAGGCGAACCCCCCCGAGATCTTCCCCGAAAAGGGCGGGTGGGTCCAAGCCGCAAGGGTGGCCTCATCTGCTGGCACGACGTCCAGGTGCGCCAGGAGGAGGAGGTGGGGCAGGTCCGGCTCTCTCCCTCGCCAGGTGAAGAGCAGGCTGTCTTCGCCCACTCGCTCGGGTGGCATGGCTCGGTGCACCCGCGGGAAGGCCCGGGCTAGATGGGCGCGCAGCTCGGCGAAGGGGGCGCGATCTTCGAGGGCTGGGTCCTGGTTCGACACGGTGGGAAGCCGGAGCGCAGCCTGTAGCCGGGAATGGACAGGCCCATCCTCGAGGGAGAGGAGCTTTACTGGGGTAGCGGTTGGCTGCCGGGTCCGGAGCCCGAGGGCCCGGATGACCATCACGGCAAAAAGCACAGCGACGAGCCCGAGGGCGACCAGCAAGACCCAGGCGAACCAGCGGCCCGGACGAGAGGCGGATGCGCCTCGTTCCTCGGGCGCGGAGGGGCTCTCCACTGGCATGGCTCGACTATAGCCCATCGAGCTCTGGTTCGAGAACAATCAGTACCCGCCTACCTGCCAGGGCTGGGACAGCGACTTCGGTCGGAACTACCGGTTCGAGCTGCTGCCCTGAGCTCGCCCTTCATGCTGCCCAGTCGGCCCGTGCTGGTGGTCCGAGCCGCCGAGCGCGGACCGAAGGCACCATTGGTCAGGGCCTGCGAAGGGGCCCATCGGCCCCTCTATCCGATCTTCACGTGGTCGAGGGCGACGTCGAGGAGCGATGTGACGTGCTCGTCGTCTAGCTGATAGAAGCGGTGGCGTCCGTCCTGCCGTACCCGCACAACCCGCAGCGAGCGCAGCCTGCGCAGGTGCTGAGAAACCAGAGGCTCGGAGAGCCCGAGGACAGCTGCCACATCGCCGACGCTGCGTTCGCGGGCCCTGATGGTGTAGATGATGGCCAGGCGGGTGGGGTCGGCCAGGGCGGCGAAGATCTCGGACAGCTCCGATAGATCCTCGGCGCTTGGGTCGCCGGTGACTCCAGGGTTCACCGGCGAGGCGCCGGGGCCGTGCCTGCCCGTTCGGTTCATGTCCTCTTCTCCTTCAGTGACTCTTCGATCCAGTCCGAACATCTGGCGTCGTCGCACATCGTGCAGGCGGCCTCGACCTGCAGCGTGAGGTGGTGCAGCTGGAAGTCTTCTCGCAGCCTGGTCGCGAGTCGTTCCCTGAGCTCCTCCCTCTCGGCGGGAGAAAGAACCGGCCCCGTAACCACGTGCGCTGACAGGGCGTTGTAGCCGGTGGTAATGCTCCAGGCGTGCAGATCGGTCACCCGCGTGACGCCAGGCACGGACTTCATGGCCCTCGCCAGGGCGGGAAGATCCAGCCCGGAGGGTGTGCCCTCCATGAGCACATGTGTGGCCTCCCAGGCGATCCTGCCGCCGCTCCAGGCGATGAGCGCGGCGATTGCGATGCTCACGATGGGATCCAGGAGCCACCAGGAGGTGGCCATCATGACCAGCCCGGTGATCACCACTCCTGCTGACTGAACCGCGTCGGTGGCTGCGTGGACATAGGCGCCCTTCACGTTCAGGCTCTCGCCCGAGGCGCGCACCAGCACCAGGGCGGCGAGGGTCTGCACCACCAGGCCCACCGCTCCCACCGCCACCATGGTGCTCAGCTCGACCTCGGGGGGCCGCTGCATGCGCTGCACGGCCTCGTAGATGATGAAGCCGGAGATCACCCATAGGGACAGGCCGTTCACGAGAGCCGCCAGGATCTCGACCCGCCTGAAACCATAGCTCTTCTCGGCGCAGGCCGGACGCTTGCCGAACCACTGGGCGAGCAGGGCCAGCCCCACGGCCGCCACGTCCGTCAGAAGGTGCCCAGCATCGGCAAGGAGCGCCAGGCTCCCTGAGACGAGCCCTCCTACGAGCTCGGCCACGAAGATAACGAGGAGCAACCAGAGCGCGATCCAGAGGGCGCGCCTGCTGGCCGCGCGGAAGTCGTGGCTGTGGTGATGGCCAGGCTCCCCTGAGTGCCCATTCTCGTGGTGGAGACTTCCTCCGTGGTCACGCGAGTGGTCGCTCCGCCCCTTCTCGTGACAGGCAGCGTCTTTCATTGGCCCTCGACCGCTCGGATGTTCCCCATGGGACGACGGTTCATGGCAGGAGCCGCTAGGGTGCCCTGGTGGAGGCGCGGGCATCATGGATGGCCCTCGACGAGCCTCTGGCCCAGAGCTGATGGAGCCACTTCATGGGTGAAGGCGGCCTCAAGGGTCTCCCTTGGTATGAGAGCGCCCGGTCGAGCATTCCGGGGTTGGGGAGTCGGGATGCCGGTGCTTGGTTCATTAAGCATTCGTTTATATTACATGCAATGGACCGGGTCTCGGGTCAAGCCTCGAAGGCTGAGCCCGCTGCCTTTCTACCAGAGGCCTTCGAGGCTGCCGTAGTACTCCACGGCAGAGTCGGTGGTGGTCCGAGACATGACGCAGTAGCTGACGTTGCCTTCAACCGTGGTGATGGTCTGGCCGTCCGGGGATACGCTCGCCACCATTCCATAGTGCTGGATGGTGAACTTGATGAGATCTCCTGGAGCGGGACGCCACCCCGCTGGGAGGCTGCCAACCGTCTTCCTCGGGAGGCTGAGGGGCGAGGGGGGAGAGCAGCTCGACTGTTCATAGACCAGAT
>JAVEWA010000373.1:0-6921 GCA_034004785.1 Polyangia bacterium
AAGCCCGACAGGGCCTCTCGCAGGTGCAAGGTGGAGTCGAAGCTCCAGTTGCCCCCGAGCCGCGTCGGCGGCTGCGGGTTCGTGCAGTCGGACTCGGGCACGCAGATGCCGCCCACGCAGACGAAGTCCGACTGGCAGTTGCCGGTCTCGAGGCAGGCGGTCTCCCCGGGGGGAGTGTCCTGCTGACAGGTGCCGTTCACGCAGAGCCAGCCCGTCGGGCAGTCGTCGTTGGTGGTGCAGGGGCCCGTGGGGATGAGGGTGCAGAAGCCGGCGATGCAGGCCTCCCCCTCCGGGCAGGGATCCAGCGCGATGGGGCTGCAAGGCTCACCGTTGGTGTTTGGCGCCAGGCAGACGCCGCTCGGAATGTGGCAGACATAGGGGGAGACGCAGTCGGCGTTTGAGGTGCAGGGCCCGGAGGGCTGCGGCACCGGGACGCAGGAGCCGTTGTCGCAGATGGGCGCGTCCGAGGCGCAGTCGGCGTTGGTGGTGCAGGGGCCGGTGCCCAGCTCCTGGATGCGGACGCTGATGACGAGCGGCGCGGTGCCGGCCAGGGTGGCCGTCACGTCCAGGCCTCCTGGCACGGCCAGGGTGCCGGTAACCATCTGGACCGTGGCGATGCCCTGGGCGTTCGTGACCGCGCTGACGCTCGCGCTCGAGTTAGTGTCTCCCACCGCGGCGAGGCCTGCGCCGTCGCCACCCGAGCCCAGGGCGAAGGTGATCGTCTCCCCCACCAGGGGATACTCGCCCGCGCCCGGCACGGGGCTATAGGCCTGGGCAGCCAGGTTGATCCGCCTGTTGGTCATGGTGATCCGCGGGTTGGCGCCCACTACTCGCAGGCCGCGGAGCTGATCTGCCACCCCGACCGAGAAGGTCACGGTGCAGGTGCCCTCGGTGGAGGCCGTGATCTGGTAGTCGGCGGCCTGGTTGGCGATGAACTCCACGGAGGCCACGCCGTTGCCGTCCGTCACGGCCGAAGGGGCGCTGAGCTGACCGTCGCCGAGCACGCTGATGATCTGGAAGTTGACGCCGATCCCGGGCATCACGCCCCCGAGGGTCTCGCTGCCGTCGTCCAGGTGTATGACCATGGCCTGAAGGCGCACGGTGGTCCCGGGAGCCACGTCCTGGCTGAAGCTGCCGAGGGCGGTCAGGTAGAGCCCGCTCTCCTTGGATGCGTCGCATGTGGACTGGTAGCCGTGGTTGTTGTTGCCGCCCGGCTTGGAATCGGCGCAGGCAGCGAGGGCCACGCAGAGGGAGAGGAGGCAGCTTCGGCGGAGAAAACGTCTCATGGGCGTATTCCTTTGCTCAGCTAGGTGAACAGTTTTCCATCTGGCATTTAGCATACACGAGGCCCAGGCTTTCTTGAATCGGTCAGTTGGCCGACCAGGTGGAGAGCCCTGTTTGCGCTTTGTCTATTGAAGTCCAGTGGTTTCGGGAACCGCCTCGGCTGGTTCCGGGTAGGGCCGCCACTGATTTCGAGATCAGGCCCGATCAGGCCCCACGGCGGAAGAGCTCGGCTGGAGGCGACGTGGGAAAGGAAGCGAGGCTCGGGCTCAGTTCCACGCCTTGGGCTTGGACCCGGGCGAGCCGCGACCGTTGCCCTTGCGCCCGCCGGCCGGGGGGCGGGATGCGGGCCCGTCCGCCCCTCCGGTGAGGACCACGAAGCGCGACCGGGCCCCCCGCCTGCGCCGGCCCGGACGCCAGCCCTTCGTGACGAAGAGGGCGCCCACTGCTCCGCCGAGAGCGTCCGCCACGAAGGGGAGGGGGGAGAGCCCGTCCTTGAGGTCCCAAAGGAGCGCGACGAGCAGGGCTGCAGCCAGGCCGCAGAAGAGGTGCCGTCCCCTCAGCGGCAGGGGCCGTATCACCAGGGTCTGGTGGCTCCAGTAGTTGATGCAGAGGGCCGTGATCACTGCCCAAGCGCCGGGGGCGGGACCCCCGAGGGCTTCGTCCGGGGCGAGGGCGAGCCCGAGGAGCCCTGCTCCCAGGTGCCCGAGGAAGAGAGCGGCGCCCACGAGGACCGCGATGCGCCAGGAGCCGAGCCAGCGCTCCAGGGGGGCGCCGAGGACGAAGAAGCACAAGACGGAGAGCACGAAGGGCGCGATGCGCACCTCGGCCAGGCTGCCGAACCAGAAGGGGGCCGAGAAGAAGCGCCAGAGCTCCAGGCCGGGGAAGGCCCTCGAGGGCACCAGCCCAAGGGCCTCCGGAAAGGCGGGGCTGCCCCAGAACACGAAGACCCCGAGGGCCGTCACGAAGGCTGCCGCGAGGCCCTTCACGCCCCAGCCGGGGCTGCCGCCTGGTCTGAGATAAGTCCTTTCCTGCATCCGGCGCTCCAACGCGATAATAGGGGAGCACGGCGTGGTCGCAAGGGAAATGGCGGTCGGACCACGCGCATCTGCTACAATGTTGCCCTCTCCCTGCCCGAGATCGAGGAGGCCCGAGATGAAATCCTTGCCTTGCCGCCGATCCTTCCCCCTCCAGTGGTGGGTTGCTGCGATGGCCGTGGTGCTCAGTGGAGCCGCGGCCTGCTCCGACGACGACGACTCCGGCGGGAATACGAACAACCAGAACGGCAACTGGTACGAGCCCTATCAGGTCATGCCGTCGAGCGCCTTGCCCGGCATCCGTGATTGGGTCGTGAGGAGGGGCATCGTCCACTGCCACAGCCCCTACTCCCACGACGCCTGCGATGGCAACCCGCGCCCTGACGGCGAGCGGAACGAGGCCTGCTTCCAGGACGTGCGCCACGGGATGTGCTCGACGAGGCAGGACTTCGTGTTCCTGACGGATCACGACGACCTCTTCGCCGACTTCGAGTTCCCCGAGGTGCTGCTCTTTGCGCCTGGCGACACGCTCATCGAGCGGGGAGGCGGCCCGGTGGCAAACCGCGTGGACTGCGGCGACGGTCACCAGGTCGTAGTGGCCGCGGGCACCGAGTCGGGCATGATGCCCATCGGGATCGAGCGCCACCTGGGCGCCACGCCCGCCGAGCGCTACGAGGCCTACAACATCATAGACGCCACCGCCATCGCGGCCTTGCAGGGCGTGGGCGCGCTGGTGTTCCTGCACCACACCGAGGAGTGGTCCGAGACCGACGTGCTCACGCTGCCCATCGACGGCATCGAGATCTACAACATGCACCGGAACATGATGGACAACCTTTCCAAGGTCATCGAGCTGGCGATCCTGCTCGCGACGGATCCAGAGTCCATGCCGGTGCCGGAGCTAGGCCTGCTGGGGGTCTTCGAGGAGATCCCCGAGGACCTCGCCCACTGGTCGAGGGCCTCTGCCATCCGCCGGATGCCCGGCGTGCTCGCCACCGACGCCCACCAGAACGTGGTGGACGAGCCCATGGAGGACGGGGACCGCCTGGACTCCTTCAGGCGGGGGATGCGCTGGTTCTCGAACTACCTGCTGGTGCCCCCGGGCCCGGTGGACGACGCCGTGCTCAAGGCGGTAATAGCCGAGGGGCGGCTCTACGGCGCCTTCGACTACCTGGGTTACCCCCTGGGCTTCGACTTCCACGGCGTGGCGGACGGCCAGGTGGTGGAGATGGGCGGGGAGACGACGGGCGCCGCCTCGGTGACCCTCTCGGTCAGCGCTCCCGTCGTATGGAACCTGGATCCGTCGGGGCCGCAGCCCACCATCCGTTGTCTCCTCCTGCGGGCCGACGGAGCCGGGGCCTGGGAGGAGGTGGATTCGGCCGAGGGAGCGCTCTCCTACGTCGCCGACCCTGGGGTCTATCGCGCCGAGGTCCGCATCCTGCCCGATCACCTCAGGCCCTGGCTGGGCCCCACCCCCGATGTCTGGGTGGTGGAGAAGGTCTGGATCTACTCGAATCCCATCTACGTTCGTTAGCCCTACGCCCAAAGCCCATAGCCTCCTTGCTCGCTCGCTCGCCTGGATCCGGGTGCGAGGTGAGCGGGAATCATGGTATCCTGGCTGTCGATGAGCGCAGAACGAACGACCGCAAGGACCCTGCGGGTGTTTTCCTCCCACGCCGAGGCGGATGGAGCGGAGATCGCCTACTGGCTTTCGCTCACGCCAGAGGAGCGCCTCGATGCGGTGGGGGAGTGCGTCCGAGAGTATCTGGCCCTGCACCATGAGCCTGAGCAAGGATTTCGTCGAGTTCATCGCGTGCTTGAACGACGCGCAGGTTGAGTATCTGCTCGTTGGTGGACACGCGTTGGCCTTTCACGGCCTTCCACGATTCACGAAGGACATCGACTTCTGGGTACGGGCCAGCCCGGAGAACGCCGAGCGTGTGCTCGCAGCCCTCGCCGCTTTCGGTTTCGGCGGGGTCGGACTCGGGTCATCGGACTTCGCCACAGAGGGGAAGATAGTCCAGCTCGGCCATCCACCCAACCGCATCGACTTGATCACGACCATCGACGGTGTGTCCTTCGATGCCGCCTTTGCTCGCCGGGTAGAGACCACCTACCATGGGCACCGTCTCCTGGTCTTGCACAGGGATGATCTCGTGGCAAACAAGCTGGCCTCGGGCCGCGAGCAGGATCTGCTCGACGTGAAGCGGCTCACGCAGGGCTGACTGGCCCCGAGCTGACCTGCCTCGAGCCGACGCAGAGCGGATCAGGCAGCGTTTCCACCTGGAGGACGAGTGATGCCGGTAAAGAAGCTCACCTCGCTCGACGAGGCCGAGGACGCTTGCTGGGGTGAGCCGGGCACACCGGATCTGTGGCGTCGGATTGGCGCCGTGTGGTCCTTTTCTAGGACGGTTGCGCCCCAGTCCTTTCCTCCGGGCGTTTACAGGTCGCGCTCCATGGAGGAGGCCAATGCGCGGGTGGCCGAGTGGGAGCGACAGCGGGCGAAATAGGTGCGGGCCCTACGCCCGACACACCGGGGATTTGAACCTGGATGGGGGTTCTCCAGCTCGCCGATCGATCACCTAATCGCGGGCCCTTGGCATCATCGCTGCGGCTGGCCGTGCTGCGGCTGGCCGTGTTGCGGCTGGCCGCCGCTCGGCGAGGCGAGCCAGCGGGCCACCCGCTCGGGATCTCCAGGCTCGAGGAGCAGCGCGTCCAGGGTGGCTCCCGAGGGGCCCGGCGGCCAGGGAAGCGGCCTGGCGGGCCGATGCAGGAAGATCCCCCAGCAGCCATGGCCGAGGTGGAGGCGCGTGAAGCGGTCTCCGTGGGAGTTCGCGAAGCTGGCCGGCTCACCTTCTCCCGGGGGATACCTCGACAGGGACACGAGCGGGTTCAGCCGCCCGACGGCAGCGGCGCCCGGGATGGGCCCGGGGGCCTCGGGCGAGGCGGTGAGCCCGAGCCCAATCCCTCCCACGAGGGCCGCGGCCTCGCTGTTTGCGATGTTGAAGGTCCAGTCCAGGGCGAATCGCCGCTCGGGGAAGCTGGCCGCGAGGGAGAGGGCCTCCCAGGAGAGGCAGAGGAGCTCGGCCTCCGAGGGCAGCCCCTCCACGAGCGGCTCGAGGCTCTCCGCCGCCCCTGGGCCGGTCACGGGCGGCAGCCAGAATCCCATGGGCCCCGGCAGGCCCTCGAGCTCCGATGGCCTCGCGCCCACGGCCGGCAGCACGAAGCCGCCCTCTGGGCGGAGGTGAGCGAGGGCAGGGAGGTCCTGCCAGCGAAAGAGCCTGAGCCTGACGCCGCCCTCCTGACCCGCGGGAGCAGGTCGAGTTGGCAGGGGCGGAGCCAATGGCAAGGGCACAGGCAGCGGCAGGGGTAGCGGCAGGGGTAGCGGCTCCAACTGACTGACAGATACGCTGGGAGGAGAAGGGGCCCGCCCCGCCAGGACCTTCTCCAGGGCTTCCATGAGGCTGCGCCTCGTGGCCTTGAGCACCTTCGGCCGGAGGAACAGGCCCGGCGCGAGGCCCCCCAGGTCGAGCTCCGACAAGAAAAAGGGAGGCGGGAGACTCCCGAGTCGGTCCGGGAGGATCGTCTCCAGCCCGGCCCCGCGGGCCGCCTCGAGGGGCCCCTCGCTCGAGGCCTCCACCCGAAGAGCCAACCCTCGGGCGACGGCGACGAGGCGGAGCGGGGCCCCCTCCCTGCCTTCGGCCCTCAGGCTCACCCCCACCCTCTCCCAGGCCGGGTCCCAGCCTTCGAAAGGGTCCTCCCCCTGGGCCGAGAAGGTGCGCCATAGCCTGGTCCCCTCACAATTCGGGCCGCTCCCTCGCAGCCGGAGCTGGCGCTCGCCCGTTCCCCCGGGTTGGTCCACCCAGGTGACCCGGGCTCCCCGCCGCTCGTCCCCATCGTCCCACGCGAGGCCGTCCCCTGGGGCCAGCCCTTGGGTGAGCATCACCCTGACGCCGCCCGGCCCCTTTCCGGGCCCGAGGAGCCTGCCGACCTCGAGGCCCAGGTGGCCAGCCTCCTGGCCCGTGCGCCAGTCCGAGGGCGCGCCCGACAGGAAGCCCTCGCCGCTCGACCTGCCAAAAACTTCATCGAGCCCGATGGCGCCGGCCTGCCCGATGGAGCCCACCGAATCGTGCTTTGCTACGTCCAGAGCCGACCTGTAGGCCCGGGTCACCGCGCCCACGTAGGCCGCGTCCTTCAATCGCCCTTCGATCTTGAGGGCCCGGACCCCGGCCTCGACGAGCTCCTCGATGCGCCCGAGAAGGCGCAGGTCCTTCGGGCTGAACCATGGAGAGGGGGTCTCCAGGGCCCCCGGAAGCGCGGAATAGGCCCTTCGGCAGGGCTGGGCGCAGGTGCCGCGGTTGCCCGAGCGCGGGCCCAGGGCGGCTGACCACCAGCAGCGCCCCGACACCGAGTAGCAGCAGGCGCCGTGCACGAAGACCTCCAGCGCGAATGGCGCCTCCGCCGCGAGCTTCCGGATGGTCTCGAGTGGGGTCTCCCTCGGCAGGATCACCCGCTCCACGCCGAGGGCGAGGAGCAGCTCCGCGCCCCCCGCGCCGTCCCAGGCCGCCTGGGTGGAGAGGTGCGCGGGCTTCAGGTGGCCGCG
>JAVEWA010000374.1:0-6900 GCA_034004785.1 Polyangia bacterium
GCTTGGAGGACGCGCCATGATGACGTCGCCCGAGAATCACCAGGACGTATTGGTCATCCTACCGACCTATAACGAGCGGGAGAACCTTCCACAGATGCTCGAGGCCATCTCGGGGTCGCTCCCCGGTGCTCACGTGCTCGTCATAGACGATGCATCCAAGGACGGCACCGGGCTCGTTGCGGATGAGCTGGCTTCGGCGAGGGACTGGCTCTTCGTTCACCACCGGGAGGGGAAGCTCGGGTTGGGCACGGCGTATCGCTGGGGTTTTGGTTGGGCGCTGGAGCGCCCCTATGAGCACGTCTTCGAGATGGACTGCGACTTCAGCCATGATCCGCGGGACTTGCCCAGACTGCTCGAGCGCTCCCGTCGCGGCGCGGATCTGGTGATCGGATCGCGGTACGTGCCGGGCGGCGGGACCGACAACTGGACCTGGGGGAGGCGAGCCATGAGCCGAGGCGGGGGAGCCTATTCCCGATTGGTCCTCGGCGTCTCCGTGCGAGATTTGACCGCCGGCTTCAGGTGCTTTAGGCGTCGGACCCTCGAGCTCCTGGGCCCTGAGAGCCTGCGTGCCGAGGGCTTCGCCTTCCAGATCGAGGTGACCTATCGGGTCGCCCGGGCCGGCCTGACCATCGTCGAGGTCCCGGTCATCTTCCGCGACCGCGTGCGCGGGGAGTCCAAGATGTCGGGCGGCATCTTCCTGGAGGCCCTCCTTGCGGTCTGGCGCATCCGCCTAGGGCTGTAGTATCCACCGTCAACTCGCCGGTCACTGGCCCTCAAGGGCGAGACGTGGCACTTATTGGGGAGCGAGCCCGAGCAATGCGGCGATGGTTGAAAGCCCTCCTGCCGACGCTGGCAGTCCTCGTCCCTGCGGTGGCCTTGGCCGTGCTGGGCCTGCGCTCCTACAAAGCGGAGCAGGTCTTGGCCGAGAATCGGTTCCAGGGCTCACTCCGCTCCATCGTGGATCTGACCGCCACGGGCCTCGAGGAGGCGGCCCACGCCGCCATCAGGGAGCTCGCGGATCACGCCCGCGAGGGGGTCCCCAGCGACGTGACGGTGGAGCGCGTGAAGAGCCGGCATCCCCTCGTCGGACAAGTCTTCGTCCTCGGGCGTCAGGGCGAGTTTCTGTACCCCGCGATCTCCATGAAACCTGCCACATCCCCCGCCTCCCTCAGCGCCATCCTGGAGGAGCCTGCTCCCCCTCAGGCGGGGGCCCAGCTCTACCAGCTGGTGGCTGTCTATCACCGGCGGTTGAAGCGGGATCTCGAAGCACAGGCGTTCTTCACCAGGGCGCGGGGAGACGAGCTGGCTGGCAGGCTGCCCGAGGCGCGGCGGGGATTCAACGCCGTCACCGAGCGATCCATGAGGCTGGCGCCAGAGGCCTGGCTTGGCCTGGCACGGGTGAGCCTGCGCGAGGGGCAGATGCACGAGGCGGCTAGATCATACGCGGTCCTTACCGAGAGATACGCCTCCGCGCTGGATTGGGCCGGAGTTTCCTACGAGCTCATCGGGCGGCTGGGCCTGCTGCTCGTGTCACGGCGATGCCACCGGGGCAGCGACATGGCGCTCACTGGGCAGCAGCCATCTGGCGCAGGCGACGCCTCTGGCGCGCCGACCGGAGCGTCGCGAGTTGCGGCTCCGGGTGTGGCCGCGGGCGGTCCTCTGGCGAGGGGCGAGGGTCAGAGAGTTTGCCCGCGTGGGCTCCCTGGCGCCGACGAGGAGGCCCTGCGGCTCTATTCGGATCTGGTGCACGACAGGCTCCCGGCGGACATCCACCGCAGGCTGTTCTACATCGAATGGGTGCGCTCCCTGCTCAGGCCGCCCGAGGACTCCGAGGGGCGTTCGCGGCTTGCGGAGCTCGATGCGAGCGTGTCGCTCCTCAGAGTGGGCATGCGCTTCGCCGCCGAGCTGGGGCCAATGGGGGCGTCGAGGCTGGTGCAGCGCGCGGGTTGGAGGCCGCGAGCCCTGCGCGAGGATGGGTTTCGGGGAGGGGAGACGCTCTTCGTGGTGCAGGCCGTGTCCAGCCGAGTCGTGGGGTTCGTCCTGAACCAGAGCGAGTTGGTCAGCCAGCTTCAGAGGCAGCAGGGACGGCACCGGCTCCCCGATGGGTACGTGGCTTCGCTGGTGCGATTGCCGGTGGCCGAGCGGGAGCAGCCCGCGCAGCTCCGACCGCTGGACGAGGTGCTGGGAGACCTCGGGTTGATGGTCCGGGGGCCGGCCCGAAAGAAGGAAGGCTTTTGGGCTGAGGGAGCAGCGGAGTATCTCGGAGTGGTTGGCGCGCTGGTGCTCGTTCTGCTCGCCGGGCTCGTCACCATCTGGCGAGGAGTGCGCCACGAGACGGAGCTGGCGCGCCTGAGGAGCGAGTTCGTGTCCAACGTCTCCCACGAGCTGAAGACGCCGCTCACCTCCATCCGGATGTTCGGTGAGATGCTGCAGCAGGAGCTACAGCCCGATCTCTCCCAACGCCGCAAGTACTACAGCATCATCGTGGCCGAGTCCGACAGGCTGGGGCGGCTCATCAACAACGTGCTCGACTTCAGCCGGATGGACAGGGGCACCAAGACCTACGCCGTGGAGCGCCACGGTCTGGCGGATCTGGCCCGCGAGGCGGTTGAGACCTTCAGAAACTTCAGGGAAGCCGAGGGGTTCAAAGTATCCCTCAAGGCGGAGGCGGAGCCGGAGATAGCTGTGGACCGCGACGCGCTGGTGCAGTCGCTTCTGAACCTGCTCACCAACGCGGTGAAGTACTCGGGCGAGGGGCGCATCGTGTCGGTCTGGGTGGGGGCCCGTGGGAAAGAGACCTCTGGGCGGTCAGGACGCGGCGATGCAGGGCCGAGCGAGGCGGTCGTGGAGGTCCGCGACCAAGGGATAGGCATTCCGAGGTCGGAGCAGCGGCGCATCTTCGAGGACTTCTTCCGGGCCTCCAACGCTCCGAAGGGACAGGAGGGCGCGGGGCTTGGCCTGGCCCTGGTGCGTCGTCACTGCGAGAGCCTGGGGGGCCGGGTAGAGGTCGAGTCCGAGCTTGGACGCGGCTCGACCTTCAGGCTCGTCTTTCCCGTGGCGGGGACGCTGAGCGGTGGTGCCAGGGAGGAGGGTGTGGCCATGGGGAGCGCTGGCAGCGGTATGGAGAGCTAGGATATTAAAATTAACCCTGTCTTGAGATATACTGCCAGTGGACTTAGTCGACGGATGACTGCGATGAAACCTACCTCGTACTGGTTATTCTCTACCCTCCTGCTGGCGGGCTGTGCCGCCGCCCATGGGCAGCGAGTCGGAGATGGTGGCACGGACGGCTCGGCGAACACCCCTGTCTGCGGCAATAGCCTCATAGAGCTCGGAGAGCAGTGCGACGACGGAAACACCACGGACGGCGATGGCTGCAGCTCGACCTGCCAGTCCGAGTCCTGCTCACCGGACCTTTGCCCCTTGGGCTGTTGCGATCTGCAGGGACATTGCGTCTCCGGAACCGAGGACTCCGCCTGCGGCGCGGGCGGCCTGGCCTGTGCGAACTGCTCGAGCACTTCGTCCGTTTGTCAGGATCAGGCCTGCGATGCCCTGCCGAGCTGCAACCCTGGCGACACCTTGCCCTGTGGCAACTGCGGCACCCGGCTCTGCGGCGCCGATGGCACCTGGGGTGTCTGCGCTGGCGAGGGGGTCTGCGTGGTGGGCGCCGAGGAGGTGGGAGGGAACTGCGGAGCCTGCGGCACCCTCGCACGGACCTGCAGCGCGAGCTGCGTCTGGGGGAGCTGGACCTGCACGGGCGAGGGGATCTGCACGGTCGGGACCCTGGAGAACGGCGGCACCTGCGGCATGGGCGGGCACGAGCAGCGAATATGCCAGTCCGACTGCACGTGGGGAGAGTGGACCTGCGAGGGCGAGGGCACCTGTTCCCCAGGCGCCATCGAGACCGGCAGTGCCTGTGGGAACTGTGGCACCCTCCAGCGCACCTGTGACACCCAGGGCGCATGGGGCGCCTGGATCTGCACGGGTGAGGGCGTCTGCGCGGCGGGGACCACCGAGTCCGGCAGCTCCTGCGGGAACTGCGGCACCCAGAAGAGGACCTGCACGACGAGCTGTACGTGGGGCTCCTGGTCCTGCACGGGCGAGGGAGTCTGCGCTCCTGGGACCAAGCAGACGGGCGGCTCCTGCTGCGCGAGCCCCTGCCCGTCGAACGAGTGCATCTCAGGCAGCGCGAACTACGTACAGACCTGCACCTCGAGCTGCACCTGGGGGGCCTCGGTCTGCACCACCAACACCTCCTGCACCGCGTCCGGGCACTACACCTGCGGCGATCACGGGGACTCCTGCACTGGAGTGACCCTGAACACATGGCGCTGCGTCTGGTCCGACGGCGTGTGGGACACCCCCATCAGCCAGTACTGCCGGGACGGGATCTGGCAGACCTACCACCTGAACCCGCGGAACTGCAGCGCCTGCTGCGGGAGCTACTCGATCAACTGCGACCAATAGCTTAGTTCATTGCTGGACTTTTGATTCTCTTCGTTGCTTGCAGGGGATCCAGGGTGCTATAAGACCTCCTCTGCGAGCTCGCATGGGATCCGAGCTAGAGGGTGCTGGAAGTGCAGCCTGCATTACAAAAGCGACAGTCCTCGGGGACAGTGCTGACCCTCGTCCCAGCCCAGCCTGGACCATCCGCCCAGGTCCCCACTCCTGCCCGTCGGCTGAGGCGGCTGTTCTTTTGGCTGCTCGGCATCCTCTGTCTTTCAGGCGCCATGGCGGCAACCGGAATCTCCATCTACAACCAGACTCAGGAAAAGACCGTCGTGAAACGGTTAGGCGAGGCGCGAAGCCTTGCCGAGGTGGACACGCCCGTCGCGCTTCAGCGCAGCTTGGGGATCCTGGATGAGCTGAGGAGGATGCGTCCGAGGGATCCCAGGATCCTGGTGGCCAGGGCGGAGGTGCTCGCCTTCCTCTGGGGGCGCTTCGAGGGGAGCGACACAATTCGCTTGGAGGCGCGAAGGGCCCTGGAAGAGGCTCGAAAATCGGTTCCGGATGGGGAGAAAGTGACGGCGGTGATGGGCTATCATCGCTATTTCGAAGGACGCTTTGCAGAGGCGGCCCGACTGGCAGAGTCGGGGCTCCTCACCCACCAGCGCTCGGCGAGGCTTGGGCACGTCCTCGGTATTTCGAGGCTCGCCTTTGGAGATTTGACCGCGGCCTCGGCCACGCTGAAGCTCGCCGTGGCCCATGACCCACAGTTTCATCCTGCCTGGATTGCCTTGTCCAGGGTGCAGCGGCAGCTTGGCCAGATGAAGGCCGCGGCCCAGTCGGTCCAGCATGTCCTGGCGCGGAGCCCCGAGCATGTCGAGGCGCAGCTCGAGAATGCCTTATTAGACCTCTCCGGGGGCATGCCAGGGGACGCTCCGGCACTGCATCGTCTTCTGCGTCAGGCTGGTCCCTACCCGCCCCAGCTTGCCATGGCAAGGCTCGTCCTGGCTCGTCACGCCACGCTCAAGGGGGAGTTTCAGCGGGCTCGGACCTTGCTCCAACAGGCGGCGCTTTCCGCTCCAGAGGACCCGGAGATCGGCCTGGCGCTCATGGAATCGCGGCTCAGCGCTGGCGGCGATGCCCGGGAGGCTTGGGCCTTGAAGGGATTGTTTTTGGATCGGACACGCGAGGTGCCCCATTCCGCGGCTGTTTTTGCGCAGGCGGCGCTGGCAGTTGGACGGCCGGATCAGACCCTTGGGCTGCTGCAACGCTCTCCCACGACCCTTGTGCCCAAGTCTGTCCAGGATCGCGAGCTGGCCTTGCGGGTACACGCTTCCTTCGAGCTCGACCAGCCGGAGACTGGAGATCGCCTGTGCCGGGAGCTCTGGGAGGGAGGCGAGGTCGGGCCGCTCTCGGGAGAGGCCTGCCTCGTGCAGGCCGCCCGTCGGAAGCAGTACAAGGTGCTGGACGCCCGCGCCCAGGCCCTGAGTGGGTACTTGAGGGACGTCGCCCATGCCTTGGCCCTGCATGCAAGGCACCGGGATCTGGACGCCGTGGAGGCCCTGACTCCACTGGTCAGACGGCCGGCGACCAGCGCCTGGACCCTGATCCTTCTGGCTGAGAGCCTGCAGCGAATCGAACGCCCATTGGCCGCGCTTCCTTTCCTGGAGCAGGCACTACACCAGGACGCTCGATCCGTTCGAGCCAGGATCGCCCTGGTGAAGGGACAGATCGCGGCGAACCAGGGCGCTCGCGCCCTGCCGCTCTGGAGCGAGCTCCTGAACGAGCGCTCCCAAGGGGCCAGGACCCTCCTCGACATTGGAGAGCTGGGGCTCGAGCTGGGGCAGCACTCGGCCGTGCGGCAGCTCGCCTCTCGTCTGGAGCGGCTCCACAGGACCTCTGGGCACGCTGCCTATCTTCATGGAGCAAGTGCACTGGCTGGTGATCGGGATCGTCGCCTGGCCAGGACTCATTTGGAAGCCGCACAGATGCGAGAGCCAGGCCACCTCCCAAGCAAGGTGGCCCTGGCTCGCATGGCCTTCGAGCGCGGGGACGTGATCGGTGGGCGCCAGCTCCTGGAGGAGGCATTCGAAGCATCCGGGCGCTCGCCCGAGATCACGCTGATCCTCGCCCGGGAGCTGCACGAGAAGAACCGGATCGAGGAATCCCGGGCGGCCTACGTAAAGGCGGCGCTGCAGTTCCGCCTGCTGGGAGCCACCTATCGCGCTTCGGAGATCCTGGCGGAGCTGGGGCACCGCCTTGGCGAGATAAAGGCCTATCGTCACCGCTCGGTGCTCCGCATCCTGCGCTGGGCGCTCCAGCTATCCGAGCGTCCGGCCAGTGCGCACCTCCGCCTCGGACAGTTCCTGGAGGCCCGGGGCAAGCTGGAGGAGGCGCTTCAGTGCTACCGCCGGGCGACTCACCTCGGACCCGAGCTGAGTCGCCCGGCGGTAG
>JAVEWA010000375.1:0-6882 GCA_034004785.1 Polyangia bacterium
GGTAGGCCCGGCCTGGCGTCCCCTCGCCAGCACCTCTCCTTCGCGCTAGTATCCACGTCATGTTCGCAAAGCTCGCCTCGGGAATCGGCACCGCCATCCTGCTCCTCCAGATCTCGGCCGCAGGCTGCACCGAGCCCGCGGATCCCTGCGAAAGCTTCGAGCGCTTCGCCGCGGCCATGGAGGAGAGGTGCGGCGAACTCCAGTGGGACTGCGAGGCCATCTACCCCACCCTCGGGCCCGAGCGGCAACAGGACCTGGACTGGTGCATGGACTGCGCGAGGGCCCAGGAAGACTCGAGCGCGCTCCAGAGATGCGAGACCGCCCCGCTCTCTGGGGAGCCTTGCCCTTCGCTCCTCGCCCAGATCCTGGACGCGAGCTGCCTGGAGGAGCCCTGAGAAGACCCAGGGCGCCCCCTCGGGTGAACCCGTGGAACCTCCTCCATGTGGCCATTCCTGCTAAGCTGCCTGCTCCTCGAGGCCCCTGCCCAGGGCGCTGCCGCTCCGGCTCCAGCCAGGGAAGACATCCCACCGAGGGCGGCTCCTTCGGGGAGAAGCAGGCCTTGGCGCAGGCCGCCAACCCAGACCGAGATCACCAGAGGCAAGCTCCTCGCGAACCTCGCTCACGCAGATCCCAAGCTCCGCTCGGACGCCGCTTGGGAGGCCGGGAGGCGGCGCCTGATCGCGGCCAAGCCAGCCCTGGGCAAGCTGCTCAGGGATCGGGACGTCCAGGTCCGGCGCAGCGCCGCCTGGGCCCTCGGTGAGCTCGGGCAGCCGGAGAGCGCCTTTCCCCTTCAAGACCGATTCATCAGGGAGACCGATCCGAGGGTGCAGGCGGAGCTGGCCATCGCCCTGGGAAAGGTCCGCCACCTCCCTGCGCGCCCGCAGCTCCTCGGCCTGACCTGGAGCGGCGACCCGCTGCTCCAGGCGGCCGGGATCACGGCGGTGGGTCACCTGGGCCACCCACAGACGATCGGCTATCTCCTCCGCTTCTCGAGGAGCCCGGATCCGATGCTGCGCCGGGCCCTGGCCGAGGCCCTTGGCCGGACAGGAGGCCGGGAGGCCCGCCGTGCAATACTCGGGCTCCTCGAGGATCCCGCCAGCACCGTCCAGGCCGCCGCGCTCGAGGCGGCCTCCAGGCTGCTTCTTTTCGAGGCCGCCCCTCACGCAGAGCGCCTCCTCGCCGCTGGGCAGACCGAGCTCAGGAGACAGGCGGCGGCGACCCTTCGGGCCATCGGTTCCCCAAGGCACCTCGGCGCCCTGAGAGCCCTGCTAGAAGACGAGCTCCCCGAGGTCAGGGCGGAGGCGGCCCTCGCGATGGCCCATCTGGGAGGCGAGCTGCCTACTCCGGTTCTCCTCGGGCTCATCGGCTCGAGGCACAACGCCGCGATGAGGGCCGCGGCGCAGGCGACGGGCCTCGCTGGCAATCGCGGCACAATCCCCGCCCTCGAGCTGCTGCTGGATCACTCCTCCGACGGGATCCGGGCCGACGCGGCGAGGGCGCTCGGCCGCCTGGCCGCCACTCAGAGCCTGGCGAAGCTCACGGCTAAGATGGGCGCAGCCTTGCCAGGAGAGCTGGAGGCGCTCCTCGGCGCAATTGGCGATCTGCGGGACACCGCCGCCCTCGGTGACGTCGCCTCCCTGATATCCCACGAGGACCCTGGGGTGCGTGCCGCAGCAATCAACGCCCTCGAGCAGATGGCCAGGGTTGACCCCCGCCCCTTCGCCTTCCTGGCTCCCAAGCTCCCACCGCTCCTCGGCCCCCGTCAGCCACCTGCCCTGCTGAAGGCCGCCGCCGAAGCCTTCACCAGGATCCCGCCACCCCGCCCGCGAGAGGGGTTCATCGCCTTGATGCGCCTCACCCTGCACCCCGAGGCAGAGGTTCGCGCCGCGGCGGCTAGGAGCCTTGGCCGCTACGGCGATCGCCTGGGGCGCTCGACCCTCGAGCAGCTTCGAAGGGACAGGGACCCCGCGGTTCGTCTGGACGCCTCGCACGCCCTCCTCCTCCTCAGGTCCCCAAAGGGGCGCGGCTCTGCGACCGAGGCGACCCTGCCGGGCTGCCAGGACTACAGGGGGACCCTGAAGATCCGCTGCGTCCTGATCCGCGCGTCCTGGCTGGCCCAGGAGAGGGGAGCGGCCCGCGAGGTCTTCGTCCGCGTGATCCGCGAGGGCCCGAACACCGAAGAGACCGCCGGGCTGCTCGACCTGCTCTGCGAGCTGGAGCCCGCTTTCGCCCTGCCCCTAATGCAGGCCTCGAGGCTCTCGAGCCACTACCTGATCAGGGCTGCCGCCGCGCGCGCCCTGTCCGTCTGGCCGCCCGAGGTGCGCCGTCCGAGAAGGGCCGGGCCCGCCGATTGGAACAGGCGAGCGCACCAGCCTGGTGAGCAGATGGCCCGGCCACGAGGAGCCGAGCCTCCCCTCTTCGCTCCAGGGGCTCCCGATGAAGGCTGCGGCTGCTCCTCGGGAGGCGGGCTCTCGGGGTGCTGGCTCTCCCTGTTCCTCCTGGCAGCGTGGCCTCCGAGATCCCGACGGAGGCGATTCGCCCGCCGCCATCCGAGCGGGCAGGGCTGAATCGGCCCGGCCAGGGGCCATCACAGATCCATGCCGGATTTCATGCGTATGGAGCAACACGGACTTTGTCTGCCTATCAGGCTATGATATGGCCCGGTGGACAGAAACTTGTGACTATGGCAAGATTTTCGGGACAGACAGGAAGCCAACCATGTCAGGCCACGACGCGCTGCTAGGCACTGTTATTGCCGAAACTTACAAGATCAACCGCAAGCTGGGCGCGGGCGGCATGGGGTCCATCTACGAGGGCGAGCACTCCCGCATGGGGAGGAAGTTCGCATTGAAGCTCCTGGATCCGGCCTTTGCCGAGAACGAGGAGGTGTTCCAGCGCTTCAAGCGAGAGGCGGAGATCGCTGGGCAGCTCGGACACCCGAACATCGTGGAGGTCGTGGACTTCAACAAGACCGATCAGGGCATCCCCTACATGGTGATGGAGCTCCTGAACGGCATGGATCTGGCAGACTGGATCGCCAAGCGAGGGGCCTTCACCTTCCAGGCCGCCTACCCGATCATCGCAGAGGTGGTCGACGCCCTGGAGGCAGCGCACGCCGCCGGCGTGGTCCACCGCGACATGAAGCCGCAGAACATCTTCCTCTGCGAGCGGGGGCGGCGAAACGACTACGTGAAGCTGCTCGACTTCGGCATCTCCAAGATGAAGCAGTCGAGCAGCATCGTCACCAAGACGAACGCGGTCATGGGTACGCCCTACTACATGTCCCCGGAGCAGGCGGAGGGCAAGAACCAGGACATCGACTCCCGCACCGACATCTTCGCGCTGGGCGCCATAATCTACGAGATGCTGACGGGCAAGCTCGCCTTCTACGCGCCCTCGGTGCCCACGGCGATGTTCAAGGTCTGCTACGAGGAGCCGGCCCCGATCCGGGACCTGGTTCCCAACCTTCCCGAGGGCCTGGCAGAGGTTCTGGCCAAGGCCCTCGCAAAGGACAAAAACAACCGCTACGCCTCGGCGCGCGCCCTGGGCGACGATCTCGACCGCGTGTATCAGGGCCAGCAGGCCACCTTCGAGACCGGCGTCGCCCACAAGGTGCTCACGGACCCAATGGCCCCTGGGATGCAGGCCATCGATCCGACCACTCTGAGCGGCACGGCCTCCCAGGTCATGCAGGCGACCACCCTGGTGCCGCCCCGCTCCAACGCCTTGGCCATAGTCTTGGCGGTGGTGGGGATCGTCGCGGTGCTGGGCGCGGGGCTCATGGTTTACTTCGTCACCCAGGGCAGGAGCGAAAAGGACAAGGCGCCTCCTCCTGCCGCCGCCGTCTCCGTGGAGGCCATGGACCCGGAGGTGATGAGGCCAGAGTCCAACGAGGTAGTCCTCACCTTCTACGTCATGCCCAAGGAGGCGAGCCTCCTCCTCGACAACAAGGAGCGCGAGGAAGGCAAGGGCAGCATCAAGCGCGTGATAAAGATGCCCAAGGGGGAGAACCCCGTCGCGGTGAAGGTGACCGCCCCTGGCTTCGGCCCGAGGGACGGCACCGTGCTGCCCGTGCAGGATCAGACCGTCAACATCACCCTCTTCAAGGAGGGAACGAGGCCCCCGCCAGAGGCCATGGACTCCGGCTTCGAAGCCAGGCCCACCACGCGCCGGCCCCCCAGGCGAGTCGGAGGGCCCTCCACCACGGCGATGACCGAGTCCACCCGCCCCGTCTCCAATCCTCCGCGCGCCGGTGGGATGAAGGAGAGGGACATGCGCGCCGGCGGGGCGGCCGCGGACGATCTCGACTAGCCATCGTGCCAACGGGGGAGGACCGCACAGGGGACGGCTCGGCGCCGGCCCACAGAAGGGTTGGTGTATCTACTCCACTGGGCCAGTCCAGAAAGGGCTGATCTGGCGCAGCCGGGCGATGATGCCCGGCATCTTCTCGAGGACGTAGTCGATATCCTCGTCCGTGGTGTAACGTGACAGGGAGAAGCGGATGGAGCCGTGGGCAAAGGTGTAGGACACGCCCATGGCCCTCAGCACATGAGAGGGCTCGAGGGACCCCGAGGTGCAGGCCGAGCCGGAGGAGGCGGCGATCCCGAGATCGCTCATCATCAGAAGGATGGCCTCTCCCTCCACGTGCTCGAAGCTCAGGTTGCTGGTGTTGGGGAGGCGCTGCGCGGACGAGCCGTTGAGCTTCACCCTGGGGATGGCCTCCATGAGGCCCGACTCCAGGCGGTCCCGGAGCCGCCGGACTCGGACCTGCTCGTCCTCGAGGTGCTCGAGCGCCAGCTCAGCCGCCTTGCCGAGGGCGACGATGTTCGGCACGGCCTCGGTGCCTCCCCGTCGCCCGCGCTCCTGGTGGCCGCCGATCACGAAGGGGCGGAAACGAGTGCCTCGGCGCACCCAGAGGGCGCCCACGCCCTTCGGGGCGTGGATCTTGTGGCCGGACATGGCGAGGAAGTCCACATTGAGCTCGTCCACCCGAAGCCGCTCCTTGCCCACGAGCTGCACGGCGTCGGTGTGCATCAGCACTCCGTTCCTCCGAGCGATGGCCCCCAGCTCCCTGATGGGATGAACGACTCCGGTCTCGTTGTTGGCCGCCATTACGGTGATCAGCGCGGTGGCCGCGGTGATGGCCCGCTCCACATCACTCGGGTCGAGCAGACCCGCGCCGTCCACCGGAACCTCGGTGACGAGGTAGCCCCGCCTCGTGAGGCTCTGCAGGAGAGAACGCACCGCGGGGTGCTCCACCCTCGAGGTGATCACGTGGTTCTTGTCGGGCTGCGTCTGGAGCGCCGAGAGGATGGCGGTGTTGTCCGCCTCGGTCCCGCAGGAGGTGAAGATGATCTCGCTGGGCGACTGGGCGCCAACCAAAGCCGCCACCGACTTCCTGGCCGCCTCGATGGGCCCCATGACGCCCCCGCCAAAGGAGTGCATGCTGGAGGGGTTGCCGTAGTGCTCGCGGAGGAAGGGCAGCATCGCGTCCACCACCTCTGGAGCGACCATCGTGGTGGCGTTGTTGTCGAGATAGACGTTTCGCATCATTCGTTCCCCACGGTCACTACGAGATCCGGCGAGACCATCTCGCGGAGCTTCTCCTGGACTCCGGCCAGGGTGTAGGCCGCCGCCTGGCAGCCCATGCAACGCCCCATGAACTGCACCACCACGTTCTGGCCGTCCACGTCGAGGAGCGTGATGTCGCCGCCGTCCTTCATGAGCTCCGGGCGGATCTCCTTCTCGATGGTCTCCTCGATGAGCTTGATCTTCTGCAAGGTGGTCAGCTTTTTCCTCGGCTCCGCCGAGGCGGTCGGGGCGGAGACCGACAGCTCCTTCTTGACCGACTCCAGGATCTGCTCGAGCTCGTCGATGCAGGAGCCGCAGCCTCCCCCTGCCTTGGTGTAGTTGGTTATTTCCTCGACCGTCCTCAAGTTGTTCTCCCGGATGGCCCGCTCGATCTTCTTGCTCGTGACTCCGAAGCAGTGACAGACCATCTGGCTGTCGGGGTCCTCCTCCTCGTGCACCACCTTCAGGCCCCGATAGTCGGCCACGGCCGCCTCAAGGGCCTCCCTGCCCATCACCGAGCAGTGCATCTTCTCGGCTGGAAGCCCTCCGAGATACTCCACTATGTCCCTGTTGGTGATCTTCAGGGCCTCATCCACAGTCTTGCCGATGATTAGCTCGGTGAGGGCCGTGGAGGAGGCTATGGCGCTCCCGCAGCCAAAGGTCTGGAACTTGGCGTCCTCGATGACCTCGGTCTCGGGATCGACCTTGAGCGACAGCTTCATCGCGTCGCCGCACACGATGGACCCCACCTCGCCGACCCCGTCAGCCCCATCTATCAAGCCGACATTCTTGGGGTTTCGGTAGAGTTCCTTCACCTTCTCGTTGTAATCCCAGGCCATGACGCTCCTCTGGGCTCGGGCTTAATTGCCGGCAAAATGATAAGCATTGTCCATCCTCTGGCAAGGGCATGGAAAAAAGACCCCGAAGCCGAGTGCTCGCCCTGATCGGTCCTGTCCCCTCCCCTTCTCCAGGGCCGGCGCCCGGGAAGCCTGGGCAACGATAGACCCGGGATACCCTCTCGGACGTTCCTGTACTACCCTGTTGCCGTATCCCGCCTGGCTCCTTATCCGTCCCAGGCGCAGCCCCAAGGAGAAATGATGAGACACAGATACGATGGCCGCATCCAAGGAAGGTCTGCCCTGGGCTTGTTCGCCGCCCTCGCCGGCATCCCCTGCCTGCTGTCGCTCGGAGCCCCTGGCTGCGGCCAGGAGACCGGCCCCCGGGTGGCGCCTCGCGGTGGCAAGGTGTCGGACCCCTTCAGCACTGCGGGAGGGCTTGTCGAGCAGCTCGGGGACCGGGAGTTCAAGCTGA
>JAVEWA010000376.1:0-6862 GCA_034004785.1 Polyangia bacterium
AGGGAGCGCGGCGCCGCGTCGCCGAGGATGCAGACCTGCTGAAGGAGCCTGAGGGAGTCCCCAGGGAGGCGGCTGACACGGATCCGCAAGAGATCGGGCAGCGAGGACTCGATCTCCGAGCCCCCCTCGCCAAGGAGCCTGGCGGCCTGCGTCACGTGGAAGGGCCACCCCGAGGAGACGCCGAGCACGGTCTCCAGGATTAGCGGGGCCGATACGGCCGAGAGGTCCACGGCCTGCCTCAGGATCTTCTCCACGTCCTGGGCGCAGAGTGGAGACGGCTCCACGACCCTCCGCCTGGTTTCGGCCGGGAGGATGGAACGCTCACCGACCAGGATCACCGCTCGGAGCCCCGGCGCGGTCTGTTCGAGGAGAGAGAGGATCAAGCTCCTCGAGGCTGCGTCGTACTCGTCGGCGTCATCCAGGAGGATGCAGAGCCCCTGCCTCGAGATGTCCGTGGCGCAGAGGGCTCGCAGGGCAACCGAGCGCGTCTCGCGCCGCCTGACCGCCAGCTCCAGCGGGCCATCCGGACTAGACAGGTTGAAGAGGATCCGTAGCCCGAGAAGATCCTCGGCGATGAGCCCCCGCTCCTCGGCCCTGGCCCGGAGCCCTGCCAGGTCACAGTTGTCCACCTCCAGCCCGAGAGCCCCGGCGACGAGCCCCTGCACCGGATGCCAGGGCGTGCGATGAAGCCCTGGATCGGCGCCGGCTCTCAGCACGGTGAGCCCGGTACGCCGCGCCTGCTCCTCCAGGCTGGCGAGGAGGCGCGTCCGGCCCGAACCGGTGGGGCCAATCAGCTCCACCACTCCGCCCTCCTCGAGCAGCGCGCAGAGCTCACCCAGCTCCCGCTCCCTGCCAACCAGCTCGAAGCGCAGGGTCTGCTCTACGCGCAGCCTCCTATTCAGAGTCGAGTGGGCAAGGAGATACTGCTCCGAGGTCGAGGATGGGCGGCAGAGCTCCCTGGCAGGCACGCCGAGATCGTCCCTGCTCCCTGCCTGCAGGGTTGCGGCTCGCCCGGCGAGATCCCTGAGGTGCGGGTGCTCGGGCCCTGTGGCCCGCCCGGAAGGGCCCAACCACTCGGAAGGATCGCCGGGGGAGTTGGCCAGCTCGATCTCCGGGCCGTGCCAGCTGCCCGTCCGGCCGGGACGCGCCTGCTCGCTCACCTGCTGGACAGGGCTCGGCGCGGCGGCGACGAGGGTCGTGCCGCACTGATCGCAGAACCTGGCGTCGGGCGCCACCGGACGGCCGCACTCGGGGCAAGGGAGCCCCTTCTCCACTGCGCCACCGAGGCCTCGCCTGAAGCCCGCCGCCCTGTGGAGGGCCTTGCAGAGCTCGCGGGCGCTCTCGTAACGCGCGGACGGCTCCTTCTCGAGGCAGCGCATGACCACGGCCTCGAGCTCCGGGGGGATGTCCCGCTCGGGCGCCGCCCTGCAGAGGGGGGGCGGCTGCTCGCTGAGCTGCGCCGCCAGCACGTCCATGACGGACTCGTAGGGGAAGGCGTCGCGGCCCGTGAGCAGCTCGTAGAGGATCATCCCGCAGGCGTAGATGTCGCTCTGGGCCGTGGCCTCCTGGCCGCGGATCTGCTCCGGAGCCATGTAGGCCGGAGTGCCCACGAGCTGGCCGTGCTGCGTGAGCCTCCTGTCGCCGAGCTCCGACAGCTTCGCGATGCCGAAGTCGAGGACCTTCACGAAGTCCTCGCCCGAGCGCAGCGTGGAGACGAATATGTTGTCTGGCTTGAGATCGCGGTGGATCAGACCGTCTCCGTGGGCCTCCTCGATGGCCGACAGCACCTGATCCATGATGTCCACGACGCGCTCCACCGGCTGCGCCCCGCCCTGGGCGAGCAGGTCGCCGAGGGTGCTGCCCTGCAGCAGCTCGCTGACGATGTAGAGCAGGCCGCCCGGAGAGCGACCGAAGTCCATGATCGAGATGATGTGTGGGTTGTTGAGCCGGCTGGCGGCCCTCGCCTCCCGCTCGAACCGCTGATCCCTGGTGTCGTCCTGGGTCGCGGGAGGCTTCATGAGCTTCACCGCGATGCTGCTCTCGAGAGAGCGGTGTATCCCCCTGTACACCCAACCCATGGCGCCCTCACCGATGAGGCTCCCGAGCTCGTACTTCCCTCCGATTACCATGCCGGCGAGGTCGGCCCCGCCCACGTCCTGGGCTCCGCCCAGATCCGCGCCGCAGGCAGGACAAGCCCTGGGGGATCCGTTGGAGCCGCATCGACAATTAGGGCAGAGCTTCATCGCCTGACCGCCTGAGCCTCACGTTGGTTCCCGCCGCACGGGTGAAGAGAACCAAGGCGACAGATTTTGGTCGCTTGTCTCGGCCATTGCAACGGCAATCGTATTTGTCGTCGTTTGTTCACAGTCTCTTGGCGGGTAAAGATCGCATCAGTCGAGCGCTCGCTAAAACCTCGAATAGTCAGAGATATTCTCCTGGCTCCGAGTGGCATGGGCTCTATTGCCGAACGTAGCGAAGCCTAATACCCTTCCGATGTGCCCCGCTCTGGAGCTTCCGACGCCTACCTCGAGGAGATCGAGTTCCTCGTGCGCCACCGCTTCCCAAGGCCCGTGGCCGGCGCGATGGAGCGGCTCGTGACCGAGCCGACCCCACAGGGCGCGCAGCGCGCGGCCAGGGCCTGCGCTCGGGAGACCCTCCGCTTCCTCTCGGCCCTGCACCTGGCGGAGCGCGGAGCGCGGGGCGAGATGGCCTATATCGCCCCTCCGGATCCACGCCACTTCAGGGATGGTTACCCCGAGGTCTTCTTCCTCCGGGAGCTGGCGGGCCAGCGCCAGGGCGCCTCTGCCCTCCTCGCCCTGGCTGGGGAGCGAGGCGGCGGTCTCCCCGTGACCCCCGAGGAGGGCCTCGGCCGCGAGGTGGTCCTAGACGTCCTCGCTCTTCACGCCTGCCTGTCTAGCTACCGCCTGCTCATCCCCGGGCCCTGGCCCAAGCCATACTACAAGGGCGCGGTGGTGCTCCTCGGAGCCAACCTCAGCTTCTTCGGCCAGGCGATCGAGGGAGAGGTGGAGGGAGGCCCAATCCCCCCTGGCCAGCCCCTGCTCTGCGACCCGAGGGACGGGCGGATCCTCGCCCTCGCGCCCTACCTGCGCTGGGAGCCAGGGCGCACGCCGGCGGAGGGGACCCTCTTCATCCTCACCGCCCTCGAGGGCCACATGGGCATCTACGACGAGGTGGGGGCTGCGAGCGCCCGGCGCCTCGTGCTCCCCCTACATGGCTCGCCAGCGGCCCTGCGATATCCGCTCCTGCCAGGGCAGCGCCTGGCCGTGCATCACCCGCCTGGCCGCTACCAGGATGGCGAACGCCTCGAGCCCCACTACCTCGTCCATGGCCTGATGTGGCGTGGCGGCGTGGCTGACATCTACAGGTCCCGCCAGCTGGACACCGGCCTCCCGGTGGTCCTGAAGACCTTCGAGGGAGAGGCCGACGGAGAGAACCGGGCCCGGTTCCAGGACGAGCTGGCCTTCGGAGGCCGAGTCTCACACCCGAGCGTGGTGAGGGCCCGCCCCGCCAGGCAACTCTCGGGCCCGCTCGTCATGGAGCTGGACTACGCGGCGGGAGGCAACCTCTCGGATCGCCTGGCCCTGGCCGGGGTGCTAGCTCCAGACGAGACCCTGGCAATAATGGGCGCGCTCTGCGAAGCCCTGGAGGCGGTGCACTCTGCCGGAATAATCCACCTGGACCTCAAGCCGGACAACATCCTCTTCTCCGCGGGAGGCGAGCTCCGCCTCATAGACTTCGGCATCGCCGCCTCGGTGGACCGCCAGCGCAGGCAGCTCCGCCCAGGCTACCTGGTGGGGACCCCTGGTTACATCCCGCCGGAGCGGCGGCGGGGCGAGCTTCTCACCACCGCGGCCGACCTCTGGGCCCTCGGCGTTCTCGCCTCGAGGATGCTGACCGGCGCCCTGCCCGATGTCCCCGAGGACCTGCCGCCGCCGCCCCGCCTCCACCCCGCCCTGGCCGCGGTGCTCGGCCGCCTGCTCGCGCCAGAACCCGAGGACCGCTACAGGAGCGCCCGCGCCGCTCTGGACGCCTTCCGCGCAGCGGTCTCCATGGTCTCCCCGGTGCGGGCCATCGCGATAGATCTGGAGGGGACCATCCTGACCACCGCCTACCGGCCCGTTCCCCGGCCCAAGCTCGACGACTTCGCGCGGTTCTGCCTGGCCGAGTTCCAGCGCATCTTCATCTACACTGCCGTGGAGCCCCAGCTCGCCTGGGCCATCCTTCGGGGCTTCGCCGCCGAAAGGACCTTGCCCACGGCCTTCCTGGAGCGGGCGGAGATGGTGGATTGGCCAAGAGGCGAGGGGGGCAGCCTCAAGGACCTCCGCCGCCTCGGCCTCCCCTTGTCCTGGGTGCTGCTCCTCGACGACATGGCCTCCTGGGTAGTGCCGGACCAGCTCCACCGCTGGGTGCGCATCTCTGCCTATGACGAGCCTCGCCCTGGAGACCGGGAGCTCCAGTTCGTCCGCCCTCGCATCCTCGCTCAGCTCGCCGCCCCATAGCCCCGGGCGTCGACGTGGGGGCTACGGGCCCCGCCACGACGGGGCTCGAACACGACGGGGCCCGACACGACGGGGCCCGACACGACGGGGCTCGACACGATGGGGCTCGAACACGTCGGGGCTCGAACACGACGGGGCTCGAACACGACGGGGCTCGAACACGAAGGGGCTCGAAGACGACAGGGCTCGAACCCTTGACCACGGCGGCAGGAGGGCCGATCATCGCGCCCGCTTGCTCGCTCCGGAGGATGAGACTCCGAAAACACCATGGCACCAGCGGGCTCGAGCACCCACCCGGTGGGGAGACGCGCCCCGGAAACGAGCGGATGACATGACCGAGCTCGAGCACAAGCACGGGGTTCCCCAGTACACCCTCGAGCACTACGAGAAGGACTTCGCGGACCGCCATCTCCTCCACGGGGTAATCGCGAAATGGGCCAGGAAGGCGCCGGAGCGCCCGGCGATCATCGACGCCGAGGACGGCAGGCGATGGAGCTATGCCGAGTTTGACGCGACGAGCACGGCCTTCGCCCTCGAGCTCCTCGACATGGGGCTCGGCAAGGGCGACTTCCTGGCGACCTCCCTCCCCTTCCTGCCAGAGCACATCTTCCTCGAGTACGCCTGCTTCAAGATCGGCGTCATCCACACGCCCCTCGACCTGCGCCTGAAGGGGCCGGAGGTGATCCGCTCCCTGGGCCTAGTGAAGGCCAAGGCCTTCGCCTTCCTGGGCAAGACGCCCATGGCTGACTTCTCGCCCCTCGGCCTCGCGGTGAAGGAGCAATGCCCCTTCGTGGAGCACTTCATCCAATTCGCGCCTCAATCCGAGTGCCTGCCCTTCGCCACCTCCATCTTCACGCTGGCGGCCCAGGCCAAGGCGCTCGAGGCGTCGAGGCCGGCCGAGCTCATGGAGAGATACCGAGCCGCCGCCTCGGAGGTCACCGAGCGCGACGGGGCCCAGGTCATCTACACGACCGGGTCCACCGGGCTCCCGAAGCCAGCCCTCCTCTCCCACCGGAACATCACCTGCCAGAATATGTGCCTCGGGGGCGGGTTCGGCATGACGGACGAGCCGCGCATGCTCGTGAACCTCCCGCCCTCCCACGTGGGCGGGCAGGCCGAGCAGCTCATGACCCCACTTTGGTGGGGAGGCACCGTGGTCCTCTTGCACATCTTCGATCCCGTGAAGACCCTCCGGGCGATCCAGGAGCACAGGGTGGACTCCTTCGGGCAGATCCCCGCCCTCTTCGCCATGGAGTGGCGGCTGCCGAGCTACGAGGAGTTCGATCGCTCCTCCCTGCGCTTCGCCCTCTACGGCGGTCAGCAGGTGTCGCGGCAGTTCCTAGAGCAGCTCGCCCGGATGGCCCCCAGGTTCGGGACCGGTCTCGGGCTCACGGAGCTCGCCGGCTTCTGCACCTACAGCCGCCTCGACGGGACCGTGGACGACATCCTGGCGAGCATCGGCTACGACATGCCGGTGACCCCCATCTCCATCCGAAAGCCCATGAACCCGGACGGCACCGCGGGAGACGTGCTGCCCCCAGGAGAGCCAGGCGAGATCTGCTTCACCGGGCCGCAGGTCTTCATCGCCTACGTGAACAACCAGGAGGCCTATAGGCAGACCGTGTCCACGGACGGCGTCTGCTACACCGGAGATCTGGGATACCTGGACCAGATGGGCCTGCGCTTCTCGGGCCGCTCCAAGCTGGTCTTGAAGCCCAAGGGCTACCAGGTCCACCCGGCCCAGATCGAGAATCACTTCCTCTCCTTGACCGATAAGGTCTCCGCCGCGGCCGCGGTCGGAGCGGAGCACGAGGTCTTCACGGAGGGCGTGGTCTTGTTCCTGGAGAAGAAGCCCGGCGCCGAGCTCGCGGAGCAGGAGCTGGAGGAGCACGCCAAGGGCATCGCCTCCTACATGCGCCCTGCCCACTACGTTCTCCTGGAGCCAGGCTCCTTCCCCTTGAACCGCGTAGCAAAGACGGACTACGTCCTGCTGAAGGAGCGGGCGCAAAGCGAGGTCCAGGCACTGAGAGACAGGGGCGGCTGGGACAGGGGCGGCTCGGAAAGGGGCGGCTGGGACAGGGGCGGCTCGGAAAGGGGCGGCTCGGAAAGGGGCGGCTCGGAAAGGCCGGACGGCGCGAGACCTCTCGAGAAGAAAAAGGGCGGCTAGAGAGAGGTGCCTGCCCGCGGAGCCTGTCCGCGCACCGAATGAGGAGGCGCCCCCTGCCCTGCTGGGCTAGACTCGAACCGCTGCAGGCGGAGGAGAAACGCAGATGAGCCTCTGGCGGCTGGCAAGAAGGGCCCTTGGCACCCACTCGCAACGCGAGCGGGCGCGGGCCGAGGCC
>JAVEWA010000377.1:0-6860 GCA_034004785.1 Polyangia bacterium
CGGGCTTCGGCAGGCCCTGAGCCTTCAGGTAGTCCGGGAGAGAAGAGGAGAGGGCTGCCGAGAGGCCTTCAGAGGCTCACTGGGAGAGAGGGGTGCGGGAGCAGTCGCAGGCGTTGTTCCACAGGAAGCGCTCGCCCAGCTCCACCACCTCGAAGTCGGTCCACTCCAGGCTGGTGAGGTCGCTTGGGCCGAGGCCCACCTCGGCCCAGGTGTGCTCGGTGAAGCGGTCGTTCAGGGCGGTGAAGGTGAGCCCGCCTCCGTCGGAGAGGATCATGCCATAACGCTGCAGGGCAACCGCCACCACGCGAGCCGCGGCGTTCAGGGCGCTCGCGTCGAAGTCGCTCCGCAGGCGCAGGCGGGCGCCGTAGGGCGGCGCGTCCGCCGGCCCGCTCGTCTGCCCCGTGGAGTGGGTAGCGGGGCGCACGTAGATCCGCTCGCGCATGTGCTCGTTCGGCAGGATGAACCTGATGGCGTGCCGGATCTCCCCCGCCGCGATCTCGTCCGGGCCGAACATGTGGGCGGCGATGGGCAGGCCCGCCGCGTCGGCGCTGGTGCAGCAGTCTCCCCTGAGGGTGGGGCCGTAGGTCTGGGTGAGGTCCCACACCGCGAGGCAGCCCCCGAGGAACTCGCTGGTGGTCACGTTGGCTCGCCACATCTCGAAGAGGCGGCACTCGGCGGTGTCCACCACCAGGAGGTGGCAGTCTCCGTCGCCAGCGCAGGCGTAGCCCGCCTCTCCCTCTATGGCTCCTCCCTGGGGGAGGGGCACTGGCGAGGTGTCGCAGTCGGGGGAGAAGTGGTCATAAGTGGGCGTGAAGGCCTCGTGGGTCGCGCCCTCGTCGGCAAATAGCAAGGTAATCCCGTAGAGGTTGCCCGCCTCCCCGCTCGGCCCGTCGATCCGGAAGCGCTGCGAGCTCGTGTGGTTGGTCTGGAGGTAGGAGATGATGTCCTCGGACTCGGCGTCCAGGCTCATGGCGTCGGCCCGCTGGTTCCACGGGTGGTCGTCGTCGAAGAGCCTGCCCTCGGAGGCGCCGCAGAGGCCGTCGCCGTTGTTGTTGTTGCCGTTGGCGTTGGTGTTGCCGTTCTGGTTCGTGTTGGAGTTGCCGCCGCCATCTCCCTGTGCGCTGGCGTCTCCGTTCTGGTTCGAGCTTCCGTCAAAGCTGCCCTGCCCGGAGTCGTCTCCGCAGCCCCCTGCCATGAACCCCCAGCAACCAAGCAGCAGCGCGAGGGCGCCTGCCCCAGCGGTACCGAATCCCATGGTCTTCGAGTTGATCGCCATGTGCCATCCTCTCCCTTCACGACGCAGCCGCCGTCGTCGGTTCCATCGGGCGGGGAGCGTCCGAGGTCCACCCTACTTCCGTTTGAGGCTCTTGCCCACCTCGAAGGCCTCGGCCAGGCGCGGCCCGACCCCATGGTAGGCGCGTTGGTCAGGCGCGTAGATCACCGCGCCCAATGAGGCGAGATCCACCTTTCCTCCTCCATCGAGGATGGTCTCGTCACCGAGCACGTCGAGGATCTCCCCCACGAACAAGGTGTGCAGGCCCACCTCGAGGTGGTGGGTTAGGCGGCAGCCGAAGACGAGGGGAAGCTCGGAAAGGTACGGTGCGTCGAGGCCAGGGAAGGGCAGGGGGGTGAGGCCCGCGGCGGCGAGCTTGTCTTGGTCGCGGCCCGAGACCATGCCGAGGTAGTCGGCCTGGGCGAGGTGGTCCGCGCTCGGCACGCAAACGGTGAAGGCCTTGCGGGCCATGAGCGAGCCGTGGGTGTGGGTGGTCGAGCGCAGGGAGACCTGCAGGCTGGGCGGCCCCGAGCAGCAGACTCCCCCCCAGGCCACGGTCATGGCGTTGGGGCGATCCTGGGCATCGTAGGTGCACACCAGCCAGGTGGGGGTCGCCATGGCTGGGATCTTGGCGCCGAGGGAGCGCTTCGCGGTCATTTGATCACCTCCTTGGGGTCAATCGCCAGAGGGTAGCACGGGCAAGGTCTGGCGGGTGGACCGCGAGGCCGGTCTGTCGCATGATGCCATGACGTCCATTGGCGGCTATATCGCCGCGCGGCGAGGTGCCCATTGATCCCTCCACCCGCGAGCCCCTGGCCCACCGTGGCCGAGCTGCTCGGCGATCTCGCCGGGAAGGTGCATACAGTATCCGAGCTCACGGAGGAGGCGCTGGCTTGCGCGCGGGAGCACAAGGGTCTGAACGCCTTCGCCGCGCTGCACGTCCAGGCGGCGAGGGCGCGGGCCCGGGAGCTGGACGAGCACCTCTCATCCAAGGGCGCTCTCGCAGGGCCGCTTCACGGGATCCCCTTCGCCATCAAGGACAACCTGGACGAGGCGGGAGTGCCCTCGGCGGCCGGCTCGGAGGCCTACGCCGACCGGGTGCCGGGCAGGGACGCCGAGGTGGTTCGGCGGCTGCGCGACTCTGGCGGGGTGATCATCGGCCGGACGAACTTACACGAGCTCGCCGATGGCGTTACCTCGGAGAACCGCTGGCGCGGCCCCGTGCTGCACCCCCTCAGGCCCGACCACCACCCGGGAGGCTCGAGCGGCGGGTCCGCCGTGGCGGTGGCAGCGGGCTGCGTCCCCCTCGGCCTCGGCACGGACACGGGGGGCTCGGTGCGGATCCCGGCGTCGCTGTGCGGCGTCATGGGGCTGAAGCCCACGAAGGGCCGGATCCCCACCGAGGGAGGGATCCCGCTCTCCACCACCCTGGATCACGTGGGGATCCTCGCCACGAACGTCGGGGACCTCGCGATCGCCTTCGGCGCCCTCGCGGAGCCGGCGGCCCCCGGCCCCCGCGATCCGGTCGAGGCCCAGACCGGGCGGCCCCTGAGGCTCGGCCTGCTGCCAGGGAGCGCCTTTGGCCTGGAGCCAGACCCCGAGGTGGGCGCGCTGCTCGGTGAGGCCGTAGGCCGCTTGGAGGCCGTCGGGCACCAGGTGATCCAGGTGGTTGTGCAGGGCCTCGAACGCGGCATCGCGCTCCTTTCGGCCATCTATCCGCCCGAGGCGGCTGCATGGCACCGGGAGAGGCTCGAGGCCTGCCCGGAGAGGTTCGGCGAGGAGGTCCTGCGGGACCTCCGGCGTGGGCTGAGGCCCGGCGCCGAGGAGAAGCGCTCGGCGGCCTTGGAGGAGGCGGCGCGGCTCGGCCGCCACTTGGGCGAGTGCTTCGCCGCCTGGGGGCTGGATCTGCTCATATCCCCAACGACCCCCCATCCGGCCCGGCCTCTGGGCTCGCCTAATCCCCACACCTACCTGACCTACACTTGTCCCTTCAACCTCGCGGGCCTGCCCGCCCTGTCGCTGCCCATGGGGCTTGTCAGCGGGCTGCCCGCCGGGCTGCAGCTCGTGGGACCCCTAGGCGCCGACGAGGCCCTCCTCGCCGCTGCCCGAGAGCTCCCGGTGTGGCCCGACGCCGCAGCGGACTGGCGGCCCGGGCGGGCCGGGAAGGCCCGTCCTACAGGCTCTGGCCAGGGCTTTGCACCTCGGCCTCGGGGAGGGCGCCCCCGTCTGAGTCTCCAGGGACGCCGGCCTGTGCGCCTGGGGCCGAGGCGGCCCCGGAAGAGGGGCGCCAGCTGAAGGCCGCGAGAGCTATTGGCAGCCCAGGGAGGAGGAGCGGCGCCCCAAGGGGCTGTCGCAGGAGCCCGGTGAGCAGCCCGAGGGCGATGAGGCCGAGGGCCGAGAGGCGGATCCTCGAGTAGCGGCGGCGGGCGGGCAGGCCGAGGATCGGCAGCAGGAGGTCCGTAGGCCAAAAAACGAGCAGCGCCTCGTTCCAGCGCATCTCGGGCATCCTGCCCACAACCACCACGAAGCCCACTCCCAAGGCGATGATCGTCAGGGCGAGGGCTGGCAATGCGAGGGCGAGGCGCTCGTAGAGACCCAGCAGGCGAAGGGGCCGGAGCCGCTCCGCGAGCCTCACCGCGAGGATCGGCAGGGCCAGGGCGAAGGCGGCGAGGACCACCCAGCCGAGGCCCTGGCTCCCCTCGGTGGGGAGGGCGGGCCCCTTCCGCTTGTAGAACTGCCTAGGCTCGGCCCCGAGCTTCTTCGCCACCTCGGCCCGGAGGTGATCGGGGTGGAACATGGCCTGCCACCTCGTAACCTGCCGGTCCATGCGCCGGCCGAGCAGGAAGTGGGAGGCCAGGAGGATGCCTGTCTGGTCCGCCAGGCCCCGCCTGCCGATCTGGCGAAAGGTGAAGCCCATTGGCTCGTCCCCGCCCCTTCGGAGCGCACCTCCGGACACGGTGTCCAGGTGGTCCCTCAGGCGCGTCGAGCAGTTGTCGTCGAAGTGGTGATAGATGTAGTAGCGGTTCTCCTCGAGAGCGTCGTGGTCGAGCAGCGCCCCGAGCCTGTCCACCTGGGCCTGGGTGAAGGGGATGCGCTGGATCCAGATGTCCCGGTCGTCGTGCTTATAGGCCCAGAGCATGATCTCGTAGCTCTGCACCGAGACCCAGAAGCGGGCCCGGCCCCGCAAGAAGGCCCAGCCCAGGGTCTGGGGCGGGGACTGGAAGTCGGCGGTGCCATAGTTGAAGCAGCGCGTGTTGTCCGGCTCCCTGCGGTGTACGAGGCACAGGGCGGCGTGGCCGAAGCGGTGGTAGATCTCCGGGCTCTGCCCAATGGTGAGGAGCTCGACTCGGGGATCCGTGGGCGCCTGGCCAATACCAGGGTCTGCGGCCTGGCCAGAGATGGCCGCCACGAGGAGGACCGGGAAAAACGTCGAGGAGAGCCACATGGCCGGACATCGCACCGGATCGAGGTTGCGCATGGTGAGGCTAGCGCAATCTCTGGTCCCGTGCACCCCTGGTGACGCCAAGGACCCTGGAGAGCTCCCGATCCCGCGGATTGTAGAATTGCTCTCTGGAGCTCGAAGCCTTTCGCGAAGGTGGGATCCCCCAGGCCCCCTGCCTACGAGACTCCCCGTCTCTTCCGGCGGCGCAGCCGGCCAAGCAAGGACAGGGCGAGGAGCAGCCACCAGGCCAAGGCTCCCCCGTCGCCTCCCTGGCGGCAACCGCGGCACCCGTCGAGGGGCTGGACAGGGCTGCTCCCGTCGCGCTTGCCTCGCCGCCCCGTGGGGCTGGCGTCTGTGGTGGGGCTGCCTTCCGGGTCGGCCGCCATATTCCTGTCATCCGGAGTCTTCCCGCCCGAGGCCGAAATCCTGCCCGCGCGCCTCGTGCGAGCAGGCGGATCGCCTGGCTTGCCCTCCACCAGGAAGTGGTCACCGGACTCTTCCACGATGCGGCGGGCCCAGTCCTCGGGCAGGGGCGGCTGGGTGATCTTGCCCTTGGCGTCCCGGATGTTGCCGTCCATGTACTTCATGAGGAGCTCCTCGCCGAGGCGGCGCCACCTGGCGAGCACCCGCTCGGAGGCCTCGGTGGAGGTCCGGGTGAGAAAGGCCTCGGCCTGGGCCGGGCTCTGCTTGTAGAGGGCCGCGGCCTGGGCCTCCACCTTGGGCTGGGCGGCCAGGAACCCATCCTCCAGCTCCCTCTGCACCTTCTGGACATCCACGATGATGTCCTTCCACCTGAGGTAGGTGAACTGGGCCACCCAGGTGAAGACCCAGAAGGCCGAGTCCCAGGAGAACTTGGTGAAGGAGCCCGTGCCCACGGCGTAGGGTTTGGGCACCGCGGTGAGCCCTGCCCACATGGGCAGGTACACCGACGTGGCCGCCGCGTCCACCGAGAACCAGAGGAGCCCTCCCACCACGCCAGGCAGGCTCTGCCTCGACTGGCTGACGAAGGAGAAGCCCGTCTGCTGAGTGGCGGTGGCGCGCTCGTGCATGTAGTTTCGGCCGTCCACCTTGAAGGTCATGGGGCGCCACCGGTATGGCAGGCCGTAGGGCCCGGCGCCGACGCCCTTTCGCATGTCGAGCTCGGTGTCTTCGAAGTGGTCCCTCATGTAGGCCATGAGGTCCTTTGGTCCGAGCTTTCTGTCGGGCTTGATCCACAGGGGTAGGGGCTCTGCCCCGGGCCGGCACAGGACCCAGCCGCTGCCGAAGCTCTGCGAGGGCGCCACCCGGCGGTAGAAGCTCCACACCCGGCCATCCCGCGCCCTCAGGTCCTTGCAGTCGGGGGGCGCGTAGGTGTCGGAGAAGGAGAAGTCCGCGTCCTTGCCAGAGAACCAACCCTTGGCCCGGGCGAAGCTGGCCACGTCTTTGGCGTACAGGCAGTTCTCCGGGTCATTCCAGGGGAAGGTGCGGATGCGGGGCTGGTTGGCGTGGGCCGTGACGTATCCGTCCGGCACCCTGCGAGCCACCCACAGCATCCCCTTCTGGCCTGGGCCCTTTCCCACCATCTCGAGGAGCCAGACCTCGTTCGGATCCGCGATGGAGATCGACTCCCCCTCGCTCTTGTAGCCATGCTGCTCGGCCAGGCTGGTGATTGTCTGGATCGCCTCCCGGGCGGTCTTCGACCGCTGGAGCGCGATGTAGATGAGGCTGCCGTAGTCCAGGCCGCCCTTGGGGTTCACGAGCTCCTTGCGGCCGCCGAAGGTGGTCTCGCCAATGGCCACCTGGTGCTCGTTGATGTTGCCCACCACGCGGTAGGTGACCGGCGCCTCCGGGATGTCTCCCAGGTGCTTGCTGGTGTCCCACTCGATGACCTTGCGCCTCGCGCCAGGTGTGTGCTTCCCCCTCTCCCAGAAGTAGAGCTCGCCGTAGAGCTCGTGGGAGTCCGCGGCGTAGGTGATCATGGTGGAGCCGTCGGTGGAGGCGCCCTTGGTCACCAGGAAGTTGGTGCAGGCCTCGGCGCTCCTGGGGATCGCGAGGAAGGCGAGCGCTCCCGCGTTCACCGCCAGGGCGGCCATCAGCAGCCCGGCGGGCATGGTTCGGACCTGGGCTCGAGGGGACTTGGTATTCCGTCTCACAGGGGCCTCACTT
>JAVEWA010000010.1:0-32744 GCA_034004785.1 Polyangia bacterium
CAGGGTGATCAGAGAGGAGCGAAAAGACCTCGTTTATCCGGTCCGCCGAGGGTCGGAACCTGCCGGTGACCAGGGCCCAGGTGACGTCACCGGGCAGGCGATCGAGCAGCCCGGACATTGGAGGCCCGGGGGATGGAGTGGGGGCATTGGGTCGCCCCTTCTCTGGTCGGCGTGGCCCTTCGGCGCTCCTCTCGTCCCTACATCCTGATGCGGTGCAGCCGAGGAGCCAGAGAATCGCCAGGCAGAGCAAGGCGCTGGTCGCCGAGGTTGAGTAGAGGCAAAGGGGGGATTTGCGGATCACGGTGGACACGAGTGCCGCGAATCGGCTGGGACCAGCAACGGGGACGAGGAAGGAATATGGACCGGTGCCAGGCTCCAATGCCCTTCCATCTAGCTGCTCGTCGTGGCGCCAGGTTTGACCATGATGGCGCCAGTGGGGCAGACCTTGGCGCAGTCGAGGCAGCCGTCGCACGCGGTGTCGATGAGACGCCTCCCAAGGGATGGCATGACCACCGTGTTGAAGCCCCGGCCCACGAACCCGAGCACGTCCTTGCCGTGGGCGGCGCATGCCCGGACGCAGGAGCCGCAGAGCAGACACTTGCCAGACTCGAGGAGCAGCTTCGGGTGGCTGTCGTCCAGGAGGTAGTCCCGGATGGCGCCGGCAAGGCGGCCAGGCTGGATCCTGTACTCGGTGCCGTAGGACTTTAGCTTGCAGTCCTCGACGGCGAGGCAGCCGCACACGATGCAGCGCTTGGCCTCAACCCTGCCTCGCTCTTGTCCGAGCCCCAGCTCCACCTCCACGAACCCCGACAGGCGCTCGGCATCGGCGATGACCGGCATGCGAGCACGCTCGGCCGGGGTGAGCCGATCCAGGATGGCCTTGGGCGCCGGGTCTCCGGGCCTTCCGATGGTGGAGTACCACTCGTAGCCATCTCCGATGATCTCTTCTCCGCCGAGGAACTGGCCTATGGCCAGGGCGGCCCTGTGGCCCGCCTGCACCGCCCAGACGGCGATCATGTCCTTGTCTCCGGGGGAGCAGTCGCCGCCCGAGAAGACCCAAGGGACCGAGGTCTGGCCCGTGTAGGGATCGGACGCGATGTTGCCCCACCTGTCCAGCCCGACCTCCTCGGAGCCTTTCAGGGCGGCGGCGTCGAACCTCTGGCCAATGGCGTTTACTAGCGTGGTTACCTCCTCCACGTACTCCGAGCCCTCCATCGGCACCGGCCGGCGCCGGCCCGAGGAGTCTGGAGGGCCGAGCTCCATGCGCTGGCAGGTCACGGCCAGGCCCTTGCCGTCCCTCGATGGCTCGATGCGGATGGGCGCCGCCAGGAATCGCATCTCCGTGCCTTCGTGGATGGCCTCCTCGATCTCCACCTCCAGGGCGGGCATCTCCGCCCGGGTGCGGCGGTAGAGGAGGATCACCTTTCCCTTGCCTTTTTGCAGCCTGAGGGCCGTTCGGCAGCAGTCCATGGCGGTGTTGCCGCCTCCGACCACCATCACCGTGTCTCCGAGATCCACCTCCTGGCCGCGGGAGGCTTTCGCGAGGATCTCGATCCCTGGCATTACGCCAGGCGTGTCTTCCCCCGGGATCCGGGCTGAGCTCGCGGCCTGGGCGCCGAGGCCCAGGAATACGGCGTCGTAGCCCTGGGCCCGCAGATCCCCGAGGGTGAAGTCCCGGCCCAGCCAGCGTCCGAACTCCAGGCGGGCGCCCATCTGCTCCACCTGCCTGAACTCCCGCTCGATTATGTGACTGGGCAGCCGGAAGGCGGGGATCCCCCAGCGGAGCATTCCTCCCACGGTCTCCTGGCCGTCGATGACGGTCACCTCGTGGCCCATCTGGCGCAGGTAGAAGGCCGCGGAGATACCAGCCGGTCCGGCGCCGATGACCGCCACCTTCTTGCCGGTGTCGGGCGCGCATTCGGGGACCGTGCGCCGCTCTCCATCGAGATCCGGATCTCCCGCCACCACCTTCAGGCTGCAGATGGCGACCGCCTCGTCCCTCTGGCCTCGCCTGCAGACCGCCTCGCAGGGGCGGGTGCAGACCCTGCCCAGCGAGGAGGGGAGAGGCATGCGGCGCTTCAAGATCCGCAGCGCCTCCTCTGACTCGCCCCTGGCGATGGCAGACACGAACTGAGGGATCTCGATGCCCGCGGGGCAGGTGACGTGACAGTGGCCGTAGCAGTCCCCGGTGTGCTCCGAGGCGAGGAGCTCCAGGCAGAGCTTCCTGGTCTGGCGGATCCTGTCGCTGAGGGTGTGAACCACCATGCCCTCCGCTGCCGCGGTGGAGCAGGAGGGAACCGGGTTCTTGACGCCTTCCACTTCAACGACGCACAGGAAGCATGAGGTGAAGGGGGTGTGCCCCTCCATGTGGCAGAGGGTCGGGATGGGAATCTCCAGCGCCTTGGCGCCGTCGAGGATGGTAGAGCCGGCCGGAATCGTAACGTCTCGGCCGTCGATGGTCAGATGGATGTCGCTCATGACTAGCTCCTCAGCGCTCAGGTGGTCACTTCACCACCACGGCGTTGTCCTTGCAGACCTCGAGGCAAGAGCTGCACTTGGTGCACCTCGTCTGATCGATGACGTGGGTCTGCTTCTTCTCGCCGGAGATGCACTTCACGGGGCAGACCCGGGCGCACAGGGTGCACCCGGTGCAGGCCGCAGGGTCGATGGAGAAGGTGAGGAGAGGCTTGCAGACCTTTGCCGGACAGCGGCCATGAACCACGTGGGCCTCGTACTCGTCGCGGAAGTACTTCAGCGTCGTGAGGACTGGGTTCGGCGCGGTCTGGCCGAGGCCGCAGAGGCTCGTCTCCTTGATCTTGACGGCCAGCTCCTCGAGGAGCGCGAGGTCCTCCATCTTGCCTTTGCCCTGGGTAATGCGCTCCAGGATCTCGAGCATGCGGAGGGTGCCGACCCGGCAGAAGGTGCACTTGCCGCAGCTCTCCTTCTGGGTGAAGTCCAGGAAGAACCGGGCGATGTCAACCATGCAGGAGGAGGAGTCCATCACCACCATGCCGCCCGAGCCCATGATGGCGCCAGTCCTGGTCACCTCGTCGTAGTCCACCCTGGTGTCGAACAGCCTCGCGGGGATGCAGCCGCCGGAGGGACCGCCCATCTGGACCGCCTTCAGGGGCTTGCCAGTGTCGGAGCCGCCCCCGACCTCCTCGAGGATCTCCCTGAGGGTGATCCCCATCGGCACCTCCACCAGCCCTCCCCGTTTGATCTTTCCGGCCAGGGCGAAGACCTTGGAGCCCTTGGATTTCTCCGTGCCCATCGCCGCGAAGGCCCCTCCACCGTTTCGCAGGATCCAAGGCACGTTGGCAAAGGTCTCCACGTTGTTGATGTTGGTGGGCTTGCCCCATAGGCCCTCTTGGGCTGGGAAGGGAGGGCGCTTGCGAGGCATGCCGCGGCGCCCCTCGATGGAGAAGATGAGGGCCGTCTCCTCGCCGCACACGAAGGCGCCAGCGCCCTCCTTGATCTTGACCTTGAAGGAGAAGCTCGTGCCAGCGATGCCAGGGCCGAGTAAATTCCTCTCCTCGGCCTGTGAGATGGCGATGCGGAGCCGCTTGATGGCCAGCGGGTACTCGGCTCGGCAGTAGATGTAGGCCTCGTCCGCTCCGACCGCGAAGGCTCCAATGGCCATGCCCTCCAGCACGGCGTGCGGATCCCCCTCGAGAACCGAGCGGTCCATGAAGGCGCCGGGATCTCCCTCGTCGGCATTGCAGATGATGTACTTCTTGGGGCCCGGCGCGGCGCGAGTGAACTTCCACTTGGTGCCCGTGGGAAAGCCCCCGCCGCCGCGCCCCCTGAGGCCCGAGGCGATCAGGGTCTCGATCACCTTCTCGGGAGAGTTATCGGCGAGCACCTGTCCGAGCGCCTTGTAGCCCTCCCTCCCGAGGTAGTCGTCGATGCTCTCGGGATCGATGACCCCACAGTTGCGGAGCGCCACCCGGGTCTGCTTGCCGAAGTAGGCGTCTACCTCCGCCTTCAGGGGCTCGCCCTGGAAGGTCCATTCCTCGATGGGGTGGCCCCCAGCAAGGTGCTCCTCCACTATCTTGGCCGCCCGCTCCGGCGTGACCGCTGCATAGGTCACATGCCGGCCGGCCGGCTCGTAGACCTCCACGATGGGCTCTCGATGGCAGGCGCCGATGCAGCCCGTGACCCCAAGCGTGACGGGGAGCTGCCTCTCACCGAGGAGGCGCTCGAAGGCCTCCTTCACATCTTGGGCTCCTGCGGCGATGCCGCATGAGCCGAGCCCCACCACCACGCGGATTGTGTCGCCTGATGCAGTAGTTCCGGGTGCCATGACAGTACCTCTCGTTCTAGCCGGTGGCCGAGTCCAGGCCGGGCGCGCCGCTAGGCGTCCTTTTTCTCTGACTTCTGGAGCTTCTTCATGAGCCTGCGAACCGCGGGGGCGTCCAGGCGGCCATGGGTGGTCTCGTTTACCATCACCACTGGCGCCAGGCTGCAGCAGCCCAGGCAGGCCACGGGCTCCACCGTGAAGAGGGCATCCGACGTGGTGTCCTCGCGCTCACCTATCTCCAGGGACTCCCGCGTGACCGCGTGGACCCGCTGGCCACCCTGAACGTGGCAGGCCGTGCCCAGGCAAACCTTGATCATGTTCTTGCCCACGGGGCGGAGGCGGAACTGCTTGTAGAAGGTCGCCACGCCGAAGAGATGACTCTCCGGAATCCCTGTCCCAGCGGAGGCCCGCACCAGGGCCTCCATGGGGAGGTAGCCGTAGGTGGTCTGGATCCCCTGCAGGAGGGGGATCGTGGCCTCGAGGCCCTTGGCGCAGGTAGCCAGGATTTGGTCGAGCGGACCGAGGTCCAGTTTCTGCTCTTGTTGTGTCGCCATGCCTGTCCTCGCGGTGGGAGGCCCCCTTGGCCTTCTTGGCCTTCATGGCCGGTAGGCCTGGGGACTCCTGGTCCAGGTTCTTCTGGCGGCAGTCTAGGGCGCAGTCAAGGCGAAGTCCAGGTTCCGATGTGAGCATTTTTTTACCAGCACAATGGAACACAGCGAGGGGACTTTGACGCTTGGATCCGAGGGCGGGGGAGGGCCAAATGTCGCCAGATTGAGCTGGGGTTGCCCGGCGGGCCGAGAAAGGGCTTGGGGCGGCAAAGAGGTACCGGGCGCCCGGTCAGGTCGCCTCCGTGGAGGGCTCCTCGTGAGTCAGCAGGCGCGTGGCCCTGGCCACTGCCTCGAACCGGCCCACGAGGTAGAGTCGATCCTCGGCCGCGAGGGGCTCGTCCACGTCGAGCTGCTCCTCGAGGATCTCTCCGCGGCCGCGGGCCACAACCATGGCGCCGGTGAGCTCCCTGAGGGCCAGGTCCCTCAGAGAGCGCCCGACTGCCCTGTGCCCCTCCTCGAGCGAAACCAGCTCGATCCTGAGCTCCCTGAGCTCATCGATCTCGCAGAGGCGCTTGCGGGGCACGGTGAGCCCGCGGGCGCTCTCCTGGGTGGAGGCCCTTGCCCGGCCGACCTGGGCGTCGATGACGTTGCGCGGTATGTCGAAGCGGCGGAGCACTCGGGCCAGAACCTCCAGGGAGGCCTCCACCTCCTCGGCCACCACCTCGGTGGCTCCGAGCTTCACGAGGCCCTGCCTCTGCCCGAGGTAGCGTGCCCGAACGATGATCGGCAGCTCAGGGGCGAGTCTTTTGACGGCGTCCACCACCCGCGTCGCGGCCTGATCGTCGTTGATCAGCACCACGACTGCGCGAGCCTCCCGCACATGGGCGTGAGCGAGGGCCTCGTCGGTGCTGGCGTCGGCGTAGTAGATCGGCACTCCCTCCTCCGAGGCCTTCCGCACCGTCTCGGCGTTCAGCTCCAGGACCCGGTAGTGGATGCCGACAGACGCCAGGCTGTGAGCGAGCACGGAGCCAGCCACGCCGTAGCCCACGATCAGCACGTGGTCGCTCCAGGCCTCCTCGTCGGCGGTGGACTCCGGGAGGCTGCGGGCGCCGAGGAGGCGCTCGAGCGGGCGGAGCAGCCTGGCACCGGCGCTCAGGTGAGGCGCGAGGGTGAGCAGCACCGGTGTGATGAACATCGACAGGATTCCGGCGGACAGGAAGGTCTGCATCTCGCCCCTCGAGAGGATGCCCACTCCGAGGGCCACGGTCGCCAGGACAAAGCCGAACTCGCCGAACTGCGCGAGCCCGATTCCGGCGGTCACGGCAACCCGGAGGGGGAACTTCATCGCCAGGGCCGCGATGGTGGCCAGGAAGCCTTTTCCGAAGAGGAACGCCCCGAGGAGCAGGAGCATGGTGCCCGTGTGCTCGGACAGCTCCTTGGGGTCGAAGAGCATGCCCATGGACACGAAGAAGAGCGCCATGAAGATCTCCCGAAGGGGCAGGAGGTTCCCGAGGGCCCTGTGACGGAACTCGGTGTCCGCCACGACGAGCCCTCCTAGGAAGGCCCCGAGGGCCAGGGAGACCCCCGCCTTCGATGTGAGCCAGGCCGTGCCCACGCAGAGAAACACCACGGCGAGCAGGAAGATCTCCCGGCTGCGGGTTTGATCGACTCTCCGGAGCAGCTTCGGCACCACGAAACGCGCGGCCACCAGGGTCGCCGCCACCACTGCGCAGGCCTTGCCGAGGGCGACGAGGACAGGCCAGATGCCACCTCCGCCGGGGGCCGCCGGGGCCATCTGCGGCAGGACCAGCATCATGGGGATGACCACCAGGTCCTGGAAGATCAGCACCCCTACGATGAACCGGCCGTGTGGCGCGTCCAGCTCTCCCCTGTCCCCGAGGAGGCGGAGCACCATGGCGGTGGAGGACAGCGCCACGGCGAAGCCGAAGAAGAGCGCCTTCGGGCCCGCCAGCCCCAGGGCAATGGCGACACCGGCGGCGGTGGCGGCGGTCAACCCCACCTGCAGGCTGCCCCCCAGGACCAGGAGCCGACCGATGCGCGCAAATCGCGAGAGGGAGAACTCCAGGCCTACGGTGAAGAGCAGCAGCACCACACCCACCTCGGCGAGGGCCTCGATGGCGTGGATCGACGGCACGACCCCGAAGCCGCCTGGCCCCACCAGGGCTCCGGCAAGGAGCAGACCAGCCGTGGCGGGCAGACGGACGCGAGACAGGAGCAGGGCGACCCCGAGACCGACCGCGAAGAGCACCACCAGGTCGTCAAGGAGGGGGATCGGCGTCATGGCGCGCATCCTATCGCAATGGCGGGGAGAGGAAAGCCCATCTTGCGCCTGGAGGGACGAGGCCACGGCGGCTAGCTGGGTGCCGCGCAGCCCTGGTGGATCGCGCGGCTTAGTCAGGGGGCGGCGCCGATTCTGCCCATCCTCGTCTCTGCCCCGTTGCCCCCGGGAACGGATCCGTGGATACTGCGGAACGTGACCCGTCGGAGGTATGGAACCCCAAGGGTCCGCGCGAGGATGGCGAAACTGGTAGACGCGCTGGATTTAGGTTCCAGTGGGAAACCCCGTGGGGGTTCGAGTCCCCCTCCTCGCATTCAGGGAGGATATGCCATGCCTAGTAGGTTCCCCTCGCTGCTCTTGGCCGCTTGTCTGGGTCTTTTGGGGGCCTGTGGCGATGACGACGGGGGCAACGCGAACCAGCCCGACGCACAGCTCCCCGACGCGCAGATCGCCACCTGCGGCAACGGCGTCGTGGAGCCTGGCGAGCAGTGCGACGACCACAACCCATTTGGCGGCGACGGCTGCAGCGCCACCTGTCAGTGGGAGAACGTCTGCGGCAACGGCCAGAAAGAGGGTCCCGAGGAGTGCGACGGCGCCGACGGAGTGCCCACATGTGTCCTCCTCGGGCGCCTCGATGGAGAGGTCACTTGCAGCGAATCCTGCCTCCTCGAAGAAGACTGCACTGACGACGCTTCGGGGCTCGTGGCCTGGTACAAGCTGGACGAAACCGGTGGAGTGGTGGTGGACTCGACTTTCGGCGGCAACGGCTGCAACGCCGTGGGGGGCATCGAACGAGGGTTCCCAGGAGTCGTCGAGAGCTCCTACCTTTTCGACGGCACGAGCGCCTACGCCGACTGTGGTGACGGGATCGGCATGGGCGGCATGGACGCCCTCACCTTGGAGGTCTGGGTCAAGGTGAGTGAGTTCACGCCCGAGGGTATGCTGCTTTCGAGGGCGGTGGATCCCGGCGAGATCCTCTGGGCCCTCGGGCTGGCCGGGTCTGGGAACCAGGTGGGCGCGACCGCCTTCCGAGTGTTCTTCGCGGTGCAGGGGTTCGACTATTTCGCGGAGTCGTCCAGCTTTCTGCCGACGGGGCAGTGGAAGCACATAGCCGCGGTGTACGATGCTGGCGAGCTGGCCATCTTCATCGACGGCGAGGAGAGCGGCGGCGCCACGCAGCTAGACACCGGGCCCGTTGGCAACGCTGCCGGGGCGAGGACCCAGCTCGGCCACCTGAACGACACGGGCGGCCAATCCACCTTCGATTCTTTCTACTCGGGCTACATGGACGAGGTGAAGATCTGGCGTTTGGCCCGAACCCAGGCGCAGATCTGCGGCGACGCCGGGGGAACCCCTTCCACGGGCGGAGCCTGCGAGATATCCCTTCAATGAAGACCATCGAGCGAGCCCTGCTGCTCCTCGGCCTCGCGGCCCTGGTCTCCATGCCCGCGCTCACTGGAGCGGCTCCCTTGGGAGCTCCAGCGAAGGGGGCCGCGAATCGGCACAGAGAGACGGTGGTCACCCTGTCGGCGGTGGGGGACGTGATGTTCGGCCGCTACAACCCCGACGGCCGCTACCGCCCCTTCGGCCTCGAGGAACCCTTCCGTTTAGTCAAGGCCTTGTGGGAGGGGCGGGACATCGTGCTCTGCAACCTGGAGACGCCCGTGGGGCCCAAGGCCTATGCCAAACCCTACCGGGGCTTGACCTTCAGGGCAGAGCCCCGGAGCGCCAGGCTGCTTCGTGAGGCAGGGTTCACCTTGGCCGTGACAGCCAACAACCACGCCTTCGACCAGAAGGACCAAGGCGTGAAGGATACCATCGCCCACCTCTCGGCGGCGGGGCTGGGCGTGGCAGGCACCGGCGCCACCCGGGAGGAGGCCTTCGCGCCCTACGTCTTCCAGAAGCGCGGAGTTAAGGTGGCTGTGATGGGCGTGACGCTCCTCAGGAACTATACTCCCAAGGAGCAGATCGGTTTTCACGCCTACCTGAACGCCAAGGACGTCCACGCCGAGCTCCCTCGGAGAATCAGGGAGATCAGGGCCCGATACGACTTCTTCGTCCTCTCCATCCACTTCGGGGTGGAGTACTACCAGACCGTCTCCAGGTTCGATCGAACGCTCATGGACAAGCTCCAGGCCGCTGGGGTGGACGTGGTCATCGGACACCACCCGCACGTGCTGCGGCCCGTGGAGCATCGCGGCCCAATGGTGGTCTTCTACTCCCTCGGGAACTTCCTGTTCGACTACGAGATGAAGAACACCGGGAACGCCGGCGTGGCCGAGCTGGAGCTGGTCAAGCGGGGCGATCGGCGGGAGCTGAGGAAGGTCAGGTTCGTGCCCGTCTATCGCCACTGGCGTCGGATACCCGTGCCCGCCACCGGAGCCCACGGCAAGAGGATCCGCGCTGAGCTCCAGCGGATCGGCGCTCCCTTGAAGACCGGAACCCGTCTGCTCGAGGACGGCGAGGCCTTGAGCATCCTGCCTCCTTCATGACAGGCTGCTCGGGCGGCCAGGCAGCTTTTCCTCATCGGAGGTGGTCGGGGCTCGTGGCGAGCAGGGGCTAGTTCCCCCCTTTCCCCTTGACCCATGGCTCCGGCCGTTGGAACTATGGGCGCCAAGTGATCGTCGAGGGTTTGATCATGCACCGAACGCGTATTGGCATGCTCCCAGTCTTCCTGATCCTCGTGCCATCAGGTCTCGCCGCGGCGCCTGCCGTCGGGCCAGTCGCCCCTCGGGCGCCTCGCCCCCGAGCGGCCCAGGTCCAGCCGGACGCCGCCCAGGCCAGGCGCCAGCTGGAGGAGGTGAGGGCGGGCCTGGCTCGTCTGGACTCCCACCTGGATCAGGTGAAGGATCTGCACATCAGGCTGGCCAGGCTCGCCCAGGTGGTGGACCGGCTGGAGCGCTCGGCCCAGGCCCCGGCTGACCTGGAGCGCGAGATAAGCAGGCTTCGCCGTGATCTCGAGGCCCTGGCAGGTCGGGTGGAGGAGGGACGATTGGAGGTCTCACGCGTGCGGGCCTTTGTCCGGCATGGAGGATCGCGCCAGGGCGGTGGAGCGGGATACGATGGGGGCTTCTTCCTGGCCTCGCGAGGAGGCGGCTACAGGCTGCAGGTGAACGGCCTCGTGCAGTCGCGGTTCCAGGTGGGACAGGTGACTGGCCCCGAGTCGCTCCAGCCCGCCGAGCCGGTGCACCTGCTGGGATTCGACATCCCGACCGGCCTCCTGGTGCTCGCAGGGCACATGTTCTCTCCTCGCTTCCAGTACAGGATCGAGATGGAGTTCGGCCCCTCGGGCATCGAGGCCAGAGACCTCGCCTTCCACTACCGACCGTGCCCCTATGTCGGCGTTACCTTCGGCCAGCTTCCGGTGCAGTTCTCACAGCAGATGTATCACTACCCCTACGAGATCCTGTTCGCAGACACGTCGGTGGCATCTTCCTACTATGGGCCCGGCTACGACCTGGGCGTCCGGCTCCACTTCTATCAGTGGGGGGATCGGGTGTTCGAGGAGCTCTCGGTCCTCAACGGTGGCGGGCTGGGTGCCATCTCCAACGACAACGTGGACCTCCTCTACCAGATACGGGCCGGGGTGCTGCCCCTCGGAGCAGTGCCCGACGAGGAGGGAGACTTTCGTCGGGGCGCCCGTCCGCCACGCTTTCGCCTTGCAGGGGGTTACTTCTTCATGCCCATGCCCACGGGCAGGGACCTGGACGGCAAGGAAGGAGTGGATGTCTCCTGGGTCCATCAGGCGGCTGCGGAGATATCCTTCTGGTGGCGCGGGTTCCATCTGAACGGCGAGCTCTACTATCGGTACGAGGATCGTGGCCGAGCGGTGACCCAGCTCCCCGTCCCAGAACGGCGGCGCTCGCATCGTCTGGGCGGCTTCGGCCAGGCTGCCTACTTCATTCGTCCCATCCGGCTCGCCCTGGCGGGCCGCTACAGCTACGCCGAGCCGGTTTCGTTCTGGCGTAGGAAGCCCGAGGCCCTGGTTCCTGGTTGGTCCTCGCCCTTTGGCCTCGCCCCGAGTGCCTCGCTCGAGGGGCATGGCCAGCCAGAGGCTGTCCAAGAGGCTACGGCCGGGCTCATCTTCTTTGCCCTGCGCGGTCACCTGAAGCTCGTCCTTTCCTACACCTGGCTCTATGAAAAGGGCTACGCCCTCGAGGGCCGTCCAACCACCCCGTCCAGGCAAGGGCACCTCGTGACCCTGCTCGGCCAGGCGCGCTTCTAGGAGCGGCTGGGTTGACCAAGGGCGAGGATAAAAGCTCTGGCCTGGCTTCGAAATCCGAGGCCGGGGCCAGCGCCGCCTCCGTCTCGGAGAGCGCTGCCAAGGGAGGCCGGCAGGACAGGACCACGAGCCCCACTGGCTGGCGGCGGCCCGAGCTCAGGCGGAGATTGGCCCTGCTCGTATTGGTACTTGGGATGGCGGTGGTGGTGGCCTACTGGTCTCGAGGCCGGCCAGTGGAATTGGAGGTGATCTACGACTTCGGACCGAACGCCTCCAGAGTAGCCCGGATAGAGATCTCCTATGAGCTGAAGGGCAAGGGTTCCCAGCCAGTGGAGATGGACTTCCCATCCTCGGATGGGGCGCCCCGGCGCTGGCGGCACACCATGAGCCTCACGCCTGGCGACTACCTCGTGCGAGCTCGGGTTCACCTCCGGGCCGGGCCCGGGGGCGAGGCTGAGGTCAAGAGCTACTCACGGCAAGTGACGGTGAAGAGCGGGGAGGGTCAACGCTTGGTGCTCCGCCTCGCGCGGTAGCATGGAGAGGCGTCCCCGGTAGCTCTAGAGTCATCCAAGGGGCGGCTTGTCGGGCCCCATGGCCATCGCTATAGTACTCCTCGCATGTCTGCCGAGCTTACCGAGCTCCTCGACGAGCTCTCCGCCCGCATCGAGAAGCTCAAGATCGAGTACGAGAAGTACTTCCTGGGCATCGAGAAGCTGGAGCCCTCCGGGGAGCGGAGGGAGCTTGGCAAGACGGTAAGGCGCATGCAGACCGTGCCAACATCCAACACGGCCATCAAGTACCGTCTCAACTCCCTGCACCAGAGGTTCCTGTCCTACCAGAACTACTGGAACAGGATCCAGAGGGAGATCGAGGCGGGAACCTACAAGCGGGATCTGGCCCGCGTCGAGCGGGACCTGAAGCGCAAGGGGATCGACGCCAAGCTCACGGGAGCCCGGACCAAGGGAGAGCTGGAGGCGGCCCTGGTGGAGCAGCTCCAGAAGCTGGGAGACGAGGAGCGTCGAAATGCTGCCTCTGGAGACCTGCGGCCTGCTCGGGAGGATGCCACCCCGCCTCCGATCCCTGGGCAGGCGTCCCCGCCTCCTCCTCCCGGACGAGCCATTCCGCCTCCGATCCCCGGGCAGGTTTCCTCACCGCCTCCTCCCGGCCAGGCGTCCCCGCCTCCGATCTCCGGTCGGCCGCCGTTGCCTCCGCCTCCGCCGGTCGGCTCGCGTCCGCCGCAGGTGCCCGCGGCTGCGGCCGCGGATGACACCGATGCCCGCATGAGACGTCTCTACCGGGCCTACATCGCGGCCAAGCGCAAGGTGGGTGAACCCACCGAAGACGTGACCTACGAGCGGCTGGTGAGCACCCTTCAGAAACAGGTGCCCAAGATACAGGAGCAGACTGGCTGCAGCCACGTGGACTTCAAGATCGAGATCCGCGGGGGTAAGGCCATCCTCAAGGCTGTCCCCCGCTCCTAGCTGCTCGAAGGGCCCGCGGGGGCTCTCGGGCCCTAGAGTGAGTCGCGGGGGCCCTACCGCCAGAGCCGTCTGGACATCAGCTCCAGGAGTGGGCGGCAGGATTCGGGGTCGATAGCGCTCAGGCAGATGCGATCCGGGCCTCGGCAGGCGAGGGCCTGCCCACGATCAGGCAGCCGGTCCACCTTGTTCCACACCACCACTCGCTCGATCTCGCCCAGGCTGAGATCCGCGAGGATTCGATCCACTGCCTCCAAACGGTCCTCCCAGGAGGGCTCCGAGGCGTCCACCAGGTGGATGAGCATGTCGGCGTCCCCGAGCTCCTCCAGGGTGGCGCGGAAGGCCTGCGTGAGATCCTTGGGCAGCTCCCGTATGAAGCCGACGGTGTCGGTGAGGACCAGCTCGCGCTCCTCGGGGAAGCGCAGCCTCCTGGTGGTGGGATCCAGCGTTGCGAAGAGCTTGTCCTCGGTGAAGACGTGGCTGCTGGTGAGGCTGTTGAGGAGGGTGGACTTGCCGGCGTTCGTGTAGCCAACTATGGCTACCACGGGCAGCTCTCGCCGCTTCCGTCTTTGCCGGGTGAGGGCGCGCCGCCGGGAGATGGCGTCTATCTCCCGTTCGAGCTGGGATATACGCTCCCTGGCTCGCCTTCTGTTGATCTCCAGCTTGGTCTCTCCGGGGCCACGCCCCCCTATACCGCCGGTCAGGCGGCTCATCATGGTGTTCTTCACGACCAGGCGGGGCAGGGCGTAGCGGAGCTGGGCCAGCTCTACCTGGAGCTTCCCTTCGCGGCTCACCGCCCGCTGCGCGAAGATGTCCAGGATGAGCATGGTGCGATCGACGACCTTCAGCTCCGTGAAGTCACCGATGGCCCGGGACTGCGCGGGAGAGAGGTCGGGGTCCACGAGCAGGATCTCGGCCCCGAGCTGCATGGCCCGCATGACGACCTCTTCCAGCTTGCCGCGGCCCACGAGGAGCCTGGGGTCCGGGGCAGGGCGGCGCTGGTGGAAGACCTCCAGGATCTCCACTCCAGCCGTGCGCGCGAGCTCCTGGATCTCCCTAATCCTGTCCTGGGCGGCCTCCCTGGACTCTCTGGTAACGCAAACCAGGAGGGCGGGGGGCTGGCCCGGCTCCACGCGCAGCGTGCGGTCGGCTCCAGCGAAGGTTTCCTCGAGCCAGGCGATCAGGCGGGCGAAGTCCACGGGGGGCAGGTGAACGAGCTGGGGAGGCTCCACCTGGTGCCTGTCTCCCCCCGGGGTCGCCGGGAGGAGGTGCGCGTACTGCATTCGCACGGGGGCTTCCTCGGCGGCCTGGTGCAGGGAGGCCACCAGATCGAGCCTGAGGAGGGCGAGATCGGTCAGGTCGTCCTCGTTTAGCTCCACCGAGCCGAGGTGGGTGTGCACCAGGCGGAGGCCGCGGAAGCGGCCGCGGCCCGCCCGGAGCCGACCGAAGTCCGGCAGGAGCATCCGGCGGGCGTCTCCGACGAAGACGGCCTCGACCTGTCCGCGCCTGTCGAGGAAGAGGCCCACCTGGCGACCCATCTCCTGGGAGAGCTGGCACATGGTCTGGGCCAGCTCGGGTGACACGATCTGCTGTGGCGCGACCCTCCGGCGATGGAGTCGCTCGAGGGCCCGAACCTGGCTGGGTTTGAGGCCGAGCGTATTTCCGGTGATGGACGGCAGGGGCGGAAGGACTCTCTGGGGAAGCGGCGAAGGTTAGCCCGGTGGCCTGGGAGCTCAGCCCTCTTCCGTGTCTTGGAACTGCTCCTCGAGCAGGGTGAGGGCCACTACAAGGGCCTTCTTGATGTTGGCCACGACGGCGCCATCTGTTTGGATCTTGTCCACCGCGGCGGAGATCTGACTGCCCTGCTCCTTGAGATCCGCGGCGAGGGCACGGTTCTGCTCCTCCACTTCTTGCTTGGCTTTTTCGAGCTCGGCTATGCGGCTCTCGAGAGCGCTAACCTTGCCAGCGTGCTGCCCCCTGAGCTCGTCCATGGCCCCCTGGTTCTGGCTGCGCAGCGCCTTCATCTCGCCGTCGTGAGAGACCTTGAGGGCGTCGGTGGCCGCCGCGTGCTCGTCGCGCAGCCGCTCTAGCTCGCCGCCATGAGAGACCCGTAGGGCGTCGGTGGCCGCCGCGTGCTCGTCGCGCAGCCGCTGGAGGTCGCTCTGGTGAGCTCCCTTGAGAGCGTCCAGGTCGGCCTGGTGCCCCGAGCGGAGCTCCTCCTCGGCCTTGCTCTTGCGGTCCTCGAGGGCGGCGAGGGCGCTCTCGCGGCGGGCCTCGGCCTCCTCCAGGGCCGCCGCGGCCTCCTCGGCCTTGTGGGCAAGTGCGTCCCTGTGCTCCGCCTCGAGGGCGGCGATGCGGGCCTCGTGCTCGGCGCGGAGGCTCCCCATGGCCGTCTCATGGGAGCTCTTCAGGGAGGAGATGGAGCCGGCATGCTCTCGCTCGAGAGCAGCCACCCGCGAGTCGTTCGCCTCCTTCTGGGCCGAGAGGGCGGCCTCGTGCTCCTCCTTGAGCCGGAGGGTCTCTCCGGCATGGCGGTTCTTCAGACTGGCGAGCTCCTCGGCGTGGGCGCTCCTCGTCCCCTCCAGCTCCTCCTTTGCGGCCTTCAGCTCCGCGGCTCCTCGGGCTTCGAGCTCTAGTAGGTGGTCCTCCTTCTGGGTGAGAGCTTTCTCCTTGTCCGCGAGCAGGGCTTCCTTCTCGCGAAGCAAGCCCTCGAGGGCGCCTACCTTCGCGAGGGCCCCTTGCTTGTCCGCTTCCAGGGCGGCGATCCGCTCGTTGAGCTCCACCCTGGCGCCCTCCAGGTCCAGGTTCTGGCTGTCGAGGTCCTGCTTGGCTCGCTCGAGAAGCGTGATCCTGTCCCTCCCGTCCAGGATCTCCCGGTCCTTGGCCATGAGCTGGTCCTTCAGGTCGAGAACCTCTTTCTCCTTCTTGTTGATGACCCCGCGGAGGTTCAAGAACTCCCGATCCCGGTCGCCGGAGGAGCTCTTCGCCGCCGGTGCGGATTTCAGCGAGTTCAACTCGGAGAGGAGCTGGTCGCGCTCCTGCCTCAACGCATTCAATTCCTTGAGATCCAGGGCAGCGGGGGCAGGGGCGGGGGCAGTGGCTGGCTGGGCTGCCTCCGCGGCCGCGCTGTCGGCCACCTCCTCCAGGCCCAGGTCGAGGCCGCCCACGACCTCCTCCTCGACGGGGGACTCCGTATCCTCCCTGGGCGGCGCAGGGTCGCCGATGATCTCCTCTTCGACCACGGCATCCTGGGTCATCTCGGCGGCATCGTTGAAGTTGAGGTCGAAGTCCTCCTCGGCCCCGAGCTGATCCTCCGCACTGCTCCCTTTCTCGTCCTTTGCTCCGAGGTTGCTAAGAGCGGCGCTCGTCTCCTCGAGTAGCTCGGAGTCCACCCCCGTGTGCTCCTCGTCGAAGGCCAGATCGATCCCTTCGTCCAGGGGGATTTCATCCAAGGCCTCCTCGTCTTGGCCCTGGGGGAGGATTGCTTGGACCTTCTTCAGGAAGTCGTCGATTGAGAAGTCGGCGCCCTTCAGGATGTATTCGTCTGCCCTGGTCTTGAGCTTCCTGTGCTGCTCGAAGGTCTCGGGCGTGGCCTCGGAGCTCATGATGAGGAGGGGAACGTCCTTCAGGCGGGTGCTCTTCTTGAGCTTGTTGCACACTGCGTAGCCGCTCATCTTCGGGAGCTCCACGCACAGGACGATGAGGGACGGGGGGAAATCCTTGGCATGGGCCAGCCCGTCAGCGCCATCGCTCAAGATCTCGCTCGTGAAGCCCAGCGGAGACAGGGCGTCAGACAGGTGGTTGGCAAAGGCGCTGTCGCTTTCGATGATGAGGGCGGTCTTGTTTGGCATCTGGGGCTGACTCTCGTGCTGGTTCGGGATCCGCGAGCTGATTTCGCTCGGGACGATAATACGGAAATGGGGATTCCTACGTCAAAGGAATAGTTGGCGAAACCGGGTGGAGGCGGGATGGCTTCGCTCGGGAAGGGGAGGGCGGGCAAAATCGGCCGGTCGGGCCGGCTAGCGGCCTCCGGGCGCGCCAACCGGCACGGCATCCACGGGCAGATCCTGGGAAGGGAAAGTCGTTGGCAGGACCACGTCCCGTACGAGGCCGTCGAGCACATGGGCGGGCAGATCCCCGGTAATGGAGTAGCCCACCCCCCGGTGGGAGAAGGTCGCCACGGGCCGTCCGGCCTCCGCTCCGTAGAAGACCTTGGTGTTGCCCACCAGCCGGGCCGTCTTTCCGGAAAAGGCCTGGCCGTGCGGTTTGAACATGAGGACCGAGAAGGGCTGGTCCCCGTGCCGGTACAAGAGGTGAGCGGCCTCGCGGGTCTCGAGCTGGCCGATTCTTGCTCCCATGAGAGTGGTCCGCCGGTCGTTGAACCTGGGTGGATCGACCTGAAATCCCAGCTTGTCCCTGTAGAAAGCCCTCACGGTCCGAGGATCCTGGCTCTCCACCTGGAAAGTGCGCGCGGGCCCCGAGGCTTCCTTTTCGGCCTGGTCTCGACCTAGGAGCGCGAGGCCCACGAGCAGGGCGGCGGCGCCGGTCGCCGGGACGAGCCCCATGGCCCAGCGCCATGCCGGGTGGCTCGCGGGGCGGGGCGCGGCGTTTTCCAGGGTGGACCGGATCCTGAGGCGGAGGGCCTCCCGCTCGTCCAGCCTGAGGTAGGGCGGCCCTAGGCTCGTGCGGAGCTGCTGCTTGAAGCGCTGCTCGAAGGTCGCGAGGCGCCTGCAGGCGGCACATTCCGCGAGGTGCCTTTCGAAGTCGGCCCGATCCTCGCTTGCGAACTCGCGGTCCAGATAGACGTGAATGAACTTCTCCATGTCCTGACAGTTCATGGCTCAGCGCTTCCGTTGGCTCCGATACTCGGTTAGGTCTGCAACCTTCGCCCGTTTACCAGGCGCTTCGAGCCCGGAGGACTCCTGGTCCTCGACTGCGTCGCCCGCCTCGACCAGGCCCCGGTCTATCGCATGACGCAGAAGGAGGCCCTGGAGCATCCGCCTCGCCCGAAAGAGGCGGCTCATCACGGTGCCCACGGGGCAGTCCATGATCTCCGCGATCTCCTTGTAGGAGAACTCCTCCACATCCGAGAGGATGACCGCCATCCTGAAGTCGGCAGGCAGCTGGCCTAGGGCCGCCTGGATGTCCTCGGACATGAGGTGATCCAGGGCCCTCTCCTCGGCCGACTGCGCCTCTCTGGTTGGCCCTTGGGCGAGGACATGCGCCTGGTGTCCGCCGTCCTCCACCCTCCGCCGGAGCTCTCGCTCCCTCTGGTTTTTTCGGTATCTGCTGTGGAAGGCGTTAGTCAGGATCTTGAAGATCCACGCCTTGAAGTTCGTGCCCCGCTCGTAGCGATCCATGAAGCGGTAGGCCTTGAGGCAGGCGTCCTGAAGGAGATCCTCCGCTTCCTGGGGGCTTCGCGTCAGGCGGAGGGCGGTGCCGTAGAGGGCGTCCAGGTGGGGCAAAAGGAGCCCCTCGAACTCGTCACGGCGTTTTTCCTCGCGGCCTAGGCGCATCTGGGACCTCGTGGGCCGAAACCCCTGGGTCCGGTTGTTTATTCCGGATGGGCCCTCGCTACCTGTCATGTCAGCTCATCGCGGAAGAAGCTTCCGTCATAATCATGCAATATCAATGTGCTTTATTGAGATGTACGGTGCTGTGGAGCGCCTAGCTGGCCCTCTCGAGCCATTCGGGATCCTCACCCCGCCTCGCCGCCTCTTCGTCCTTGGCCAGGTGGCACTGCTTGTACTTCTTGCCGCTCCCGCAGGGGCAGAGCTCGTTCCGGTTGATCTTGCGGGCCTTGCGCCTCACGGTCTTGGGTTTGGTCGCTCCGCCCTGCTGCGGCGATCCGCCGAGGCCCCCGCCCGAGGCGTGCTGGAGCTGCATGCGCCGCTTCTTGTGCTCGAACTCCGGGAGATCCTCCTCTTCCTTCTGCACCTGCACCCGGAAGATCTTGGCCGCAACGTTCTTCTTGATGCGGACCATCATCTCCGCGAACATGTCGAAACCCTCGCGCTTGTACTCGAGCTTGGGGTCCCGCTGCGCGTAGCCGCGCAGGCCTATGCCCTCGCGGAGGTGATCCATGGCCTTCAGGTGCTCGATCCACTGATCGTCGATCTCGTCCAGGTAGAAGTGGCGGCAGAAGTACAGGAAGGCGATCGGGCCCATTGCGGCCTCGCGCCTCTCCATGCTCTTCTCGATCTGCTCCCAAAGCTGCTCGCCCACGAGGGCTCGATCCACGCGCGCCGCCTCCTCCAGCTCGGGCTCGAAGCCGAAGGTGGTCTTGACCATGTCTAGGAGGCCCGACACGTCCCACTCCTCCATGTGGCGGCTCTCCGGCATGTACTCGTCGATCTGGCTCTGAAGGAGGTCCTCGGCCAGATCGAGGATCCTCTCGCGCTGCTGGATCAGCGAGCCGGCGATCTCTCGAGTCGCCGTCTCGACGCACTCCTCGGGGCTGCGCCGGTGGCGGCGCAGATCCACCATGGCGCCGAAGTAGCGATAGAGCTCGTTGGTGATGCGCTCGGGCTCGACCTCCTTGGCCTCCTCGACGTGGGTCTCCCCGCCCTCCGTCACGACCTCCTTCTTGAAGAAGTGGTCCACCACGGCCTGGACTCTGGGCTTTGCCCTCTCGGAGAGGGACTCCACGGTCCAGTCGCCGCTCTCCTTGGGGACCTCCGGCTCCTTGCCCGCTCTCTTCTCCTCTTCGGTCAGCTCCCTGGAGTAGCGCCCCTCGAGCACCTGCTTGCGCAGCGTGTATATGGACTTGCGCTGCAGGTTCATCACGTCGTCGTACTCGAGGAGGTTCTTACGTATGTCGAAGTTCTGCCCCTCCACCTTTCGCTGGGAGGATTCGATGGCCTTGTTCACCCAGCGGTGCTCGATTGGCTCATCCTCCGTCATTCCGAGCCGGTCCATCATGCCCCGCAGCCTGTCCCCGCCGAAGATCCGCATGAGGTCGTCTTCCAGGGAAAGGAAGAAGCGGGAGCTCCCAGGGTCTCCCTGGCGGCCGGCGCGGCCGCGGAGCTGGTTGTCGATCCGGCGGCTCTCGTGCCGCTCGGTGCCGAGAATGTGCAGGCCCCCGGCCTCGATGACGCGCAGCTTGTCTCTGGCGCACTTCGACCTGCTCTCCTCCAGTACCTCTTCGTACCTCTCCGGCTGAGCGATGGGATCGGCCTCTTCGCGCGCCAGGTACTCCGCGTTCCCGCCGAGGTGGATGTCCGTGCCGCGGCCGGCCATGTTCGTGGAGATCGTGATGGAGCCGGGGCGGCCCGCCTGGGCTACGATGAGAGCCTCGCGGCCGTGATTCTTGGCGTTCAGGACCTCGTGAGGAATCTTGGCGCCCTTGAGCAGCTTGGAGATGACCTCGGTCTTCTCCACGCTGACCGTGCCTACCAGCACGGGCTGACCCCGCTCATGGCAATCGCGCAGCTCCGCCACGATCGCCTTGAGCTTGCCCTTCTCCGACTTGTAGATGGTGTCGTCGGCGTCGAGCCGCGTGACCGGCACGTTGGTGGGGATCACCACCACCTCGAGCTTGTAGATCTTGTGAAACTCCTCCGCCTCCGTATCAGCCGTGCCCGTCATGCCCGCGAGCTTCTTGTACATGCGGAAGTAGTTCTGGAAGGTCACCGTGGCGAGGGTCTGGTTCTCCTCCTCGACCTTGAGGTTCTCCTTGGCTTCCACCGCCTGGTGCAGGCCGTCGGACCAGCGGCGCCCCTCCATCTTTCGGCCCGTGAACTCGTCGATGATGATTACCTTGCCGCCCTCGATGAGGTAGTTGACGTCGCGCTTGTACAGGGTGTGGGCCTTCAGGGCCGTGTTCACATGGTGCAGCCAGTCCAGGTTCCGCGGATCGTAGAGGTTGCCTATGCCGAGGCGCGCCTCGACCCGCTCGACTCCGGAGTCGGTGAGGATGGCCGAATGGGCCTTCTCGTCCACCGTGAAGTCCACGTCCTTCTTGAGGCTCGGGATTATGGCGTTCACCTTGAGGTATAAATCCGCCGCCTGCTCCGCCGGCCCGGAGATGATGAGCGGGGTCCGCGCCTCGTCGATCAGGATGGAGTCCACCTCGTCCACGATGGCGTAGTGCAGGTCCTGCTGCACGTAGCGCTCGATGGACTCCTTCATATTGTCCCGCAGGTAGTCGAACCCGAACTCGTTGTTGGTGCCGTAGGTGATGTCCGAGCGGTAGCTCTTCTGGCGCTGGCGGTCGTTGAGATCGTGCACGATGACCCCGGTGGTGAGGCCGAGGAAGCCATATACCTGCCCCATCCACTCGGCGTCGCGCTTGGCCAGGTAGTCGTTCACGGTCACCAGGTGGGTGCCGCGGCCCTCGAGGGCGTTCAGCACCATGGGCAGCGTGGCCACCAGGGTCTTGCCCTCGCCGGTCTTCATCTCGGCGATCTTGCCCTGGTGCAACACGATTCCGCCGATGAGCTGGACATCGTAGTGCCGCTGGCCTATGGAGCGGATCGCCGCCTCCCTGACCATGGCGAAGACCTCGACCAGGTGGCCATCCAGCATGGCCTTGCGCCGCTTGTCGTCCCGCTCCGCCTCGAGCTGCTCCCTGATCTCCATGGTCCGGGCCCGGAGCTGGTGATCCGAGCGCCTCCGCACCTCGGGCTCCATGCGGTTGACGAGGTCCACGATGGGCTGGACCTTCCTCATCTCTCGCTCGTGCTTGGAGCCGAAGATGGTGGTCAGGACATTGGGCATGGCTGGGCTCCTCCTGCGATGGACCCTATACCACAGGTTCCCCCGGGGATGAAGGCGCGCACCTGGGCAGCGTCACAAAAGAAGCGGGGCCCGGCACTGGCCGGGCCCCGCAGGGAGGAGCGAGAGCCCGGGCGGAGGTGGCGCATCACCTCCGCCCGGGCCAAGAGGCCTCAGGGAGTCACGCACAGGGCGTCGGCGCAGACCTCGCCGGGATCGCACTGGGAGCTCATCACGCACTCGGGCACCGCGTCGAAGCAGTATCCCAGGTGACAGGTGGGCATCCCGCAGGCGATGCAGTCGTTGTCTTCGAGGCAGGGCGTGCGGCAGACGCCGTCCACGCACTCCTCGATGCCGTTGCAGTCGGTGTTGAAGGCGCACTCGGGAGTGGCTGTGGTGTCGGCCACGCAGAAGCCGCTGTCGCAGCGATCCTCCGGGTTGGGGCAGTCGGAGTCCTCGATGCAGCCAGCCAGGCAGTTGCCGTTCACGCAGATCTCGCCCTCGGAGCAGTCGCCGTTCAACACGCAGGCCGTGCCGGGAGTCTCCACGTTCTCGCAGTGGCCGCCAACGCAGGCCTGGCCGCTGCCGCACTCGGTGTCGTCGATGCAGGCTGCCATGCAGATCCCGTTCACGCAGACGCCGCCGTCGCACTGCTCGTCGAACTGGCAGGTCTCGCCCGGGCCCGGGCCAGGGATGGCCTGGCAGGCGCCGTCCACGCACCGCTCGCCCTCATCGCAGCCGGTGTTGTCCTGGCACTCGGGGCCGGGGTCGCCGGGTACACAGGTCCCGCGCTCGTCGCAGACGGGCGCCGCGGGGTCGGTGCAGTCAGTGGCGTCGGCGCAAGTGGTGCTCTCGATGCAGGCGCCGCCCTCGCAGTAGAAGCCAACCGAGCAGTCTCCGTTCGCCGCGCAGTCGGGCTGCACCTGCTCAGGGACGCACCGGAAGGCGCCCTCGTCGCACACCATGTCGAGGGGGCAGTCGGCGTTTGTCTCGCACACGAGGTCGTCGGTGCAGACTCCCCTCGCCGGGTCGCACTGGAGTCCCTCGGGGCAGTCCCAGTCCTCGAAGCAGAGGTAGCTGTCATGGCACTGGCCCGCCGCGTTATCGCAGTAGGACCATGCGTCACACTCGGAGTCCTCCGAGCAAACCCACGGCGAGCAGTTCTCGCCGTGGCAGTCGCACCAGAAGAGGAGCCCGTCGTCGTCCACCCATGCCTCGGTTGGACAGTTGGGCTCGGGATCATCGTCACAGTAGACCCACCAACAGCCCGCGCTCGGCAGGGTCATCGCCAGGACAGTCGCGACGGTCAATGTGATGCGTTTCATGGCACTCCTCCAAGGCTAGCGGTTCTTCCGCGTGCCAAACTGTGCAATATCCGGGCCAGAAGCTTGTATCAGCCTGCCAAATCGGTCCCTAGCGGCCAAAGGAGAGCGCAGACAGGGACCCGACTCAGCAGCTTCGAAGCAATCATACCTGATTTCGGCATGTTGGTCGAGGGTGGATTACCAATGGGCGCCCATGTTTCCATCAGGAGACTTGCTTGGTCGAGTTGGCCTCGAGCGGGCCTCGAGCGGGCACTGTAAGGATCGGTTCACAGACGCCCCCGACGAGCTGTGAAGCAGATGTCACAGTTTCACTGGATCCAGAGAAGGGGATCCGGCGCTCGGGATCCCGAAGGCAGGGACACCTGGCCAGCCTGTCGCCCGAGCTCCCCGGCGCTCTCGAAAGCCCATTGATATAAAAGTGTATTTCTGGATCCACCCCTGTTTTCGAAGGGCCACACACGGGCCGGGGAGCTGGGGGACGCCCCAGCCGGCCCAGCATGAGGGGCAGGATGGCTCCTGCTCAGCGTCTCGGAGGGCAGCCGTTTGTGGCTGATGGGAATCGAAAAGGGTCTCCCCTCTAGTGCGCGGTGTGCTCAACTGCGGCGCACACTGCTTCCTTGATCGTGCGAAGCGCCTTGAAGCCGAGGTCCTCACGGGCGCGGGAGCCATCCACCATGCACACGTAGCGCAGGTGGGCGAGCTCGGTGCCCCGGAAGGGCGCGCGGCCGAGGTTCCAAAAGACCTTCGAAAGGAGAGGCGCCGCGAAGTGGGGGATGTGAAAAGGTTTTTTGCGCGCCTCCCTGACGAGGACGGACAGCGGCACCTCCGATGGCCCCACGACGTTGTAGATGCCCCGGATCCCGGGCGCGAGGGCCAGGGCAATGGCGTCCACCACGTCTTCCTCGTGGATCACCTGGATCATGGGATCGAAGCCCATGAGCATGGGCACCCGCTCCATCCTGAGCCAGTTGGAGGGAGCGTTGGCCACCTGACCCAGGATGTGCACCGGCCGCAAGATGACGGTCTCCCCTTCGGAGTACTTCCAGAAGAAGGAGCTCGTCAGCATGTCCGCTTCGACGAGGGTCATGGCTCCAGGGTCGTCCTGGGCCGCCATGAGCGGTGCGTCCTCGTTCAGGAACTGCGAGTTCTCGGGTCTCGGGCCATATACCGCGGCGGAGGAGAGCACCACCACCTTTGGGACCTTGTAGTGCTGGCAGTACTCGAGGAGGTGCTGGGTTCCCACCACGTTCCATTCGTGGTGCACCCTCCTCGAAAGGCGGGGATCGTGCATCAGCCCGAGGTGCACGAGCGCCGAGACGCGCCTGGACCTGAAGACGTCCCTGGTGCGCTTGGACCGCAGGTCCACCCGGGCGTGGATCAAGTCGGCGGGCTTGTCCTCGAAGGGGCGTCGGTCGATGCCCACGATCTCCACGCCGCCCTGGCGGTGGAGCTTCTTTGCCAGGAGGCGGCCGAGCCTGCCTGCAACTCCCGTGATTACGATCCTGCTCGCGCCGGGGTCGTTCATGTCGCGGCCTACCAGAAGACGTGTTTCCTGGCCTTGAGGCCCAGGTGGATCATGGACTGGATGGTGTTTCTCACCTGCGTCACCGCGGGAGCCAGCTCGTCGTCGTCCTGGTCCGGGTCCCCTTCGAAGCGCATGGGCTCGCCGAAGTACACCCGGTACCTGGAGGGCAGGGGGATGGCGGGGAAGAAGGGTGGGAAGGGCATCAAGGGAAAGGCGGGCAGCCCCATCAGCTTGGCGAGCGGTTTCAAGTTGAAGGCGGGGGCCTGCTCCTCGGCGCCGATCACCGCCACGGGGACGATGGGGGTCCGGGTCTCCAGGGCGAGTCGCATGAAGCCCATGCCGAAGCCTTGGAGCTGGTAGCGTTTCGAAAAAGGCTTCGACACCCCTGCCGCGCCCTCCGGGAAGACGAGGATCATCTCGTCGTCGCAAAGGAGCCGCCGGCAGTTCTCGGGAGTGCCGATTATCTGGCCCCAGCGCGACAGGACGTAGCTCACATAGGGCAAGGTCGGGACGAAGCGCTCGATCATGGAGCGCACGACCCTCGGCGGGTCTCGGTCGAACACCATGGCCGAGCCGATGACGAGCCCGTCGAAGGGGAGCTGTCCCGAGTGGTTCGAGATGAGGAGCACGCGCCCCTCCGGCACGTTCTCGGTGCCGTGCACCTCGGCGCGGAAGTAATAGTGGTACAGGATGTGCCCGATGAATACGGCCACGAGCGCCTCGTCGCGGTGGAACCCGAAGGGGTCGTAGCCGTACTCGTTCTGTCGGGTGGGGAGGGCCTGGATCTTCTGGAGAAACTCCCTGTCGAAGCGGGACTCGAGGATGCGCCGCCACCTGGAACGGCTGCTCGTGTCTCCCAGCATGGCTGCCCTCCCGAAGGAAAGTGACGGGCGCGCCTAGGCGCCCGGCTGCGGCGTTCCACAGAAGGGACAGAACCTGAACCCCGCGGGCACTGCCTGGCTGCACCTGATGCAGGCCTTCCCCTCGCCTCCCGGCGCCGTCTGGGGCGGGGGAGTGGAGACCGGGGGCTGTCCCTGGGGCGGGTAGCCCGGGGGCGGCATTCCAGGCACCGGAGTCGCCGCCACGGTCTGATCCGTCGCGGCGTTCGCGGCGGCGCCTGCAGCTGCGCCCGCCCCGGAGGCCCCGGCGGGGCCCGGCTGGCCTGGAGCTGGATAGCCCTGGGGCGGGTAGCCCTGGGGCGGGTAGCCCTGGGGCGGGTAGCCCTGCTGGGGCGGGTAGCCCTGCTGGGGCGGGTAGCCCTGCTGGGGCGGGTAGCCCTGGGGCGGGTAGCCCTGCTGCGGATAGCCTCCTGGCTGGGGCTGGGGCGGGTAGCCCTGCTGGGGCGGGTAGCCCTGGGGTGGATAGCCCTGGGGTGGATAGCCTTGGGGCGGGTAGCCCTGGGGCGGGTACTGGCCAGGAGCCATGCCCGGCATGGCCTGCGCCATCATTCCGGGCATCATGAAGCCCATGCCGAGCCCCATGCCCATGCCCATGCCTGCGCTGGCCATGCCGCCGCCGCCCGGGTTCTGGGCCATGTCTCGCATGGCGTAGCCGGCCTGCATCTGCTGGAAGGCCGGCATGGAGTCCTCGAAGAGGCCGAGGCCCGACCGCTCGTCGATCTTGGCCTGCACCTCCGGGGGCGGGGTGATCGCGTTGATCACCATGTCCTCTAGCTCGAGGCCGTACTTGCCGAAGTCGTCCGAGATGCGCGCCTTGGTGGCGATGCCGATCTCGTCGTACAGGCTCGGCAGATCGAGCAGCGTCTTGAGGTTCTCCCCCATGACGTCGGTCAGGCGGCCCACCACCATGTTCCGCATGAAGTCGTTCACGCCCTCGGTGGTGAACACGCCCGCCGTGCCGACGATCTTGTTCAAGAAGAGCTGCGGATCCGAGACCCTGAAGCTCATGATGCCGAAGGAGCGCAGGCGCACCACCTTGAGCACCGAGTCCCTGAAGGTGATGGGCTCCTTCGTCCCCCACTTCTTGTTGATGAAGGTCTTGAGGTTGACGAAGTAGCACTCGGCCTTGAAGGGGGTCTTGCCGCCGAAGGGGAGGTTGATCAGCCGGTTCAGGAGCGGCAGGTTCGCCGTGGACAGGGTGTGGCGGCCCGGCCCAAAGGTGTCCAGGGCCTGGCCGCCCCGGTAGAAGATGCAGACCTGGCTCTCCCGGACTATGAGCTGTGCGCCCATCTTCACGTCTGCTTCCCCGCTCTGGGGGAAGCGCTGCACTATCTGTTCGCCGGTCTCGTCGTGGAATTCGATGACTTCGATGAAGGCCATGGTAACTCCAACCCAGAGCGGCGTTCGCGGGAGCGCGCCGGCCCTGGCGGCGGCCAGAGGCGCTAGGCCTGGCCGCGGATGATCGCCTCCCGGCGGTTGAGCTTCTCGTCGAACTCCCTGAGGAGCCTCGTGAGCTTCTGGAACTCGGGAGCCACGTTGCCCCCCTCCATGAGGACGTTCTCGATCTCCTGGACCTGCGCCCGTACTGCGTTGCGATCGTCCACGAGGCCCTTGTCGAACTCCTCCACCTGCAGGACCATCTGGGTCTCTGCGCCCGAGCCGAACATCCCGTCGTGGAAGCCGTAGTTGGCGAAGCGCAGCCTGTCCCGCACCTTGGTCATGACCTTGGTGGCCTGATCAGCCGGGTTCAGGGCGGCGAGGTTTCCGCCGTGGGACAGCTCCGCCTTGGCGCTCTCCAGCTTGGTGGAGTCCTCTCCGAGCTGCTTCGAAAGGTAGTCCCTGAACAGCTTGTCGGTCTCGCGGGACTCGTCCCGCTGCCGGTAGCCCTTGTAGCCAGGAATCAAGTAGTCGAGCACTGCCATGGATCGCGCCCTCCGTCAGGATTTCTGCTCGCTCGAGGAGCGAGCGCGGATGAAGCCGACCGCCACCAGCACGGCCACCAGGAGGATCAAGAATGGCCAGAGCTTACTGAAGGACAGGTTCGTGACGTTCGATGCCAGCCAAAGGCCGAAAAGCCCCATGATGCCGAGGCCCGCCTCCAGAAGGCCGCCCAGCACGAACCAGACGCCCACCCCGATGAAGATGGCGGGCCAGGTCTTGCCGATGCCAGGTCCGGGGTAGGTGTAGGCGGACAGGAACATCCCGGCCACCACGACGAGCATCAGGATGGCGCCGAAGGCCATGCCGGCGCTCGCAGGTTTCTTCGCTCGCATGAAAACCTCCCAGATCCGTCATGGATCCGCGTCGGGGTATCCTGTCACAGCCCAATTCTGGATGCAAGGACTGGGCATCGCCCAAAGAGGGGAACCCGCCGCGACCTTGGTTCATTCCTCGGGCCATGGCTTGACATGTGTTTCGAATGTGCTTTCGTAGGGCCTTGCCCTGCCCGCGCGCCATGGCCCACTCGGCCGACGTCGCCCTAGCCTTGAGCATAGCCATGTCTTGCATCGGCTGTGGGGGGCGGCGACCGGCGGATGGAGCCGCGAGGCCGGCGGATCCCGCGGCGCACTCGAGGAGCGAGGAGGCTCGCTGGGCCGCCCTCGCCATGCCCCACAGGAGGGTCAGGGAGGCCCTCGGCGGCCACCGGTTCGAGGCGCGGCACGAGGTGAGCTCGAGGATCGGGGAGGAGCCAGGGCGGGCCTTGGTGGAGGAGTACCTCCTCGAGTGCGGCCCCAAGGGGGACTGCCACGGCAGGCTGAACAACTCCCGGGAGTATGGCGTGGAGTTCGTGCGGATCGGCGAGGCGACGTTCTTCAGGCACCGGTATCAGGATTTCCTGAGGTTCTCGGAGGAGCGGGAGGAGTCGGAGCGCCGGGTGGAGCACCTCTTCGGCATCGGCGAGGCGACCCTGGAGCTCCTCTACTCCGGGGTTCGGCTCCTGCCGGCAGGCGAGGCAGCCATCGAGGGTCGGAAGGCGGCTCGCTATCGGCTGACTTCGAGCAAGATGCCCCGGCCAGTCGCCGGGACGAGGGGCGTCAAGGCCTGGCGGGCTCGCCTGAAGGTGGAGCGGGCAGATGGCGAGCTCTGGCTCGAGAAAGACACGGGCGCTCCAGTCCGGGTCGAGGTTCGCTATCGGGTGTCGGCGCCCAAGGGAGGTCGGATGGTCGTGTTGACCGGGTCCCTGCGCACGGAGATCAAGGCGATAGGCAAACCCGTCGAGGTGAAGCCTCCTCCCCGGTTCACGGAGGCCTCGCCCAGGGACAGGGAGAGCCTGGACCTGCGGGCCCTCCTCGGGGATCACAGGCTGAACCCGGGCTGGTTCCGAGGCGGCGGGCCGCATGCCGCCAGGGATCGAGAGCGCGGCCAAAGGCCTACGCCCCCTGGGAGCCAGGTGGGTCCCGCCGGCATGGGTCCCGGGGTTACCAGGACCATGGGGCCCGGTCCCCGGGCCGCCGGGGAGGATCCCGCAAGCTCGCCCCGGCCCGCGGCCCGTCCCCGGCCCGCGCCCTCGGGCGCGCCATGAGGTTTCTCTCCCCTGATCCAGTGGGGCTGGCCGAGGCGGCGAGCATCCTTTCGAGGGGCGGCCTGGTCCTCTATCCCACCGAGAGCTTCTACGGGGCGGCGGCCCTGGCCCTTCACGAGGGGGCGGTGGACAGGCTGCGGGAGCTCAAGGGCCGGCCCGCTGACATGCCCCTGCCGCTCATACTGCCGAACATCCAGTCGCTCGAGCTGGTCGTGGAGGCTGTGCCCCGGGCTGCCCAGGAGCTCATCGAACGCTACTGGCCCGGACCCCTGACCATCGTGCTCTTTGCGAAGGAGGGTCTTCCCTCCGCCATCATTGGCAGCAGAGGCGTTGGCGTCCGCCTCTCGCCCCACCCAGTGGCGACCGGCCTCGCCCTCGAGGTGGGCGCGCCCATCACGGCGACCAGCGCCAACCGCGCCGGCGAGCCGCCGCCTCGGGATGCCGTCTCCGCCTCCCTGGCCCTGCCTGGCGCCGACGCGGTCCTCGACGGGGGCGAGGTCCAGGGCGGTCTGCCATCCACCGTTCTGGCAGTGGCCCAGGACGGAGGCCTCACGCTCTTGAGGCAAGGAGCCGCCGATGTCGGGCTCGCCTGATCTCGCCGCGCTCCTCGGCGAGTGCTCCAAGGACGAGATCCTGCGAGGGCGGCTCCGGCTCTGGCAGCCCCTCGTGGGCTACCGGTTCTCGGTGGACGCGCTCGTCCTCTCCCACTTCGCCTCGAGGGGCCGCGCCGACTCGAGGGGCAGGGCCATCGACCTCGGCGCTGGCTGCGGCGTGGTGGGGCTAGCCCTCGCCCTCGCCTGTCCCGGCCTCTCGGTCACCCTCGTGGAGCTGGGCCCGAGGCTCGCGGCCCTGTGCCGCCAGAACGCAATCGAGAACGGCCTCTCACACAGGGTGGAGGTGCTGGAGGCGGATCTGCGCCGCGCGCAGGACCTCCCCATCGATGGCGGCGTGGAGCTCCTGGTTTCGAACCCTCCCTTCCGTCCAGCCAGCAGCGGTCGCCAGAGCCCGGATCCCGAGAGGGCCCGGGCCCTCGTGGAGCTCACCGTGACCTTGCCCGAGCTGGTGGCCTCTGCCTCGCGCCTGCTCGCGCCTGGCGGGGCCCTTGCGGTAATCTACCCCCCCGAGCGGCTTGGAGAGCTGCTCGAGGCCTGCGTGAGAAGCGGCCTTGGCCCCTGCCGCCTGCGCGCTCTTCACCCCCTGCCCGGCGCCCCTGCCCGCAGGCTGCTCCTCGAGGCCCAAAAAGGCGGCCGCTCCCCCCTGGTCATGGAGCCTCCCCTCTTTTTGCACGAGGCCCAGGGCAGCTACAGCCCCGAGGCGGCCGAGCTCCTCGGAGACGCGCCGAGCGGGTTTTTCTGATGACTCGTTGCTCGTTCTTTGGCGGATGGGAGGCGTCGGGGCTAGGCCATCAGAGGTCCGTGTCGTCGTCGGAGACCTCCAGGTCGCCCCCGTCATCAGGCGGCTCTGGCCCGTCGCCCGAGGCGTCCTTGGCCCTTACCCCGTACTTTCGCATGAGGGCGTGGAGGTTCGGTCTCAGGAGCCCCACCATCTCCGCGGCCCGCGAGACGTTGCCTCCGGCCCGATCCAGGGCGTTCTGAACGAAGCGCTTCTCCAGGCGGCTGAGCACCTGGTCCTTCAGCAGGCGCTTGGCCTCCTTGAGCTCTGCCGCGGTGGTGGGAACGGGCAGATCGGCCATGTCCGCGCTCGCAGGGGCCTTCTCCCTGATCTCGGGCGGGAGGTGCTCGAGGGTGACGTAGGGGCGGTCGCAGGTGGCCACGAGGCGCGCCACCAGGTTCTTGAGCTCCCGGACGTTGCCAGGCCAGCCGTGGGAGATGAGCTTGGCCATGGTCTCGGTGGTGAAGCCCTGGACCACCGTGGGGGAGGCCTCCTGGGCCTGCTTCAGGAAGTGCAGGGCGAGGAGCGGAACGTCGTCCGAGTGCTCGCGAAGCGGGGGCACCGAGAAGGGGATGACGTTCAGGCGGTAGTAGAGGTCGTCTCTGAACTTTCCCTCCTCCACCAGGGTGTAGAGGTCCCTGTTGGTGGCCGCTACGATCCGGACGTCCACCGGGTGCTTGCGCTCGCTGCCCACTGGCTGGACCTCGCGCGACTCCAGGATGCGGAGCAGCTTGCCCTGGACCTCGATGCTCATGTTGGAGATCTCGTCGAGGAAGAGGGTCCCACCGTCAGCCGCCGTGAAGAAGCCGGGCCGGGTCTGTGTTGCCCCCGTGAAGGCGCCCTTGACGTGCCCGAAGAGCTCGGACTCCGCCAGGGAGGGCGCGAGGGTCGAGATGTCCACCTCCACGAAGGGCTTCTGCGCCCTCGCGCTGTGCTCGTGGATGCTCCTGGCCACCAGCTCCTTCCCAGTGCCGGACTCGCCGTAGATGGTCACTGTGAAGTCGCTCGCGGCGATCCGCCGGATGCTGGCCCGCACGTCCTGCATTACCTTGGTGTCGCCGAGGAGCTGGAACTTGGTGGAGAGGCGGGAGATCTCCTCCTTGAGGTTCCGGTTCTCCGCCCGCATCTCGCGGTCGTCGATGGCCTTGTGAACCACCATGGAGAGCTCCTGGGGCGTGAAGGGCTTGGGCACGTAGTGGAAGGCGCCCTTCTTGATGGCCTCGATGCTGGTCTGGATGGTGGCGTAGCCCGTTATGATGATGACTATGACGTCGGGTCGGTCCTGCTTGATGGCCTCGAGCGCCTCCATTCCGTTCATGTCCTTCATCTTGAGATCGAGCAGCACGACGTCGTAGTCGCCCTCCTGGGCGAGGTGCACGCCCTCGACGCCGGAGAGGGTGGTGTCCACCAGGTAGCCCTCCGTCTCCAAGATCCGGCGACAGGTGAGGCACACCGAGCGTTCGTCGTCTATGACGAGCACCTTGATTGGGGAGGGATCCATCGGCTCTCCTTGCGCTGGGCCGCTACTCTATCATCCGCGGGAGCTGGATGGTCACGGTGGTTCCAGCTCCCTCCTCGCTCTCGAGATCTATGACGCCGCCATGCTCCCGCACTATCCCCACCGACACCGAGAGGCCGAGGCCGGTGCCCTGGCCGCTGCCCTTGGTGGTGAAGAAGGGCTCGAAGACCCGGCTCCTGAGCTCCGGGGGGATCCCCTTGCCGTTGTCGGCGATCCTCGCCACCACGTAGCCCCCCGACGAGTCCTCGTCCGTGGAGATCACGATGAGGCCGTCCGGGCCGCAGGCCTCGGCCGCGTTGGTGATCATGTTTGTGAACACCTGCTGGAGGCGCTTGGGATCGCCGTGGACGAGCAGGGGGACCGGCGACAGGTGCAGCTCGGTCTGGATGCCCTCCATGGCCTCGTAGCGGCTCACGAGGGCGAGGGTCTCCTGGATCACCTGGTTGAGATCCACGATCCTCCTCTCCATTGGAGACTCCCTGGCGAAGTCGAGGAGGTCCCGGACGATGTTCCTGCAGCGGGTGGTCTCCTCCACGATCACCGCCAGGTCTTCGGCGTGGGGGTCGTCCGGCCCCGCGGCCTGTTGCATGAGCATGGAGAGGCTCAGGACCGAGGTAAGGGGGTTGTTGATCTCGTGGGCCACTCCCGCAGCCAGCCTGCCTATTGAGACCTGCTTCTCCACGGAGGAGAAGCGCTCCTCGGAGATCTGCTGCAGCCGGATCTCCCGCTCCTTGATGTTCTTCACCATGAGGTTGAAGGACTTCACTAGGCGCCCTAGCTCGTCCTCGGACTCGGTCCGGACCTTGTGATCGAGATCGCCCTTGGCCACCCGGTCCATACCCTCCGCCAGGGAGGAGAGCGGACGCAGGATCCAGTTGGTGGACAGGTAGGTGACGAAGAAGCCGAAGAGCACGCCAACCGCGATGAGCAGGGCGAAGAGGGTGATAGTGGCGTTGCGCATGTCTATGTACATCTGGCGCTTCGCCCCGATCCCGAGGA
>JAVEWA010000378.1:0-6799 GCA_034004785.1 Polyangia bacterium
CAACGGCTGGCACCGGACCTACAACGCCCTCCACATCGCCGAGTCCGACTACCAGGTCCGCGACGACGGCAACAAGAACGGCCACTGGGACAGCGACCGGAACGGCTGGTGGCCGCCCACAACGGGCACGGACAGGGACCGCACCGGGAGCGGCCACAACATCCACATGGGCTCGGTTGACGCGCCCCTCGGCACCGCGGTGGTGGGGGTCTGGTCCGCGGGGTGCCAGGTCATCCCGGGCATGGCCAACTGGACCGAGTTCATCACGAACGCCTGGACGGAGCTGGACGACTCCGTGGACTACTACCTGGTGGACGCCAGGGACATCGATCCGAGAGTCTGGGCGCCCTGCACCCCGGACGGGACCCACTCCTGCCCGTTCCTGATCGAGGCCTTCCCCTTCACCCACCAGGGGGACACGTCACTCTCGAGCGAGCGGCGCGACGGGATCTACAACTGCTCCTCGGCTGACGAGGGCGGGCCAGAGGTGGTGTACCTCTTCACCGTGGACAGGAGCGGCACGGTGACCGTCAGCGTCGAGGCGGGGCCCGAGGACCAGGTGGACCCGGACGTGCATCTCCTCGACGCCAACGACGCAAACTCCTGCGTGTCGAGGGCCCACATCTCCCTCTCCCAGTGGATCCCCCCGGGCCGCTACTTCGTCGTGGTGGACACCTTCGTGGCGGAGGGCCAGGAGCTCTCCGGGCCCTACACCTTGACCGTGAGCTTCCAGTAGCTCCGCCGGATCCGGAGCGTGTCAGCCGAGGGTTTGCGCCAGGTATCCGCTTGGTCTAGGGATTCTTGCTCCGGATCGCCCGGACAAAGGCGAGGAGGTCCTCGAGGCGGTGCTCCAGCACGTCGCGAACGATGGAGATATCCACTGCCTGGTATCCGTGAACCAAGATGTTGCGGAAACCGGCCATGCGTCTGAGCTGAATGGCGAGCTCCGGCTCCAACAGGCCATGGCTTTCGAGAATGTCGAAGAGCTCGCGGTTCGTTCGCGGCTCACCCAGACGTCCATCGGAGACGACATGGGAGGCTACGTCCAGGGCGGCCTGGATCGCCATCTGCAGGGTGTGCTGGACGAAGCGGGCCTCGCGGACCTCCTGCTCCATCGCCTCGGGACGGGCGAGGGTTCGCAGCTCCTGGACGCAGGTCTCTATCAGGGCGAGCCGCTTGGCGAGAAGCTCTGGATCCGTCATGGCGCCTCCTCTGGAAGGAGACGGTAGCGTCTCAGGTGGGGAAGCAGATCGAAGTACTCGTTCCTCCTCTGTACCTCGAACCGGACTCGCGCCGCCGGATCTCGGTCCAGAAGGAGGACCCCGTCCAGCAGCACCCGATGCACGAGGTCCGCAGGCGCTTCGTTCAGGGCCACCACCTGGACTTTCAAGCCGAGCGTCCGTTCCAGGTGGTCCTCCAGATCGAGGGGGAGCTCTGCCAGGGAGCGCGGTGACCGCCCGAGTAGCACGGCGACGTCCACGTCACTACCTGGACCGGCCTCGTCACGGGCAACGCTGCCGAAGAGCCAGGCCGCCAGGATGCCTTCGCCAGATCCTCTCAGCTCTGTCTCCAAGCTTGCGGTTATCTCGTCCCTGCCTTGCATCGCGATGCTCCCGATCGGCTTCTTCGCCCCACGCGGCCAAGTGGGGTTCCAGCTCTCGGTCAACCGATAGCAGGTTGATTATATAGCAGCAGACTCCTCGAGGCAGCCAGCGAGGTGGTATGGGTGAGCGCCGAGCGTTTGTCTCGGGGCGGTCGGCCTGGTCTTTTCGGGCGGACCTCGATGGAGGGGCTTGCCACCCGGGATCCTGGCGTTACCCTTTGTCGGTCGAGTCTCTACTTGGGATCGACCTAAGCGAGGACATCCGAGATGCCCCGCAATTCGAGGTCCGGCCGGGCCATGAGCCCAGCCTTGGAGAGGCGCTCGGGACGGCTCCTTGCCGGCCCCATCGCCTGCGTGGTGATCATGAGCGGAACCGGGCTCGGCTCTGCAAGCTGCCAGTTCGCGGCCCCGGGCCATGTGGGCCCGGCCCTCGACAACTTCGACGGCCGCCGCTTCGCCAATCAGGCGCCGGTGCAGCCGAAGTCCTTTCGGGACCTGCTCCGCTGGGGCCGGCAGCGCCGGCCCGGCCATTGGCGGCCCTACGAGGAGCATCCATACGGACCCGCTCCGCCCGGGGCCGTTGGAAAGGGGGCCCTGCGGGTCACCTTCATCAACCACTCCACCGTGCTTTTGCAGCTTGACGGCCTGAACCTGCTGACAGATCCCATCTACTCCATGCGGGCGAGCCCGGTCCGCTTCGCCGGCCCCAGGCGGGCCCGGAACCCGGGGATCCGCTTCGAGGACCTGCCGACCATCCACGGCGTGCTGCTCAGCCACAATCACTACGATCACCTCGATCTGCCGACCCTCCGGAGGCTCCACAAGGCCCACAAGCCCTGGATCCTCACCGGGCTCGGCAACGGGCGGCTGCTCGCCAAGGCCGGGATCCCAGGCGCGAGGGAGCTCTCCTGGTGGGACGAGGTTGAGGTGGATCGAGGTGTGCGGGTGAGGTTCGTGCCCGCCCAGCACTGGTCGGGCCGGGGCCTTTCGGATCGGGCCCGGACCCTCTGGGGCGGCTTCGTGGTGGCGGGCTCCAGGCACCTTACCTATTTCGCGGGAGACACGGGCTTCGGTCCGCACTTCACCCAGATCCGGGCCCGCTACGGCACGCCGGATCTGGCGCTCCTGCCCATCGGCGCCTACAGGCCGCGTTGGTTCATGAAGGACATGCACCTGGATCCAGCCGAGGCAGTGGAGGCTCACCGCCAGCTCGGCGCCCGCCTGTCGGTGCCCATCCACTTTGGCACCTTCCCCCTCGGCGACGACGGCCAGGACGCGCCGGTCGAGGAGCTCGTGCTGGCTCGGGCAGCCGCTGGGTTGCCCGATGGTGCCTGCGTGGTGCTCGGGTTCGGGGAGGGACGTGATGTGAGGCCGAAGGCGATTGAGAGATCCCTTCGCGGGCTCTAGCCCGGTCGGGAGACTAGCCGCGGGTGCCCTTGGCCTTGGGAGCGGGGGTCTCGGCCCGGTCCTTGGGAGCGGCGCTGGGCCGCGGACCGGGGACGCGCTCGGGGCTGGCGGCCGTCGCGGGCGCGGCGGCTGCGGCAGCGGTCTTCGAGCAGGACTTTGCCTTGGAGCGGGCGATGACGCAGCCAGGGTTGGTGCGGCCCTCGGCGTCGCAGGCCTTCACGGTGCGAAGGACGCGCGCGCAGGCGGCGGCCTTCTGGGCGGCGGTCTTGGGGCGGCGGGCGCGCCTTGGCGCGGCCTTGCCCTTCGGGCCGGCGGCCGCTTCGGCGGTGGACTTCGTGGCCCGCCTGGCCTCGGCGCGCTGGCAGGAGCGGACCTTGCGCTCGGCGCGCTTGCAGGCGGCGCTCGCGCGGCCCGCCTGCTGGCACTTCTCAACCCTGCGCTCGGCCGCCATGCAGGCCTTGGCCTGGCGCCTGGCCGCGCTCGCCTTGCGGGCCTTGGGCTTCCTGGCGCTCTTGGCCTTCTTCACCGCCTTGGCCTTCTTCACCGCCTTGGCCCTCTTCTCCGCCTTGGCTTTCCTCTCCGCCTTGGTTTTGGCGATGGTGTTGGGGCCCTCCACGGCGAGGTAGGGCTTCATTCGCACAAAGGACGCCTGGCCCACGCCCTTCACCTGCATGAGCTCCCTGACGCTCTGAAACCGCTGCTTGGCGCGGTAGGCCATGATCGCCTCGGCGGTCTTGGGGCGCAGCCGGGGCAGGAGCCGGAGCTGCTCGGAGGTGGCGGTGTTCAGGTTCACCTGCCCGGTGACGACTGTCTTCTGCTTGCTGGCGGTCCGAGCCTCCGCTGGGGAGCCGAGACAGAGGAAGGTCCCGAGGAGGGCAGGCAGGCCCGACGCGATGGTTCGACTGAAGGTCATTTCACTTCTCCTTGTTGGTTGTCTGTCAGAGGTTTCCTTGACTGCTTGCAGCCGGCCGACGCCGAGCCCTTTTGCAAGCGAAGTGCCACCGACGGTGTCCTCGGGGAGTGGAGCTGCCAGGGGCGCGAGGGCAAAGGGGAAGTTTCGAAGGAGAGGCTGCGCCAGGGCCGTGAGCTCGATACGAGCTGTCGCTCATCCGGCCGGATCCCGGCCGGCTCCCCGCCGGGATCCGGTCAGGCGCCGGTCGCGGTGCTTGCCAGTGAGCCGAGGCGCGCTTGGTCGCGAGGTCTCACCAGTGAGCCGAGGCGCGCCCTTGCTTGAGGGCCCTGGATCGGAAAGGGCGCTGGTCAGCCCAGGGATCTCCGGCGGCGGGGATCCAGCAGATCCTGCAGGCCGTCGCCTAGGAGGTTGCAGGCCAGCACCAGCAGGGCGATCGCCACTCCGGGCACGAGGGCGAGGTGGTGGGTGAGCCAGATGAAGGTGGTCCCCTGGCTGAGCAGGGAGCCCCAGGACCAAGGCTGCTGCGGGCCGAGGCCGAGGAAGCTGAGGCTCGCCTCCGCAAGGAGCACCGCGGCGAAGGTGAAGGTGGCCTGCACCACGAGGGGCGGCAGGATGGTGGGGAGCACGTGGCTGCCGATGATTCGAGCCCCGCTCGCGCCGAGGCAGCGCGCCGCCTGAACGAAGTCCCGCTCCCTGGCGGAGAGCACCTGGCCCCGTGCGACGCGGGCGAAGCCCACCCAGCCGTTCAGGCAGAGCGCGAAGATCAGGTGGTCCTGGGAGGGCTCCTTCACCATGGCAGCCACGGCGAGGTTCAGGAGGATGCCCGGGAAGGCCAGGAGCACGTCCACCACCCGCATGATCACCTCGTCCACCCAGCCGCCGACGTAGCCCGCCAGGGTGCCGAGGCCGACCCCCACCACGAAGGAGATGGCGAGAACCGTGAGGGCTATGTAGCCGCTCAGGCGGCAGCCGTGGAGGAAGAGGCTCAAGAGGTCGCTGCCGTTCTCGTCGGTGCCGAGCCAGTGGGCGCCGCCCGGCGGGGCGAGGATGTTGTCGAGGTTCTGCGCGAGGGGGTCCTGGGGAGCGAGCCAGGGGCCGAACAGGGCCGCGAAGGCGAAGAGGCCGAGCAGCGCAAGGCCGAGCAGAGGTCCGGGGCGTCCGAGCATCCGTCTCACTTCAGCGCCTCCGGATCCGCGGGTCCACGAGCCCGTAGGTCAGGTCCACCGCGAGGTTCACCAGGACGTAGAGCGCCGCCACGAAGAGCACCGTGCCCTGGATCACGGGGTAGTCCCGGGAGCTGATGGCCCCGAGGAGCAGGCTGCCCACCCCGGGCCTGCCGAAGACCTTCTCCGTCACGATGGCGCCCGAGAGCAGGGCCCCGAACTGCAAGCCAGCCACGGTGATAACCGGGATGAGGGCGTTTCTGAGCCCGTGCCTCATCACCACGGTGAATCCGGGCAGGCCCTTGGCCCGCGCCGTGCGGATGTAGTCGTCGCCCAGGACCCCAAGGAGCGAAGCCCTGGTCATGCGGGAGAGCATGGCCATGAGGGCCGTGCCCAGGGTCACGGCTGGCAGCAAGAGGGCCCCGAAGGTGCGGGGATCGTCTGGGGCCGGCCCTGGCAGCAGGCTCCAGTGGATGGAGAAGGCGAAGAGCAGGAGAGGGCCGAGCCACATGTTGGGGATGGCCACGCCGAGGAGCGAGAGCCCCATGGAGGCGCCGTCCACCCAGGTGCCCGGTCTGAGCGCCGCGGCTATTCCGAGCGGGATGGCGAGGAGGAGGGCGACGAACATGGAGGCCAGGGCGAGCAGGAGCGTGTCCGGGAAGACCTCCGCCACAAGGGACGTCACCGTGCGATCAGGGTGCCTGAAGGACCTGCCAAGGGTGCCGTCGCCCACTCCGTGGACGAAGCGGGAGAGCTGTGCGGTCATGGGCTCGTCGAGGTGGAGGGCCTGCCGGAGGCGATCCCGCTCGGCCGCGGGGGCCGTCTCTCCCAGCATGTTGTCCACCGGATCTCCGGGGATGAGGTGCATCAGGAAGAAGACGAGCAGACACACGCCGACCAGGGCGATGGCCGCGGAGAAGGCCCTTCGGACGAGGTATCGCCCGAGCCCAGGCTCCACGGTCTATCCCCTCGGCGCGCAGAAGCGGACGGTCTTGTCGGGGCTCGTCGAGTCGAGGGGAGCGACGTACTCCGAGCCGTCGATGCCAGTCCTGCGGCACTCGTAGAGGTCGCGGCAGTCGTCGCTCGCCTTGCACTTCTTCATGCAGAAGCGGCGGGCGCTGGCCTTGGGCGCGCAGTAGCCGCTGGAGATGCACTTCTCGTCCGGGGTGCAGTCGTCGGTGCCGAGGTCCGGATCCAGGAGATCCTCGGTGAGGGGGTCGCAAGGCGTGCTCAGGAAGGCCACCGGGTAGAAGGCGATGCAGTGGGACTCCTTGGGGCAGACCTCGGCGGAGCAGTTTTCGATGGTGCAGTAGCCTCCGGGGGAAGACTTGTCACAGAGGCGCTCTCCGGTGCTCGAGCAGTCCACGTTGTACTCGCAGGCGTCGCCGATCTCGTCCTCGCAGCCCGTGGAGAGGGCGAGGGCGAAGCCCAGGGCCGCGGCGACCAAGGAGCCTCGGGAGCGGCTGGAACCAAAGGCGACCGTGGAGTGGGGGCTCGACATGGGGCGCAGCATAGCCAAGTGGCTCGACATACTCAAGGCCAGACCCCGCGGCGGCAAAAAGGGTTGTACGAGCCGCCCCGGACCCAGCCCCGAGGGCGGCTTGGTCGCCTGGCTCAGCGCCGGCAGCGCTGCTGTTGGTCCTGGATGGCCCGCCTGAGGAGCCGCACCTCTCGCTCGAGGGCCTGCAGGCGGAGCGACAGGCTGGCCTGGGA
>JAVEWA010000379.1:0-6774 GCA_034004785.1 Polyangia bacterium
GCCAGGACTCGAAGTATATCGACGCCCGGGGAGGCAGGCTCCGGGACTTCGAGATGAACAAGATCTGCGCGGCGGGCACGGGCTCCTTCCTCGAGGAGCAGGCCGAACGGCTGGGGATCCAGATAGTCGGCGAGTTCGCCCGCCTGGCGCTGCAAGGGGCGCGCCCCAGGGATCTCGGGACCCGCTGCACCGTCTTCATGGACGCCGAGCTCGTCAGGGCGCAGGCCGAGGGTGCGCCCATCGGGGATCTCTGCGCGGGCCTCGCATATTCGGTGGCGCGGAACTACCTGGAGAAGGTGGTCGCGGGCCGCAGGGTGGGGCGAACGGTGGTGTTCCAGGGGGGCACGGCCTCCAACGGCGCTGTCGTGTCGGCGTTCAACGCGCTTCTGGGCCGGCCTGTGTCCGTGCACCCCTTCAACCGGCTCTCGGGCGCGATCGGCATGGCCCTGCTCTGCGAGAGGGAGATGCGGCGGAGCCGGCGCGCTTCGTCTTTTCGCGGCCTCGCCTCCTGCAGGGAGCACCGGGTTCGCACCTTCGAGTGCAGGGGCTGTGAGAACCGCTGCGAGGTCAGCAGGGTGGAGGCGGGGGGCCGCGTCGCACACTTCGGCGATGTCTGCGAGAAGTACACCGCCAAGGACCGCGGCGCCGAGCGCCGGCCGGCGCGGGGGGGGCAGGGAGCCCTCCAGACTGGAACGCTACCGCCCGCACGGGAAACCCAGCGTGGGCATGCCCCGGATCGCCTCGGCAAGCCGGCCGGGCTTGACTCGAGGGAATCGCTGGCGCCGGGTGAAGGGCCAGCGGACCTGTTCGCCAGGCGGGCGGAGCTGCTCAGGGAGCACCTCCCCCCGCAGCGGCCGGAGAGGCGCCCGAGGGTGGGGCTCGTGCAGGCGAGCCTCGGCCTGGAGCTCTTGCCGCTCTTTGCCCACCTCCTGGACCAGCTCGGCTTCGAGCCCGTGCTCTCGGGGGCGACCACGGCCTCCCACCTCGCGAGAGGCGCCGCGGGCCTTCCGCCCGAGGTGTGCCTCCCCCTGAAGGTCGCCCACGGGCACCTGCGCGAGCTCCTCTTCGACCGGGGGCTCGAACGGGTGCTCATGCCCACGGTGTTGGAGTTTCCCAAGGCACACAGCGGGGACCGACCCTTCTCCTGCCTCTTCGCGCAGGAGCTGCCCGACATGGCGGCTCTCGGCGCCCCCGGGCGGGTGCTCACACCCCAGCTGGTGCTGGGCGGGGCGGCGCCTTCCATTCTGGAGACCCTTTGGGAGCTGGCGAGCTCCCTCGATGTGGCCCCCTCCGCCGCCGAGCGCGCCCTCGCCTTCGCGCTGGAGCGCCAACAGGAGTTCGACAGGGCGCGGCGCGAGGAGGGACGACGTCTCCTCGACGGGCCACTTCCAGGGGGCAGGGCGGTCGTCGTGCTCGGCAAGCCCTACAACCTGCACGACCCCTACGCGAACCTGAACCTCGCCAAGCACCTTGGCCGTCTGGGCCTGACGGCAATACCCATGGACATGGTCCCGATCGAAGGCTCTCCCTTGCCGGACGGCTGGTACCAGGTCCCTTGGCACTTCAACAGGGAGCAGGTGAGGGTCTTGACCAGCCTCGGGAACCTGGAGGGCGTGTTCCCACTGCTGGTGTCGAACTTCGGCTGTGGTCCAGACTCCTTTGCCACCAAGCACCTCGAGCGCTTGCTCGGGGATCGCCCCAGGCTCTTTCTGGAGTTCGACGAGCACCGCGGCGAGGCGGGCCTCATAACCAGGCTGGAGGCCTTCGCCGACGAGGTGGAGGAGGCGCTGGCCGAGGGGAGAGCCGAGCCTCTGCGGCCGAGGGTGCTGCGAAACTCGCCCACCAGATCCCGTCACCGGGTGCGCCGGGTGTTCGTGCCCGGCTTCGAGGGGCACTCTCACGTGTTCGCCGGGCTGCTCCGCTCCAAGGGTCTGGAGGTCGAGGTGCTCGGGCCCCCCGATGAGGAGTCCGCCAGGCTGGGAGAGGAGTTCAGCTCTGGCCGGGAGTGCCACCCCTATTCGCTGCTCGCCGGCGAGATGGTGCGCCTGGTCCGGTCCGGGCGCGTCCGCGACGGCGACGCCTTCATGGCGCCGGGGACGCGACTTCCCTGCCTGCTCCCACAGTACGGCGATGGCTGGCGCATGGTGCGGGATCAGCTCGGCGCGCCCCTGGAGATATGGGATCCACACGTTGCCGAGATGAAGGAGTTCCTCGGGCTTCACGGGGTGGGTTGTCTCTACGGGGGCCTCACCGTGGTGGATCAGCTCATCATCGCTGCTTGCAGGCGGAGGCCGTGGGAGGTCGTTCCAGGCTCCGTGGATCTGGCCATCGAGGACTGCTACAAGGACTTGGAGGACACCCTCGCCCGCAGACGTGCCAAGGGCTATGAAGTAGTCGAGGAGCTCACCGAGTGCGTTCGGCGCAGCATGGCGCGGCTCGGCCGCGTGCCTCTCGGCCCCGAGAGCCCGAGGCCTCTGGTGGGGGTGACCGGGGACCTCTACACGCGGATCAACGCCATCGGAAACGGTGGCCTGTTCGCACGCCTCGAGTCCCTAGGGTGCACCGTGTGGCCGAGCCCCTTCTTCGGGGCCACGGCGGACTTCGAGGCGCCCCAGAACGCCAGGCGCAAGGCCGCGCGAGGCGAGGGCCTGGATGTCTGCAAGGAGTACGCTCTCGCCATACTGCAGCTTGGCTTTCGCGAGTCCCTCATCTCTGCCCTGGATGAGGATCTGAGGCCTTACTGCGAGGAGCCCTCCTCGGCGGAGCTTCAGTCGGCGGCCCAGGCGTTCTTCGGCGCGGACACGAACCACCTGGTTCGGGGCATAGTGGGCAAGATGGTCACCTTCGCCCGCCGGGGGGTCCATGGAGTCATCTCCGCTGCGGGGCTGAACTGCATGGTGGGGGTCTCCGCCGCCGCGACGGTGCCAGCCATCAGGTCGGCCAACAACGGCATCCCTGTGGTGGCTCTCTTCTACGGCTCCCACGAGGGCCCATCCCATCGCATCGCCCTCGAGACCTTCGTGCACCAGGTGCACGAGCGCTTCCATCGCCTCTCCCGGGCCGACTGAGCCAGGCTCGCTCCTGGCGTCCATCAATCTGAAGTGCTCCGGCGCGTTCCTCGCGGCCTTGGCAGAGCCCGTCTCACGGCTGTGCTTCGAGCAGCTTGTGGAATAGGAGCTTCAGGGCCCGCAGGTGCCAGGCTTGCAGCTCCAGGATGACGTGGATCCGCTCTCCAGAGACGTTGATGGGCACGGTGCTGACCAGCTCCGAGAGCTGGGCCCGTTTGACCCTGGGCCAGCGAGCGATGTGGCGCTTGGCGTAGCGCAGGAGCGCCGCCATCTGAGGTGGGCTCGAGGGGCTGTCGTAGAAGAGCCGGAGCTCCAGGCGGGCGCCGCCGGCGGGACCCGGTCCCAGGGTCACCAGGGCGCTTCGTAGCGATGCCTTGTGGCCATACCCTGAGATCTGTTTGAGAGGGTAGGGAGGTTGGATGCCAGCCCTGGCTGTCCAAACGAGGGTGACCCATGGGAGTTTGGAGTCCTGCTCCGTGACCGTGGCTGCCTTGGTGCCTGGCTCGGTGTGCCTTGGCCCAGGCACAGTGGCATCTGGATGGCTCGCGCGGACCGGCGTGGGTGAGGCAGGCCTTTGTGCCGCGGGCGGGGCCTGGGCAGGGCGGGGGATTGAAGCGGCTCTGGGCTCAGTGGGCGCCATGTCATCACCCACAGTCGGTGGCTGCCCCGGCGGCGCTGGCATCCGGATAAGACCGGCCTCCTCCAGGGCGCGCCAGGTCTGCTTCGACAGGGCGCTTCCAGAGGGGATCTCCAGCAGGTTCGCCAGGAGGGGGCCCATCGGGCGCCGGTAGGCGAAGGCCACCGAGCCTCGTAGCGGGAAGGTCATCGCGTAGTTCCCGGCCCGCCTGTATACGCGCCGTCCCAGTATTTCGGTGGCGGCAAGCGGGCCGAAGCGCCTGAAGCGCTGCAGGAGCTCCTTTCGATCCGTCGGGCTTTCGAGGAGCAGGACGAAAGGCCGATCGCGCTTGCCGAGGAAACGCAGGTCCTGGCCCTCGGCGGGCGGAGGGGCCGGCCGGGCCTCGAGATCGATGCCGAGCACGGCGCGAGTGTCCTCACGCAGATCCAGCCCGAGGGGTGCGAGGCGCGCGCGGAGGCTCGGGAGCTTCCGTCCCATGATGACGTCTTGCGCCCAGGCCTGGGCCCTGAGCGCGTCGAGCCGGATCATGGCCAGCACGGAGGTGCCTCCCGGCAGAAGGCGAGCGAGGTGCAGCAAGGAATGCGAAGCGGTGGGTCCCCCAGGAGCGTGCAGCGGGGGAGCAAAGTCCGGCTGCGTCGCAGCCGCAGCCCTATCCTCGGGATCGTCGTCCAGGGATGGGTATCTGGAGGCGGGTCCGTTGGCGGCGCCGGCGGGGAAGGGGGTGGGCGCATCCTCCGGGACTGCGCGCCTCTGGGAGGTCCTGGAGCTGGCGGCGAAGGGTCCGGCGCCGATGAACCAGAGGGAATAGACCACGACCCCCAGCAGGAGGCTTCCGAGGATCACAGGGCGTCCGACCGGACTGTCTGCTGTGGGGGGCATTGGCTTGGCGCTGGCGGCAGGTCCCCATTCAAGAGGGAGCTCTGTCCCGGTTGAGCGAATGGGCTCTCGGGCCCCAGGCCACGGATGCCCGCGTGAGGCTGTATGATGAACGAGGGTCGGTGACAGGGCTCAACGTGGGCTCCAACCGATGTTCACATAGAAGAGGGCCGCGAGGCCGGAGATGTCGTGGCAGTCGTTGCTGATGCCGCACTTCACCTTTGCCCAGGTGTAGAGAGTCTCGGCCCTGAGCTTGAGGACGAGGTCGGGGGCGAAGGAGAGGCGGATGCGGTAGTCCCAACCCACGCCGGTCTGCCAGCCAAAGCCGTCCTTCGTGAAGCCCGAGCCGTAGTTGAGCGAGGTGTAGTTCAAGCCCAGCCGGGCGTAGATGGAGCTTCGGCAGAAGAGGTTCAGGAAGACCTTGCCGTCCGCGGTGAGCTGAGAGAAGGCGGCGTCGCCGGCGTAGGGATCCCATACGGTCGAGCCTAGGGAGTCGTTTCCCGCGGTCAAGATGGTGGGCGCATCGCCAAGCTTGCGGACGAGCTGTGCGCCCAGGTATCCGGCCTCGATGCCGAGCCAGCGCTTGCGCCAGCCGGTCCAGAAGGAGAATGCCCCTCCGCTGGCGTAACGCTGCCCCAGCTCCCCCCCGGGCCATATGTAGCCCGCACCGGCGCCCAGGTAGAAGCGGCCCAGCCGGCCCTGCGTGCGGCGCAAGGGGCGGCGCTTTCTGGGCAGGGGCGGTGGGAGCACACGAACAGGCGCCGGCCCCCTGTCCACGATGATCACCGGCACGGGAGGCCGGGTAGTGAGGAGCTGGTTCCGGCCTGGCGCTGGAGGCGGCTCCTCGGCCGCGGGGGGCGCAGGAGGCGGGGGAGGCAGGCCCTGAGCGTGGGCGGCCTGGGCCACGAGTGAGGCCGTCGCGCCCAGCAGGGCTGCGAGGGCGATCCTCGAGATGCGGATGTTTGTCATGTCTGTGCCCTCGGCATGGGTGCAGCCGCCATTTTGGCAAATCCGGGCTCTCTTGGCACGGAGAAAATGATCTTCCAAGTAGGTGGGGGTGGGCGCCCCCTCAGGGGACGAGCTTGTAGCCGACGCCGTGTACTGTCTCGAGGTGGACAGGTTGCTCCGGAGTCGGCTCGATCTTGGTCCGCAGTCTGCGGATGAAGTTGTCCACCGTGCGCGCGGTGCCGTCGTAGTCGTCGCCCCAGATCTCTTGCAGGAGCTGCTCTCTCGAGAAGGCCCTCTGGGGGCGGCGCGCCAAGAACACCAGGAGGTCGAGCTCCTTTGCCGTGAGCGAGAGCTCCTCGCCCTGGCGCCGGGCCTCACGGCGGGCGGGCCAGAGCTCCACGTCGCCGATGACGAGCCGCTCCTCGGCCATGGCGTGCCGCCTCTTGCGGGGCCTGCGGAGAGCCGCCTCTACCCTCGCGAGGAGCTCCTGAAGGCTGAAGGGCTTCGTCACGTAGTCGTCCGCGCCCAGGCGGAGGCCTTCCACCTTGTCCGTCTCCCCCTCCCGGGCAGAGAGGATAATTACCTGGGCCTCGGAGCCCTGCTGCCTGAGGCGGCGGAGCACCTCCATTCCTGGAAGGCCGGGGAGCATCAGATCCAGGACGATCAGATCCGGATCGTAGCGAAGGGCCATCTCCAGGCCAGCCTTGCCATCCATGGCGACCCGCACGTCGTACCCCTCGAAGCGCAGGTTGTGTCCAAGGCCGTTGGCCAGGGAGACGTCGTCCTCCACGATGAGCACCATCTCGTTATCCGCGCCTGGCATCGTCTCGTGCTGCCTCCCAAGGGAACAGGATGGCGCCTCAGACCTGGCTTCCAGTGGCCGCGGTGTCCTGCCGCGGGTCGGGAATGTCCTTGGCAGATGCAGGGAGCCAGATGGTGAAGATGGCTCCCTGCCCGGGTCCGCTAACCACCGAGACCTTGCCGCCCTGGTCCTCGGCGAAACGCTGCACGATCGAGAGCCCGAGGCCGAATCCGGGGACCTGGCCTTCGGTGGTGCTCTTGCCTCGGTAGAAGCGCTTGAAGACTCTCATCTGCTCCTTGGCTGAGAGCCCTCGACCGCTGTCCCGGACGCTTACAGCCACGCCGTCCCTGTCGGCGCGAGCGGTCACCACGACCGGTCCCGAGTCTCCCCCGTGGGTGAGGCCGTTCTGGATCAGGTTCGACAGGGCCTTCACGAATCCATCT
>JAVEWA010000380.1:0-6759 GCA_034004785.1 Polyangia bacterium
TCGGAGAACCAGGCGCAGGTCCTCGTAGGAGTGGGCATAGGCCAGCCCGCGGCAGGCGTCCTTCAGGATGTGGATGGCCACGTCCACCGGGAAGGCTCGCTTTACCTCCACGCAGCGGTTCCAGATGGTGCGGAGGTCCTGGCCGGCCACGAACTCCATGGCGATGTAGGCCTCGTCCCCCACCTCGCCCACGTCGAAGACCTGCACGAGGTTTCCGTGGGTGAGACGCACCATGACCTTGCCCTCGTCCATGAAGCGGGCCCGGTACTCAGGGGTGGCGAGACCCGGGAGCACGACCTTGAGGGCGCAGACCTTCTCCATGCCGCGGACCCCGGAGGCGGCCAGGTACACCGCCCCCATGCCGCCCTGGGCGAGCTCGCAGAGGAGCTTGTACTTGCCGAATCTCCTTGGAAAGCTCTCGGGTTCTGCCATGGCAGGTCTCGCTTTCCCAGACCATACACCAGGGCATTGGAATGGACCAAGTTTCGGCCCTGCGCATGGCCGACTCGGGGAGCTCGGGCGCTTCCGGATCTGGTAAAGTGCCTCGATGGGCGATCGCTCGGAGCGAGAGATAGCGGCAGAAGGGCCCGAGGCAGGCGAGGGCGGCGGCTCGGGCGCGCCTTGCGTTGATTCGCGGGCGCAGGATGACGGTCTCGCCGCCCTTAGCGGGGCCCTGGTCTTTGGCGTCACCGCCGGGATCGCCATCGCCCTTGCCTCGCCCGCGGCCCACTGGCTCGACTCCTCCGAGCTGGCCGCGGCGTCCTTCGAGCTCGGAAACGCCCACCCCCCGGGGCACCCGCTGCCGATCCTCCTTGGAAAGGCCGCGACGCTCCTGCCCCTCGGGCCTATCGCCTTCAGGGTGAGCTGCGCCTCGGCCCTGGCGCTCGGCCTCGGGGCCCTGCTGCTCTTTCTCTGCATCAGGCGCTCGTCGCGGCTGGTCTGGCAGGAGCTCTTCGGCAGGCGGGGGAGGGGGCCCCTCGGTCGCTTTCTTTCCCTGACGGTCTCGGCCTGTGGGGCCTTGGGCCTCGCCCTCGGGCCCGCGGCCCTGTACCAGGGCGTGCGCGCCGAGGTGTACGCCCTGAACCTGGCCATCACCCTCGGGATGCTGCACCTCGCGCTCCGCCTGCTCGAGCACGCAAGGACGAGGGACCTCCTGCTCGCGGCGCTGCTCGGGGGCCTGGGCGCGGGAAACCACCACCTGCTCGTCCTCTTCACCGTGCCGGCGGTGCTCCTCGGCTGGATCCTCGGCCAGCACCGCGCGGGCGGCCAGCTTGGTGCGGGCGGCCAGCATCGCGCGGGCGGCCAGCTTGGTGCGGGCGGCCAGCATCGCGCGGGCGGCCAGCACCGTGCTATAGGCAAGCGCCGCGCGGGCGGAGAGCTTCGTGGGGGCGAGGAGCCCAGCCCTGGCGGCGAGGTCCGCGTAGGCGGCCGGGCCCGGCGCGGCGCCATCGTCGGGCGCCTCGTGAGGCAGGGAGCCCTCGCTCTCGGGGCGGGCCTCGTGGGCCTCTTCGTGCTCGCGCAGCTCCCTGCGAGGTCCAGCGCCGGGCCCGAGATCAACTGGGGGGCGCCCCACACCCTGGAGCGGTTCGGCTGGACGGTGTCGGCCAAGCTCTTTTTTCGCACGGCCGAGCGGAGCCTCGACAGGGGCCCGGCAGAGCGCGCCGTCGCGGTGGCAAGGGCCGCGAGCGCCGAGCTGGGGGCAGGGATCCTGGGCGCCGCCATGGCCGGGCTCGTCCTTCTCGGGCTCGGGCGCAGGCTCTGGGGGCTGGGCGGGGTGCTCGGCCTGGCGCTTCTAGGGAGCGCCTTTGGAGCCCTGCTCGGGGGCTTCGAGCCCGAGAACCCCGACTCCCAGGGCTACCTGCTCCTCGCCCTCGGGGTGCTCTGCCTCCTCGGGGCCGTCGCCCTTACGGTGGCGATTGGGTGGCTCGCCTCGGCCCCGGGGATCCGGCCGATGATCCGACGCCTCGCCTTCGGGGTGGCGGCGAGCGCCGCGGTCTGGCCCGCCCAGGCCCTTGCCGGGGGCCTGTCGCGGGCGGACCTCAGGCGGGCAGAGGGCGCCGAGGTCATGGCGGAGGCGCTCCTCGACGGCGCGCCGCCCAGGGCGCTCCTGCTCTCGTCCTACTACCAGACGGGCTTTGCCCTCTGGGCGGTGAGGATCCTGAACGGGGCGCGGCCCGACGTGGATCAGGTGCAGCGGACCTTCCTCGCGCAGCCAGGGTACGTCGAGAACCTGACTAGGCGGCGGCCCGGCCTCAGGGCAGTCCTCGGCGGCGCGGACAGGCCCGAGGCCCTAGGCGGCGAGCGGCTAAGAGGAGCGCTCTTGGAGCGGGCCCTGCTCTTCGAGCCGGACCACGACAGCCTCCCGCCGGACCTGGTCAGGGACGGCGAGCCATGGGGATTTTTGCGCCGGCTCAGGGCCCCGGGGGATCCTCGGGCGCGGCCGACTGGGGCGGGGCGCGCTCACTCCCTTGATCGCTGGGCCCATCTCGAGGCCCGGCTCGCGCCCCATCGCGGGGACCGCTTCACCCGCCAGTGGCTCCTCTGGGCCTTCTCTCTCGACGCCGACCTCGAGCGGGCCCGGGGCAACTGCCCAGGGGCCCGCTTCGGCTACGAGCGGGCCCGCAAGGTGGGGGACCCGAGGGATCCCTTCCTGCTTCGCCTGGCCGAGGACTGCGGCTTCGCGAGGTAGGAGGCCGAAGCGAGACGACCGGCCGAGGATTGGTGGTGGGGATGGCGCCAGGAGAGCTCAGGGCTGGAAGAGGACGATGGATTGACTCTGCAGAAGGGCGGGCCGCACCTTGACGCTCACCGCCGGGCCCCCGACGAAGCGGGCCGTGAGCTGGACGCAGGCCGAGGGCAGCAGCCCGCCGATATGGAGCACTGGCGAGGGCTGGCCGCCGTTGCCCTGGCCGCCGCTCACCTCCCTGGTGGCGAGCAGGGCGCCCCCCGGGCCGCACTCCCGCGCGACGAGGACCGCGCCCGTTGCCGAGCGGTTGGAGGTCACGCCGTTGCCCACGAGGAGCACCCGCAGGGAGCGCGGGTTCTGCACGAGGTCGTCGTTCGCCTCGGGGTCGTTCACCGCGTTCACGAGCAGGAGATGCGCTCCGTCCCGGCTGACCACCAGGATGTCCAGGTCTCCGTCGCCGTCCACGTCTCCGAGGAGCAGCCCCTCGGGCGCGAAGGCGGCGCCCACCGGGAAGCTCAGGGTGAAGGTCTGGAAGTCGGGCACTCCGTCGGAGTCCTTGTCTCCGCGGTTGAGCTGCTGGACCAGGGTGAACGAGCCAGCGGCGACGGGCAGGTAGTACAAGAGATCCAGCCGGCCGTCCTGGTCGATGTCGCCCCAGGCGGCGCCGTTGTCCGCGGCAGGGACATGGACACCGGCCTTCTCGGCCACGTCCTCGAAGCCGGCTCCCGGGGAGAAGGAGAAGAGGGCGTTCGTCCCGGAGCTGCCTCCCTGGGGCACGAAGAGGTCGAAGGTCCCGCTCGCGTCCATGTCGCCGAAGGCGAGGTCCCGCTTGGCGGTCTCGGTGAAGACGAGGCCTCGGGCAGCGGTGCGGTCCTCGAAGCGGTCGCCCAGGTTCTCGAAGAGGAAGCCCGGGCCGGTGTCGTCCGCCACCACGAGGTCCACGTCCCCGTCCTGATCGAAGTCGCAGGCCGTCACCCAGTGGCCGTTGTCCAGGCCCGCCACGGGGGTGAGGCCCCAGGCGGACGCCTGCTCGGTGAAGCCGAGCCCGCCGCCGGTATTCAAGAAGAGGCGCTGGCTGTTTCCCTCTTGCAGGAAGAGGTCCAGGTGGCCGTCGCCGTTGGCGTCCAGCCAGGCCAGGCCCTCTGGGTTCTGGGCGTCGAAGCCGCCGAGCAGGGCCGAGGCCTGGCCGAAGCCCTGGCCGCCGAGGGGCCGGGTGAGGTTCCGGTAGAGGAAGAGATCCGTTCCGCCCGAGCTCCTGGTCACGGCGAGATCCCAGTCGCCGTCGTTGTCGAAGTCCCCGAGGGCCGCGGCCCGCTGACCCTCGATGGTGGCGACCATGGAGCGGACCTGGAAGGTCCCAGCCCCGTCGTTTACGAAGGCCTGGTTCAGGCAGGTAATGAACAGGTCGGGCACCAGGGCCCCCGACCCCGAGAGATCAGGCTCGGTGAGGAAGGTGAAGGCCGCCCCGGTGCCCTCGGCGCAGGCCGAGCCGACGAAGTTGGGCCCGAGGCGCGCCGCGGACTCGTCCCGGAAGGCGAGAGGTCCCACTAGGGTCAGGTGCCGGATGGCGAGGGGCCGGTCGAGCCGGTCCCTGGTGGCGCTCGCCCGGTTCCAGAAGGGGTCCGTCGCGGTGACCGAGAGCTCGGTGAGGCCCGGCGGCAGCTCAAGGCTCACGACGAAGAAGCCCTCTGAGTCTGCCTGGGCCTCGGCTGACTGGCTCAGGGAGGGAGATGAGACGGTCACCGTGGCGCCCGGATCAGTGAGCCCGGAGATCCGCTCATGCGGGGTCGTGACCGGGGTGGTCACGGGATCCACCGTCAGCTCGATGCTCGTGTCCTTCTGGGCCTGGGCGCTCACAGGGACGAAGGGGTCCCCCTGGGCGCGGGTGGTCCAGGCGTGAAGGGTCAGCAGGCCGTCTGGCAGGCCCGACAGGTCAACCGAGAAGAGCCGCTCACCGCCGCCTGGCAGGCCCGCCTGGGGCGCGGGCTCCAGGATGGGCGTGCCCTCGGCAGTGGGGAAGATCCTCAGGTGCACCTGATCTGCCTCGCGAGAGGAGGCGGGCAGGGTGACCGCCATGACGGCGTCGGGCGCCGTGGCCTGGTTGACGGCCTGGGCGGGCGCCACGCCTGGCCGCTCGGGGATGGCTACCCCAAGGGGAGGCTGGACCGCGGGCCCGGCGTCTAGGAGGGTCGCGTCGCCCGAGACGGTCGAGTCGGAGCTGGGCTGTGAGATGCCCCCATTGTCGAAGCGGCAGGCCGGGAAGAGGGCCAGGCAGAGGGCCGCAGCGCAGAGAGCCGCAGCGCAGAGAGCCGCAGCGCAGAGAGCCGCAGCGCAGAGGGCCTTCTGGGCTCTCGGAGAGCCTGCCTCGGGGGCAGCCGGCCTTTGCGGCCCTGGGGAGCGGGCGTTCATGGACATGTCCCTTGGGTATCACGGAGCCGGGCCTGGTGTCATCTGGTCCGGAATGGTCCGTAGGGTCAAAAATCGATGAAGCAACTTTCCTCCATGGAATCGTGCAGATGAGCTTTCTCAAGGGCCCACGTGCCGTCGCCAAGGTGGCGGGCCGAACAGTGCTCCCTTCGAGCCTGCCGCCTCTCGCCCCTCCCAGGGAGGAAGGGTCGAACGAAGAGCGGAGCGACGGCTGCAGCTCACCGTCTTTCGCGTGCGGCCTCCGGCATCCTGACTCCCAAGTTCTGGGTTGTGATCCCTCCTGCGAACCTGGCATGATGACTTCGGAACGAAGACCAAGAGGCGAGGTTCCATGCGAATCGAGTGGGTGGTGGCAGGCGCGACGATCCTGGCGGTGGCCGCCTGCGGGCCCAAGGCCGGAGGCGGGAGCGACGCCCGGATCTCCCCGTACGACGGTTTCGTGCAAAGAGACGGGAATCAGGGCACCGACGGGAGCCTTCCCGACTCCGACGCGACCGTGCCCCTGGCGGACGGCTCCGTGCCCGGCCCGGACGGCTCGGTCAGCCTGACGGCCTACTGCATGCCCTCCTGCGGCACCGTGACCGACTGCGACCAGGGCTCGGCGGCCTACGACAGCGACAACTACGACTGCGTGGGCGGGGCCTGTTACTACACTGGGTGCGTGAGCGACACGGAGTGCCAGAGCATGGGGAGCTACCTCTGCCGCCAGCCCGTGGGGTACGCCATGCCACTCTGCCTGCCCGCGTGCGGCACCGTGTCCGACTGTGACCTCGGCTCCGCCCCCTACAGCCCCGACAACTACACGTGTTCGAATGGTGTCTGCGTCTACACTGGGTGCGTGAGCGACGCGGAGTGCCAGAGCATGGGGAGCTACGTCTGCCGCACCCAGCCCCAAGTCGCGGTGCCCTACTGCCTCAAGTCTTGCTCTACGCCGACCGACTGCAGCGCGGGCTCGGCGGCCTACGACGAAGACAATTACGACTGCCTCCAGGGCGCCTGCGTATACACCGGCTGCAATAGCCAGTCCGAGTGCCAGTCGCTGGGCGCCTACACCTGCGTCCAGGGCACGACCCCGCTGCCGTTCTGAAGCTGGTCGGGCGGGAAGCGCGGCGGCCCATCCCTTCGGCCCCAAGGCGCGGCAAAGCCTGAACAACGCGAGGGGAACGCCGAAGATGGTGAGGGGCAGACCTAAGAGCATTGACGCCCATCGCGGAGCAGCTCTCCCGAGTCACCACGTTTCCCTCTAGAAGAGGGATTGGGCGCCGCTATTTGGTGTCCTTGATACGGATGGCTCCACTGGTGAGAAGCTTGCGAGTAGCCGGCGAGCAACCGGGGAAGAGCGAGGGATGGAGTGGTGGGCGTCGCTTCATCGAGTGGGTGTGCCCAGTGCCCGGTGCCAGCGACAAACCGCTACTCGAGGAGTTCGGAGACCGAGGTGACCTTTGAGGACTTGTCGAGCCAGGCATCGAGAACCGCCAGATCTCGGCAGGCACGGATACGCCTCTTCTCGGGTGCAGACCGGCCAGGGTGCCACTTGGAGAAGTTCTTCCACGGAATCACGCAGAAATTCGGTGACGGCAGCGGCCGGGCGCTGGAACTCGTCATCCCAGCACTCCGAGATCCCGAGACATTGAAGCCAGAGCCTG
>JAVEWA010000381.1:0-6758 GCA_034004785.1 Polyangia bacterium
CCTTCAACGTGCTCGAAGAATCATCTGGCATCTGCTCACGAACGAAGCGAAGGGCCAGAGCGACAGATGTCCTCTCCATGAACCTTCGGAACTCCGGGATGGCCCGCATCCGCTCCACGATGACCGAGGGTGTGGCGCTCATCTCATGGAGTGCATCAAGGTCTCCCCCCTCCCAGGCAGCAGAGATGTGCTGGCGAGCCAGCTCACGGACCTGGTTGAAGAGCAGGAGGCTGAAGTGAAGGTTTGTCAGATCTCGCTCCATCCGGAGGTAGGAGAGCCGAGGCGCCGAAGATCGAGATAGTCGGCGATGCTCGCCCGGGGATGGCGCTCGCACCGCGATGGATCCGCGGAACTGATGCTCGTCATCCTGGCCAGCCTCGATGCGGTGCATCCGCTGCACATCGACGGATCCTGGGGATCCGAGCTCCTCGAGCAGCATGGCCACTGTGGGGTTCAACCTCGCCGCGAGGCGCGGCAGATAGAGGCCCAGGTGGAGGGTCAAGGTTTGCGTCAGTAGCTCGAAGAAGTCGGCAGACGAAAACCCCCCGTCAAGCAGAGTCCGGAGGTCAGCTCGGAAGAGTTGGCTCGCATCGGGAACGAACGGTATGGTCTTGGCGTCTCTTTGATCCACCTCCACATCGAACTGACCGGGATCCCAGTTGGGCTGTAGACCCTTGAGGACCACTCGCGAAGCGAGGTCCAGATCGTCGGGTGATGCACGGAATCGGTTGAGAAGCTCGATGACCAGCGCATCGTCGAGACGACCCCTCTCGTCCGTGCAGAGCAACCTGAAGGTGCGCTCCGTGAAAAGCCTCTGCGAGCTCACCTTTGTGTTCTTCGCCTTGACCATGAGCACGTGAAAGGCCACGGGCACGGCACTCCCCTGGGTCTCGGCGTAGAACACTTCGCGGAGGTGGCGCAGATCTCCGGTAAAGACATCGTCGAAGCCGTTCTCGGTTTGCTGGGAGCTGGTCTGTGCGTACAGCAGACGGTAGGGGATCTTCTCGGGAGAGTCGGCCACGGGCGAGTCGGGCAGCATGTGCTCGATGACGCGCCGCTGCCACTGCTTGCTCTTCTTCGGAAAGGTGATGTGCACGCCATCGATCAAGTAGTCCGGAGAGTCGTATAGCCTTGGACCGTCCAACTCGGCGACGATGTCTCTCACGCTGACCTGGCTCATGGGGTCACCGGCTTGATGGAGACCTCACCAAAGGCGTCCTGGCTCAACCGAAGCAGCGACTCTTTCGGCGGCTTGATGAAGAGAGCACGGTTGTGCCTCCCTGCCAGGAAGTTCCCCAGGCTTTCCCCCACGAAGAGGAGCGCCTCGAACTGCGCCAGGTCCCTGGCTGACGGCTGACGGCCTCGTCGGACCTGGAGCAGGAAGTCATAGAGCTGTGGATCGATGGTCAGTCGGCGGCGGTTGATCGACAACGTGACCAGGCGAGCGCGGTACCCCAGCTTAGCGAGCAGGTCAGGGCGGTTGCGGTGAGCCCGGATCTGCGCGTCCCTCACGATGAGGGTCAAGGGGCTGAAGACCTCGTCGAGCTCACTACCTGAGGCCTCGGTGAGGAGCTGGCTCTGGCTCCGAGCATTTGGTTGGCTCACCCGGAGGAACCGTCTCGACCCGAGCTGGAGGCCGTGGCTCTTCACCAGAACGTCCTGTACGAGCTTGGAGAGCTCCCGGATCGGCTCACGGTGCTCGGGGCGTGGCATCTCCCCGTCGGGCTGGCGGCTCAGAGCGTCGTACGCCGTGATCAGGCGCTCGAACTCTTCGAACCCGTCGTACTGCTGCACCGTGGCCAGGGCGGCCTCATTGAACATCACCAGGCGCCGAATCGCGGCGTTCCGTCGCTCAGCCGCTGGGAGCCCACCCTGGACGCTCAGAAGTCGACGCAGTTGAAGCCCGGCAAGAACACCGTCCTTTGCGTCGAGGGCCTCCTCGATGAGCTCCGGCTCACTGTCCAGGGTCGTGCGCACTGAGAGTCGGGTGTGCAGCTTGTCGAGCATCGGCGCGGTCACGTAGGCGGGATCCGTGTCCGCCAGGGCGCGCCACATGGCACCGTTTCGGTTTCCCTGGTCAAAGAGCACGTTCGAGAAGTGCCCGCGTAGCAGCCAGGCCAGGTTCTCCTCTCGTGAGCAGGCGCGGACGGCATCACAGAAGCCGGGGCCATCTCCGGAGATCCCCTGGTATCGCTCACTCCCACCCGTGAGCAACCGGTACCAGAAACCCCACAGATTCCGAGGGCTGAGGTGAACCTCCGGGTCCAGGGCCGCCCGTCGGAGGAAATGCAGCACCGCGCGCCGGGGCCCTGGGTGACCCCGGCTGGCCAGCGCGTTCAAATTGAAGCTCACGGGGCAGAACGGCCGCGCATCGCAGTCGGCACAGGCCGCCGCCATGAGGAAGGTCAAACCGCTCTGGTTCTCTGGATCCAGGCGGTCCAGCATCCGCTCGGCGAAGCAGCGTTCGGTCCCGGGCACCACGTCGAGCATGGACCGCAGATCCAGGTTGATGACCTCAACGTGGTGTGGATACGTGGCGTCGCTGCGAGGGTGCAGCCCAAGCTGTGCCCCGACCTCGGCGTAGAGCGGATCCAGGTCACCCACCACGGTCTCCTGCGCCGCCCGGCGTTGCCGGACTGCTTCGAAAAAGCGGATGACCATGCCTGTGTTCATGGCGATCAGGTGAAGCGCCTGCCTGGGAGGCTCTACCTGTGCAAATGGAGCGAAGAACGTCTCGATCTCTTCTTGCTGCGTGGCTGTTGGGCCCGAGGCATGCGTGGCATCCGCCACGTAGCAGAGGTCGCTCATCACACCTGGGTGATCCGCCAGGTGGACATGGACCAGCCTGTGGATGAGGTGGCTCTTCCCGTCGCCGGCATTACCCGCAAGAATGATCAGCCGAGGAGCATCCGACCGGCCATCCAGGCTAGCTCGGGCCTGTGTCGCGAGGTAGTCCTCGAGGGGATCGTCAACGTGGGTGCGATTCCGGATGAATGCCTGAAGAGGGGCGAGCTCCGTGGTGTTCGCCACCACCGCAGACTCTCCACTGGGACGCAGCTCACAGAGCAGCGAGATCAAGTCCCGCGCCGGAAGATCGTCCACAGCGACTGCTGCTACTGGCTGTGGTTTGACGGCTTGCTCCAGCGCGTAAAGCAGCGGCAGCAGGGCATCAGGGGTGGGGATCCGACCTTCTTCGTTCACCAGGAGGCCGGTCATGACCTTCTGGAGCGTGCTCGCTACTGGGTACGGTAGATCGGAATACGCTTCGGGCGGCCAGCGGATCCGGAACTGCTCGGCCCACTGGTTGATCTGCATCTCCGAGCAGGACTGCTGGTGTAGGATCTCCCAGAGGATGACGCCTAGGCTGTAGAGATCGCAGCGGATGTCGTAGCGGTTCGACTTGATTAATTCGGGCGATCTATACAGCGCGGTTCCTGGCCCCTGGGTCAGGTCCGACTCGGACTGCTCTCGCGCCACGTTGAAGTCGAACAGCCGGAGTCCGACGCTGGATCGCATCAGGTTTGCCGGCTTGATGTCGCGATGCATGATCCGCGCGCCATCGTGTTGAAGCTCGGCCAGGGCCTCGGCGATCTGCACGCCCACCGACGCGGCTTCTCGGACCGCCTCCATCGGAGGCACCGGTCGGCGCGGAAACCACACCCTCTTCATCCAGGAATCCAGCGTTTCTCCGTCCAGGTACTCCAGGACCAGGAATGCAGGCTTCGCGCCCGACCAATCTCCCTCGGGCTCACAGGGCCTGGGCCCGGAGAGCAGGCGAACGATTCGGGATGGCTTGGGCTCTCGATGCCAGAGATGGTCCAGAAGCTCTGCCTCGCGGGCGAGGTAGCCCTTGAACTTGAGGAGGTAGGTTACCTTTAGCGCAACACTGCTCGGAACGTCCTCGCGGACTTCCTTGTCCTCTGGCTCCCCGGTCTCCGATGCGTCCGAGTCCCATACGGTCCTTCGGACGGAATCACCCTCAGGCTCCCGCTGCTGCATCTGCTGAGCGAGCCACACCTCGCCCGAGACGCCGTGGCCGATAACCCGCTGCGGGATGAACGTGTACCGCTTGCCGTCGGGCAGCTTCGCTGTCATGGCTCCAAGCTGATCCGCCATTTGCTTCTCCCTGTCGGTCATCCGAGCTGGGCGGCCCACCACCACCCGGCCAGGTCGCTCTGCATCGGCTGCAAGCCACGTCCGAAAATCGGCGCCAGCGCAATGGGTGCATCGCCGAGCTCCAGGAATGCCCCGCCCGCGTCGTGCTCTCCGCCGATCCTGGCGTCCACCAGGAATACCAGCGGGATCTCCTTCCACTCGAAGTAGTGCCTCCCCGAGTAGAGCAAGGTCCGGAGGCTCGGCATCAGCGTCTCCTCCTGCCTCCGCCCTGCGGCCAGCAGCCCATCGAGCCCGAGGATCCCAATGGCGCGCTTTTCCACCGGCTCAGGAAGGTGACCCTCGATTGCGCGCAGCAGATCCAGGATGCCCAGCCATGGGTCGGGAACTTCCAGCCCCCGAAGCCGCAACGCGGGCAGGCGGAAACGCTCCACGAGGTGGACGCCGCGCTTCATGAGCTCGCCTGTCTCTCTTTACTGTCCGACTTCATCGCTCGACACTACATCCTCAACGCTCCACGAGATGCACGAATCAGAACAGCCTGGTCTGTCTGGCCTTGTCGTCCTGTCCGGGTACCAGGGTCCCGATCAGGCGTACCAGCCGCCCCGTCCCATCCCGCACGGCAGGCTCATGCTTACCGAGGAGCTTCAGCCCCTCCACGAGGGCGTCCCACTGTGGCTCCCAGCGCCGGAGCCAGGGGGACACATCCTCCCCAGCTTCCTCCGCGCCCACGAGCAGGTGCAGCTTGTCCACGAGTGGAGCCTTCAGCCCGTCGGTGAACCGCCCGTGACGCCTTGCGTATCGCTCCTTCGCCCGGACCGGGATCAAGCGGGCCTTGTCATTGGGGTCCAAGGTCACGAGATCCATCTCCAGCAGGTCGTCGGTGGAGTGGATGTAGCCACGCAGCTCGATGTGTAGCCCGTCCCGCGTCCATCCGGCCTTGCCCAGCACGTGGATGAAGTACACCTGGCTCAGCCCGTCGATCCCTTGGAGATCCGCTGGCAGGGGCGCCGCCTCGCCGCGGACTTCCCGTAACAGCGTGCTCAACCGTTCGAACCCGTCCTCCAGGCTGATGGGCTCCCCGTCCGCGTCGATCACCTTCCCGTAGTGCTGCGAGAAGAGCTTGAGCGCCTTTCCGAGAAGGATCATCCAGACGTCCGGCCCGGGCAATACGTCCCCCCCTGCCTCGAGCTCCTGGAGCTGCTCCTGGGCCTCGCGCCGCACCTGCTTGCGCAGGAGCGACCAGGGGATCTCCTCAGGCTCCGCCAGACGCTTTCGGCACACGTGGATGATGTCGTAGGTGATGCCCTTGGTCGCCTGGATCACGATGCTGTTCAGCGCCTCGCTGTGGGTCGGATACGCGGCCACCAGGTAGAACCCGGCGTCGAACAGCGACCTGAGCAGTCCGCTCCAGCGGTCGCCCTCCCTGTGGTGGAAGGTGAAGACCAGGAGCCCGTCCTCCTTGAGCACCCGGTGGCATTCCTTCCACGCGAGGGTCATCTGCTCGAAGAACCACACAGCGCCCTTGTCGTTAGTGTCTTCTATTATCTCCTGGGCCTTGAGAGTGATCTCTGACTCAAACTCGGGATAGTGGTCGGCGAGGACCTTGTGGAGCCAGACATAGTACCAGTCCGACATCTCGGCGTATTGGACGGATCCGGCGTATGGGGGATCAGTTACGACCAGATCCACGTTACAGCTGCCGACTGGAATGGCGGTTGATGAAGAACGTATTAAGTCCACCAGTTTCCCGCTGTACCCACCACTGCCAGTAAGCTGATGTTTGACCACATCGCCGTTATCAAGTCTCATCCACTCGTAATTTGAGCTGGCTAAATCAAGCCCACCCTTGGATTGCATGAAAGAACTAACAAACGAACCACGCCCATGATCCTCCAGACCCCAGACATTATTCTCCGCCGTACTCGTTGGATTTCGGTAATCATGTGCGGAGTTTACTCTTTCAACCTTTGTGGTTGAGACACTCCACAACGCGAGATTAGACATGCAGCCAAGAGAGACCTTGAAGCCAGCTAATACTGCGTCCCTAAGGGTTGGATTCGGCTCCTCCGCGATGGCTCGGAGGAGAAGCCCGAGAGCCAGGAGATGGCGGGGGTTGTAAAGGTCTGACCATCGTCGGTAACCCTGTCTCAACAGGTCGCGAAAGTTTCGGCCTGGGGGTATCTCCTGGTCCGGGATGGGGAGCTGGTTACGGGTCGCCGAGAGCTCTGCTTCGGCGTCGCGGATCCGCCGCTGATCCTCCTCGGTGGCCTCACCGAACCACTTGAAGCTATTCGTGTCGAGGCCCAGCCGCTGCGCCTCCTTTGTGGCAGACTTGCCACGCCGGCCGTAGGGCGTGTGAGCGTAGTAGCCGTAGAACCGGAACGGCAGTGGCTCTCCGTAGGCGTCGGCAGAGTCAACGACTGCTTGAGTCCGACCACAGGCCTGACAAGTGAACTTGCCCCTGGCAGTGGTCCCCTGGCTTGGTTTGAAGGTGAAGCCGCTCGTGGGCGCCGTCACCTCTTCCGGGATCTCACCGCGCACCTCGAATAGATCGCTGGTAGACGGATCGATCAGCACGTGCAGGCTGACCGTCTTGCTCTTCTCCTTCGACTGGGCCTTCACGGAGTCGATAACGACTCGCC
>JAVEWA010000382.1:0-6748 GCA_034004785.1 Polyangia bacterium
CACCGGGGGAACATACGAGCTAGGTCCAGTTCTGAGCCTGCGCCACGAGGAGCCTCGCGATGCCGAGTAGCTGGCCGACGATCCTCCCCGATCTCCCCTGGAATGGCTCGGGCGCGCAGGCGAGCCCCTCTCGGGCCACGAGCTCCTCGAGCGGGCCCGCGGGGCGCTGACGAAGGTTGCAGTAGGCCGTCTTCAAGAGGAGAGCCGCTCCTTGTGCCTCGCCCCCGAGGGCCTCGTCGAGGGCTCGCGCGGTGGCGGCGCTCCACACCGCCACGCGGTCTCCTGGCCTCAGGAAGGCCCGCCAGGAACCGAGAAACCCAGCCCGCGTGAGCCCGGCTTCCAGAGCCTGCCGTTCGAGGGCCATGTGCCCTAGCATCGCGTCCGTGGGCGGCGCCTCCACGGGCCGCACGAGGGCCTCGAACCGCTCCTCGCCCTCGAGGCGCCTGGCGCACCACTGGAGCACCTCGACCCTACGGCCCGTGGGAAGGCCCTGTTCCTGGCTATAGCTGAACTCGCCATGGGCAATGACCAGGCGCTCCGGCGAGCCGAGGAGGGCCTCTGGGAGCGACGCCAGGGGGCGCCGGGTCCTTGGGCGGCGGCGCCTCCGCCGGCCGGCCTTGGCCCGCTCTTTCTGAGCCGCCACCATTGCGAGGAAGGCCTGCTCGAGCCCGTCCAGGCCAGGGGTCTCTGGCTCCAGGATCCTGAGGGCCCCGAGGAGGGCCTCGACGGTCGCCAGGAAATCCGGGCGGGGCTCCCTTCGGATCTGGTACCTGCCCGGGCTGGCGGGATCCAGCCTCACCTGTGGGAGGGAGCCCAGCTCGGGGTAGCGCCTGAGGAGCACCCGGACCTGGGCCCAGGTGCCGTCTAGGAGGATGAGCTGCTCGGGGCGCTCAGCGGGCGCGAGACAGGCGAGGTCCCGCGCCTCCACGCCAGGAAACAGGAGCGCCGCGCCCGGATGGAGCCACGAGGACAGGTCGAGAGGGCGGCTTCCGTCGGGGCGATGCACCGCCACCTCCACCCGCCCGAGGGCCAGCTCCGCCAGCCTGACCGTCCCCATCGGATGCCTCTCTTCACGGAGGTGTTGCAGAATACGGACCTCAGTGCGGTTCGGGACCCTCGGGATGAGCTCGCAGAGGCAGAGGGCGGCCGGGCGGAGGCAGCGGCGGCAGCGGTCCAGTGGCTGGTCTTGCCCATGGCCCATGTCCCTACCCTCCACGAAGCTCCTCCGCCCCGCTCCAGAGCCGGTTGCCGAAGAGATGCGCGAAGAAGGCCCGCTCGTGGGCCCCCAGCCAGCCCACGGCCAGGGCCCGATCGGGCGCGAAGGTGAGCCCAGGCGGGGCCGTGCGCCTGCCCAGGCTGGGCAGGGTGACGTGGCTGAAGGCGAGCCGGCCATCCCGCTGGCAAGCCTGCATCAGGGCCCAGAGCGACGTCGCGCCCCCTGACACCGAGGGCCAAACGACCGTCTGTCCGAGCTCGTGAGCTTCCCCCCCGGGCGCAAAGTCGGCCAGGCTCTCGTATCGAAGGTGGGCGCCTCTCAGAACGCTGGCTGCCCAGCCCTGAAGATCGGAGATGCTCCGCCTGCGCTCGAGCTCCTGCCCGAGAGCCACGAGGGACCGGCCCTCGGCCTCGGCCACAGCTGACAGTGACTCGTCCCAGGCCCAGTCCTGCACAATGGCTCCGGCGGAGAGGTCGGTCTGGAACCGCTCGCTCTCCAGCACCGCGAAGAACCCAGGCATGCCTTCCTTCAAGGTCTCTGTGGAGATCCAGGCCCCGTCCAGGAGCCGCCGCACCTCCGCCCTGTCCTTCATGTCCGGATCGAAGGCGCAGAAGCCCTCGAAGCCCTCCCAGGAGATGGGCACGAAGCCATAAACACCGGACGGCTTGAACCTCGTCGATACACTCTCCCCGTTGACCTTCAGCTCGAGCCTCGCGTAGCAGCCAGCCTGGCGAAGGGCCGCCTCGACCTTCACGTTCTGCCCTCCGATGCGCTCCCCGAGCCGCAGCTTCACGTGGATCTCTGTCCTAGTGGGCAGCGGCGGCTTCCCGAGGGGCTCCACGGCGTCGGGTACGCCCGGCTCCAGGCGGAGCAGGGCCCCGGTCAGGCCGTCGCCCGAGCGCAGCTCCACGAAGCGCGGCTCCTCGACCACCGCCGCGCTCACCCCCATGGCCAGGTGCTGCAAGGCCCGGGTCTCCCGATCCCGGCGCTCGGCGAACATGGAGCCGTAGAGATCCTCGAAGTCTCCGATCGTGAAGGGCCTCCCGTCGAACCTGAATAGAAGGTCATCGCTGTCCAAGGTGACCTCGACGCTCCTGGCCCCCTTGCATACGGCAGCCTGGAGCAGGGAGACCACGTAGAGCTCGGGCCTGGGGAGCCGCAGCTCGCGCATGCGCTCCTTGGCCTTCTCGCGGTTCAAAGTGAAGCGGCCCTCGCTCTCGACCCTGCCCTGGGCCCCGAGGGAGGCCACCAGGGCGTCCGCCGCGGCTCCGAGCGCCGGATCTGGCGGGCCGGCGCCGCCCTGCCTGGCGACGGCGGAGGGAGCCTCGGGCCGAGGTCCGGGCACCTTGGCCCTGATCCTGGGCCGTGGGAGGAAGGCAGGCTCCTCACCTGGCGTCCAGGGCGCCCCCTCCTCCACCCCCGTCACGAATGTGGTCACCTGCAGGAGAGCGTTCTTCAGGCTCTTCGGATCGGTCACGAAGCCCTTGAGCACGAGCTGGGCCGAGCGCTGGGTGAGGAGCGCCTCGTCGTTCTTCGCGATGAAGCCCATCAGGTGCCGGCCCGCGCCCCGCCGTCTCACCCAGGCCTTGGCTGCCTCGGGGTCTTCCGACTGGATCCGCACCAGGGGATCCAGCTCAGGGATGCCAGTCTCGATGTCCTGTCCTCCGATGAAGATCTTGAGGGACTCGCCGAGGCCCTGCCTCGCGATCTTCAGCCCGAGGGGCAGGGGCCCCCGGAAGGACGCGGCGAAACGGGTGTAGGGGGCCCTGGAGTTGCCGCTCCCGCGGTACTCGAGCTCGACCCGCACCGCCAGCCCCGAGATCTTGCCTGCCATCGAGGGGTTCACGAGGATTGACCCGCCAGAGTATTGGAGCCCCTCCTGCCTGGCGAAGGCGGCCCAGGCCGCCTGCTGCTTCTTGTGGTGGGCCCAGGCCAGATAGACGAAGAAGACGCCAATCAGCAGCGCCAGCGCGAATACGATCTCCACTCGTCCCCTCCAAGCTCAGCGAAGGCGCTCGCCACCGGCGAAGCCGAATACCCAGAGCTCTTCGCCTGCCCGGAGGTAGATCCGGTCCCTCCTGAGCACCACGCCGCGGATGCGAGGCGCCCTGACCTGCCCCTCGGCCAGGTTCTTCTGCCAGAGCACCTTGCCGCCTGTGAGCTCGACCGCCGCCAGGTGCGCCCCGCCCCTGGAGAGCTGGTAGGCCACCACCGCGCGATCGTTCGAGACGTCTGCCGCGGGGGTTCCCGCCACGGTCTCCATGGTCTTGGGAGGCGTCATGCGCTCCTCCCAGAGGATCTTGCCGCCCCTACCGAGCCCCACCAGGAAGGGGAAGCGCGTGCCCTTGGCGGCGGTCGCGAAGGCGAGGGCCCTTTGCGCCTTGCAGCCATAGGTCGTGCTCCGCTGGGTGATGAACCCCTGGGTCCGGGTGACGGTCTTGCCCCGCAGGAGCTGGGCGTCGGGGCAGTAGAACATCTCGAAGCGGAGGCGGGCGAGGGCCGCCGCGGGCGGCGCGAACTCCCTTCCCAGGTTGGAGAGCCAGAGGCGTTCGTCGTGGCGTGGCAGCTCCTTGATGGGCTTTGCCTTGTTCTCGGCCGGCGCTCCGGTGGCGAGATACAGCTCCACGGTGGAGCCGTTCCTCAGCTCCACCGCCACCTTGTCCCCCCGGGGCAGCACCAGGGACACCGCGTCGTCGAGGGGCGCCTTCCAGCGCTCCGCCCCGGTCTTGGGCTCCAGGGCCCTCAGCTCGTTCCCCTGGGACACGAGGACCGCGTCCCCGCCCGGGTGGAGCTTGCCGCCCCTCGTACCCACGAGGGGCGTCCGCCAGAGCTCCCGCCAACCCTTGCCCGAGAGGGCGACGACGGTCTCCTCCCGCCCCCCTCCAAGGCGGACCCGAGCCACCACGTCGTCCTCGCCGTCGCCGTCCAGGTCGGTGACCAGGGGGCGCTCGCTCTCGAAGCGCAGGGGCGCCGGCTCCGCCACGTCGGGCAGGCCCGGGGCGCCCGCACGGGCGCCTCTGGATGGGCCCGCGCCGCCCTGCCCTGGCTTCCCCGCGGCGGATGCGGCCCGCCTCTCGGCCCGCTCCGCCCGGCGCCTCTCCAGCTCGGCTCGCCTCTTGTCCCTCGCCTCCCGGGCGCTGTCCTCCTTAGGGTTCTCGGCCTTGGAGGAGCTGCGTTGGCCGCTCTCCGAGGAGGACATGGAGCTGAAGACGTAGGCCACCGATCCGATCACCATCAGCAAGCTCACCAATCCCAGAAGCATGGCGCGCCTCGGAGCCGCCTTGGGCAGAGCAGCGGGTGGACGAGGGGGCGCAGGGTAGGATGGGCTCCCGGCTGGATAGGACGGACCGGCCCCGGACCACTGCGGGGCATAGCCTGGGGGAGGCGGCGGCGGGGCCATGCCCTGGGCCCCGTACTGCCCATCCTCATCAGATGGCCCGGCGGCCGAGGCGCCGGTCGCGTGCACCACGTTCCGGGTGCCGCAATACTCGCAGGTCACGATCTGTCCAGGCGCTGCATGGGAAGCCAGCTCGGCGCCGCAGCCCTGACACGACAGCTTGCTGGTGGATATCATCCGGCGAGAATACCGCGGAGCCAGGCTCGGTGGGAGAAGAACTCTCGGCCTCCCTCGCCGAAGGGCTACGGGAATCCGATGTTCAGGAAGACCCGGTCCAGGGCGCCTTCCACCCCCTGGTCGAGGGCGGTGAAGCGAAGGAAGAACGGGCCCGATCCCGCGGGGAGGTGCGGCGTCAGGTCAAAGGCCCCTGCAGCGATGGCTCCGTTGTTGCCGCCTCCCTGGACCAGGTTCTGGATCGCCACGCCGCCCGAGTCGTAGGTCAGGCTGGAGGTGCAGGGTGGAGATTGGCAGCAGTTGAGGTTTTGCGTGCCGATCTGGAAGGTCGTGAAGGCGGCGACTACGTCCTCGCCTGCGTCCAGGATCTCCACGAGGAGCAGGTCGTCCACGAACCAGCCCTCGCCGCCGTAAGCAGCCCCCGAGAGGGTCACGGTGGACCCGGCCTGCCGGTAGAAGCACTTGCTGATCTGGTGCACCAGCACTCCCGGGCCCGGGCACTGGGGCCCGCCCACCACCAGGTTGTCGATGAGCACGTCTGCGCGCAGCCCGTTCTCGGCGAGGTACTGGGAAGTGGAATCGAGCGGCACGTGGGGTGAGACCTGCACAGAGCGGGCATCGTCCAGATCGTAGCAGTCCACCGCCTTCTGTACGCCGCCCAGCACTTGCAGCACCGCCAAGGAGTGGGATCGCGCCATCGGGCATCGTCCTCCGTCCCCATGGCCGAGGGCGGCGTCCACCTCCAGGGTCGCCACGTTGCTCTGCACTGCCGCCTCGAAGCTCACCTCGTGGACGCCGAGCGTCAAGGTGAGGGGAATGACGCCGTCGAAGGGATCGCTCACCTCGAGCGGGCCTCCGCCGAGGGTGAAGCTCGTCCGATCCACCGAGAGGTTCTTGGTCTCGAGCTGCAAGAAGCCGATGTTGCCCTCGGGAGCAACGCTGATCTCGATCTCCACGACGACCGTGACCACCGTGCCAACGGTTATGGGATCGCCGCTCTCCTGCCCGAGGCTGTCGTAGAGGTAGATCGTGGTGCCGGTGCGGCCCGTGGCGTCCTCTGTGCACTCGGTGGAGGCGTCTGGGTCTGTTCCAGAGTCCAGCAGGGAGGCGTCTCCCGTGGGGTTGCCGCCATCCCCCTGGAAGCTGGCGTCGTGCGGGCTGGCGTCCTTTGGGTCCCCTCCCGAGGGCCCGCAGGCCGCCACAAGGACCGCTCCGAGTCCAACCGCGAGGCCCAGGCCGAGCAACTCACGCGGCCTGGCCTCTTGCCGCCCTCGCGAGCGGAAAGGCCGTGGGAGATGGCGCCGCGAGCTGCGGAGCCCGAGGATGGCGAGCAGCGAGAGGACGAAGATCATGGCTGCAGTATACTCGGTGCCATCACCTGCGTCACCCGGCGCGCCCACGCAGCCGCAGCCCGCCCCGCCCTCGTCGGCCGGGCCCGAGCCTCCATCCGCCCCAGGGCCCACGCCGCCGTCGGGAAGAGGCCCTACGCTCCCATCCGGGCCCGGGCCCACAACCCTGCACTCGGCGGGCCCTGAGCCCCCCACCGAGACGGCCACCGATGACTCCGCCTGGTTGTTCTGCCCGTCCTCGGCCCGGGCGGTGAGGGTGTGAGCGCCCGCGACCAGGGAGGAGGTGTCCAGCAAGAACTCGTAGGGCCTGCTCGTCAGCTCGCCGAGGACCACTCCGTCAGCCAGGAAGGTCACCCTGGGCTCGCCGCCGTCGTCCGCTGCCGCCGCCACGAGGAGGATCTCCCCCGAGACCTGCGCGCCGCCTTCCGGCCGGACCAGCTCCACCGAGGGGGCCGCCCCCTGTGAGGCGGAGACGCTCAGGTGCTGATCCGGGCTGCTCCAGGTGCCGTCCTGATAACGGATCACCCAGTCGAGCGCGGTGACGGAGACCGCCCCGTCGAAGGGCCCTAGCACCGCCAGGTAGCGGCCGTGGAGGTCGGGGCCCGAAAGGGG
>JAVEWA010000383.1:0-6740 GCA_034004785.1 Polyangia bacterium
ACGGCGTCCTCGGGGCCTGATGCCGGCGCTTCGCCTGATCACCAGGGAGCGCCGCAACGCGGGCCCGGGCCCGGGCCCGGGCCCGGGCCTGGGCCCGGGCCCGCGCCCTTCCGAGGCGCCGAGACCGGCGAGGCGCAGAGGTCCGAAGGACGTCGGCAAAGCGGGAAGGTCCCAAGAGCCCTGCCGCCTGATCCTGGGAGACGCCCTCCTCGTGGCTCCCCTCCTCGAGGCCGAGATCGCCGACCTCGTATACCTGGATCCCCCCTTTGCCACGGGCCGGTCGCGGCGCGGCGCAAAGAGCCCCTCGGCCTCTTCGCCGCCCCTCGAGTTCGGGGATCGCTGGGAAGGCGGGCTCGGGGGCTACCTAGACTGGCTCGCCGCGCTGCTCGTGGAGGCCAGGCGGCTCCTCGCACGGAGCGGCTCCCTGGTGCTCCACCTGGACTACCGCGCGGCCCCGGCCGCCCGGCTCCTCCTGGACGCCATCTTCGGCCCCGAGCGCTTCCTCGGCGAGATCATCTGGCACTACGGCTCTGGCGGCCGCGCGAGCCGCCACTTCCATCGCAAGCACGACACCCTGCTCTGGTACTCGAAGGGGCCCGACTACCGCTTCTTCCCCGAGGCGGTCTCGGTGCCGAGGAGCCGGTGCCCGGCCTGCGGCAGGGATCGAGCCAATTGGAACCACATGCGGCGGCGCACCGACGAGACGGGCCGTGCCTATCGCAGCATCCGCTCGGCGGGCAGGGAGTACCGCTACTACGACGACGAGCGCGTGCTGTCCCCCGACGTATGGCAGGACATCAGCCACCTTCAACAGCGGGATCCCGAGCGCGTGGGCTGGCCGACCCAGAAGCCTCTCGCCCTGATGGGGCGCCTCGTCGCGGCCTTCACCCTGCCAGGCGATCTCGTCGCGGACCTAACCGCGGGCAGCGGCACCACCCTGGCGGCTGCCCAGGCGGGCGCTCGGCGCTTCCTGGGCGTGGAGGTCTCCCCCGAGGCCGCGGCCCTCGCCTGGCGCCGTCTCGGGGATGCCTCGGACGCGGCCCATCCGAGCCTGCTCGAGTCTTGCGGGGTGGAGGGCTGGGGAGAGGGAGGGGAGAGCCTCGCATCTGCCCTCAGGCGGGGCTCCCTCGCCGTATCGAGGGGCCGGCCCCGGGCGGGGCATGCCCTCGCCCTCGTCACCGGGCTCCTCGGCGGGTAGGCTTCTCGGCGGGTAGGCTTCTCGGCGGGTAGGCTCCTCGGCGGGTCTGCTCCTGGGCGGGTCGGCTCGTCGGCGGGTCGGCTCGTCGGCGGGTCGGCTCCTCGGCGGGTCTGCTCGTCGGCGGGTCGGCTCGTCGGCGGGTAGGCTCGTCGGCGGGTCGGCTCGTCGGCGGGTCTGCTCCTCGGCGGGTAGGCTCCTCGAAGGGAATGTCCCCGGGCAGGGTGGGTTCCCTGGGTTACCGTGGCCCCCTCGGTCCCAGAGCGAGGCGCGGAATAGGGCCCCCTTTCAGATCGTTGACGGGGCGCCGGGTCACGCTATCCTGTCGCCCGGTCGGGGCCCGGTCTATGGCCGGCCCCTCGGCCAGCCTTTGCCCGTCTTGGGCCCGGCGTATTTCCCGGCCCCGAGCCCGGTCGGGGCCCGGTCTATGGCCGGCCCCTCGGCCAGCCTTTGCCCGTCTTGGGCCCGGCGTGTTTCCCGGCCCCGAGCCCGGTCGGGGCCCGGCCCCTCGGCCGGCCCTGGAGGATCCGATGAGCGAGCACCAAGAAGTCCTGTCCTTCTACCAGAAGCACCTCCCCGACTGCCGGACGACCGAGCGGGACGGAGAGATCACTCGCATGAGCGCGCCCTGCCCCTTCTGCGAGGGGGAGCAGAAGGGAACGCTCCTCGTGGACCTCGATCCTGAGAGCCTGTTTTTAGGCCTCCACGTCTGCACCGCGTTCTGCAGCCACCCGGGCTACGCCGTGGAGTTCGCCAGGCGGCGGGGCCTGTCCCTGAGGGAGGTGCCGGGCTTCGACGTGGACCGCGAGGAGCTCTTCAGGCCCCCGACCCTGCCCCATGGCCACAAGGACACCGAGATGCACCGGTTCCTCCGGATGCTCTCGCCCTCCATGCGGGAGCCTTTCTACATCGGCGGGCTCAAGGACCGCATCCTCGACCTCTTCGGCGTCGGCTACAACGGCCGCATGTACACCTTCCCCTACATTCAGCACGACGGGCACTGCTACACCCTGCGCTGCACGACCTTCACCCGGTTCGACGAGCCCCTGTGGCAGGGGCACGAGGCCTTCTACAAGCCCCCACACAACCTGTTCAACGCCCCCGAGGTGTCGCGCGCCGACGGCGGCGCCCTCTTCGTCACCGTTGGAGAGCGCAACGCCCTCGCCATCGCCCAGGCGGGCTACCCGGTGGTGGCGGTGCCCACCAACCAGGACGACGAGGCCGTCACCGCGGAGCGGCTCCACTTCGTGCGCCGGGTGGTGATCGCCACGGAGAACAGCGTGGAGGGTCTCGACGCCGCTCGGCGGATCGCCCTGCGGCTGGGCTACAAGGCCCGGATCATCCGCTGGCCCCTCGACACCAAGAAGGGCTTCACGGTGGCGGATCTCCTGGGGGCGGACCACGAGGCCTTCTCATCGAGGCTGCTCGAGCTCGTCGGGCTCTCCGAGCCGCTGTCGCCCCTCACCATCGCCAGGCGGGAGTACGCGGCCTACGAGGAGACGGTGGAGCGCCAGCGGGGTCAGCGGCTCCTCGGGCTGGAGACCTGCTTCGAGAAGCTCAACGTGGCCCTCGACGGGCTGAGGGGCATCAACATCCTCGGGGCCATGCCCAAGACGGGGAAGAGCACCTTCTTCATGCAGGTGGCCACCTCCCTCGCCCTCGACCAGGACACGCCAGTCATCTACTACGACTTCGAGAACGGCCGCGCCAAGATCTACACCCGCACTCTCTGCCGCCTGACCATGCTCTCGGAGAAGGAGATCAAGGCCGAGCGCCGCCCCCCCGAGCACGAGGAGCGCTACGTGCGGACCATGCGGCGCATGCGGCGCATGATGGACCTCTTCAAGGTCGTCTCCGACCGCAAGATCAACCCCGACGTGATGCGCAAGCAGATCGACTTCCTCCGCCTGGACACCGGGCGGGACCGGCTGCTCCTGGTGGTGGACAGCCTTCACAAGCTCCCCTTCGGTCGCTTGAGCGAGCGGCGCTCGGGCATAGACGAGTGGCTCCGCAACTTCGAGCAGATCCGGGACGAGCTGGACATCACCTTCATGGTGGTCTCCGAGCTCTCCCGCGGCCTCGAGGGAGGCTACGACGAGCAGCCTGATCTCGCCTCTTTCAAGGAGTCGGGCGACATCGAGTACACCGCCGACAACGCCCTCATCATGACAACCGAGGGCTCGGTGTACGACCAGGACCGCGAGGGCGGCGACGCCGGCCGCCTGGTGCACCTCTGGCTCGTTGCGAGCCGCGAGATGAGCCCCGGCAAGGTGGCGGACTACGAGGTGCAGTTCCCCTACTGGGGCCTGAAGGAGCTGTAGGCACGCAGGGCCTTCCCCCCGCGCTTTTCTTCTTCCGCGCAGCCTCCCCCCGCGCTTCATCACTCGCTCTGTCTTGGCCCCGCGCCGCCCCGCCCCGCGCTGCCCCGCCCCGCGAGCCGCCCGAGGGCCTCACCTGCCTCGGGCGCGAGGTCCGAGGGCAGGGCCCTTTTCGACGCGGCCCCTGGGCTGGCCCCGAGGGCTGCCCCGGGGAGCGCCACCGCGAGCGCGAGCAAGGTCGAGAGCAGCGGGAAAAGGGCGCGGGTGTTGGGTAGTCTAATGTAGTCCTCTGGAGGCCAGGCCTAGCACGTCGTCCAAGGTTAGCATGGAGATAGGGAAAGGAGCAGGGCGACGAGCTTGCCTCTTTGCCACCTGCCGTGAGAAGGAACCCCTCTGCGGGGGTCTGGAGTCGGAGCATAGCGGCACAGGAGAACAGTCGGTCGTCTCATTGGGCCAAGCGCGCCTCGGGCGCAATTCCTAGTACACGCAGAGCGCGGCGAGTGAGTGGGTCGCGGGTGGGGCGGAGATGTCGTAGAAGCAGCCGTAGTCCCAGCCTCGTCCCCAGCGCAGGAAGTAGGTTCCGGGCTGGAGCGGTACCGAAATAGTGCTCGAAAAGCCAGACGCCGGGGTCGAGTTCACGAAGTCGGCACAGAGCTGCCAGCCTGCGAAGGCGTCCTGCGGGTCGGCCGGCGGGTCGCCGGCGAAAAAGCCCAGGTAGAGCTGCACTCGGCAGGTTGAGCACCCGCTGCCTGCGTTGTCGTACTCGTAATAGCCCGTGATGGATATTGAAGTGCCCGCGGCGGCGGTGGCGTAACCGGTGGCGCTGCCGTTGACCACGATGTCTCTCCAGGTCAACCAAGGCTCAGCATTGTTGACGGGCGGGATGTAGCCGGGCCATGAGCCGGGGCAGGGCCATGTGCTCTCCGTGCAGCTCGCTTCGCAGAAGTCGTTCGAGCCATTGGCGGGAGCTTCGTTCCCGTCGTCGCAGGCCTCGTATGGATCGAGCACCCCATCTCCGCAGGTGTCCACGCAGCCGCTCGGGTCGAAGGAGCAGGCCGTACAGGTAAGGCCCACCGGGTTGGCGAAGCCGTAGTCAGTGCAGTCCGTGCCCTGGAGGTCGCCGATCTCGCAGGCTTCGCCGCAGCGTCTGATGCCGTCCCCACAGGAGTTTACCGGCCCCGAGCAGTCCGCATTGCAGGTTCCCGTGCAGGAGTCGTTGTCCCCGTCGTCGCACTGCTCGCCCGGATCGAGGTTGCCGTCGCCGCAGACTGCGGCTGTGCAGCCCGAGGTGTCGAGCTGACAGCTCGTGGTGCAGGCGAGCGAGCCGCTTCCGAGGCCGAGCCCCTCACAGGTCTGGCCATCGAGGTTCTGACCATCGCACTGCTCGCCCGGATCGAGGTTGCCGTCGCCGCAGACTGCGGCTGTGCAGCCCGAGGTGTCGAGCTGACAGCTCGTGGTGCAGGCGAGCGAGCCGCTTCCGAGGCCAAGCCCCTCACAGGTCTGGCCATCGAGGTTCTGACCATCGCATTGCTCGCCGGCGTCGAGGCTTCCGTTTCCGCAGTCGGGTTGGATCTGGCAGGCAGAGACGTCGTACTCGCAAAGGGCGGTGCAGGCCAGGATGCCCCCCACGAGACCAAGCCCCTCGCAGGTCTGGCCGCCCAGATCGAGCCCGTCACAGGCTTCGTTTCCATTACGCGCCCCGTCCCCGCACTCTCCTGGCGCGGGCGGCGAGCCAAGGCCGGAGGTGTCGAAGACGCAGCCTGGCGCCGTCGCCATCAGCAGCACCGAAAGGCTCGAGGCCAGCCATTCGACCCTACGAATGAGGCAGGCATCGCTCTGGAGGCATGGCGGCAATCTCATGAACCGGCTCCGGAACGACTGATATTGTAGTTGGTTTTGGATCACGAGGGAAGCGCCTCCCAAGAGAGCCTCCCAAGAGGGCCTCCCAAGAGCGTCTCCCAAGAGGGCCTCCCATGAGCGTCTCCCAAGAGCGTCTCCCAAGAGGGCCTCCCAAGAGCGTCTCCCAAGAGGGCCTCCCAAGAGCGTCTCCCAAGATGGCCTCCCAAGAGCGTCTCCCAAGATGGCCTCCCAAGAGCGTCTCCCAAGATGGCCTCCCAAGAGCGTCTCCCAAGATGGCCTCCCAAGAGCGTCTCCCAAGAGGGCCTCCCAAGAGCGTCTCCCAAGAGGGCCTCCCAAGAGCGTCTCCCAAGAGCGTCTCGACCCAGGAGAAAGCATGGAGACATGAAATATGTCGCTCGGGTTTCGCCAGCGCCTTCGCCATGGATCTGAAGAAACCCCTGTGAGATGGCGTCATCCGTGGTGAGATGGCGTCATCCCCGTGGTGAGATGGCGTCATCCCCGTGGTGAGATGGCGTCATCTGGGGCGAGATGGCTTCATCTGGGGCAGGACCTTGCACTCTAGGGTGTAGGAAGGGCCGCAGGTTGCATCGCGCGGCCTATTGGCCGGGAGAAAGTGGGGTGAGATGAAATATGTCCCCGGGGTTTCTCCAGGGCCTCTTCCGTCGGCTTTTTTGAAAGCACGGCGAGGTGGCGTCATCCCTGTCGAGAAGACATCATCTGTGTCGAGCCGGCGTCATCCGAGGCCAGTTTGTCCAGTCTTCGGCTCGAAAAGTGAAGCGAGCAGCATGGGAACGAGCCCGTCTGACGTCACGCGACGTCGCCCGGTCTTGCGCGGCGTCGTGAAGCGTTGCGCGGCATAGCCCGAGCCCGTTGGCCGGGAGAAAGTAGGGTGAGATGAAATATGTCCCCGGGGTTTCTCCAGGGCCTCTTCCGTCGGCCTTTGAGAAAGCCTTGTGAGCCGGCGTCATCCTTGGCGATCTGTCGTTATCCGAGTCATTTCTCGGAGAAGAAAGCCGTATCTCAAGTCCTGCTCGATTAGAGTTGGCAGCTTGGACAATAAGTATAAAAGGGGTTTGACTCGAAACTGGGATCTGGATGATGCTTTGGGCAACTGGGGCTTGATTCGGTTTTTTATCGATGTGACGACAGCGCGAGGATGGAGAATGTGTGAGATGTGGGATCTTCCAAGACTTACAGGTTCACTTCCAGTCTGGTTGGCCTTCCTTTTCCTGGCATTTTCGCCGGCCTGCGGGGACGACGATTCGAAGACCAACGAGAACTCCAACAGCAATGATAATCAGGGCGCCTGTGGAAATGGACACATGGAGGGGCTGGAGGAATGCGACGATGGCGCGGCGAACTCGGAT
>JAVEWA010000384.1:0-6739 GCA_034004785.1 Polyangia bacterium
GTGACCGTCGAGGGTTAGCCGGACGGGACCAGAGTGGTCCGGGGCCAGGGTGAATGCCAGGTGGTAGAAGGTGCGGAGGTAGCGGTAGTGCAGCGCAAACCGGGTCCAGGAGGCCGGCGCCCGCGGTCGAAAGCGCATCGAGCACCCCTTCCGCTCGATCCCGAAGATGATCTCGTGCACTAGCCGGTAGAGCCAGGCGGCCGAGCCGGTGTACCAGGTCCAGCCACCGCGGCCGGCGTGCGGGCTCTGACTGTAAATATCAGCCGCCAGCACGTAGGGTTCTACCTGGTAGCGCTCCACCGCGGAGGCGCTCAGAGCGTGGTTGATGGGGTTGAGCAGCGAGACCAGTGTTGCGGCCTGCTCTGAGCGATCTGCAAGGGCGAAGGCCATGGCGGCCCACACCGCGCCATGGGTGTACTGCCCGCCGTTCTCGCGCACACCGGGGGGATATCCCTTGATGTAGCCGGGATCCATGGACGAGCGCTCGAAGGGTGGCGAGAAGAGCTTGACGATCCGGAGGTCCTGGCTCACCAGCTGGCTCCACAGGGAGTCCAGCGCCAGCCGGCGGCGTTCGGCGGTGCCCACGCCCGCCAGGGTGGCCCAGCTCTGAGGGATGGAGTCGATCCGGCACTCTGCGTTCAGCGAAGAGCCCAGGGCCTCGCCGTCATCGAACCAGGCGCGACGGTACCATTGGCCGTCCCAGGCGTGCCTCTCGACCTGGTCCGCGAGATCGGTGGCGCTGCTCAGGCAGTGAATGGCAAAGTCTTCGTCTCCGCGTTGCCGCGCCAGGAGTGCGAAATCCGAGAGCACCCGGTGCAAAAAGAGCCCCAGCCATACGCTCTCTCCGCGCCCGAGGTGTCCGACCCGGTTCATCCCGTCGTTCCAGTCTCCGCTGCCCATGAGCGGCAAACCGTGCGCTCCTCGTCGAGAGCTGGCCTTGATGGCCCGGGTGCAGTGCTCGTAAAGCGTACCGGTCTGGTCGGAGCGTCCCGGCAGATCGAAGTGGCTCTCCTCGCCAACATTGAGCGCTCGCGCGGAAAGGTATGGGATCGGCACGTCGAGAACGCCCTCATCACCTGTGAAAGCCACGTATCGGGAGACGGCCCAGGGCAGCCACAGGTAGTCGTCGGAGCAACTCGTGCGAACGCCGCGTCCTGAAGGGGGATGCCACCAGTGCTGCACGTCCCCCTCCACGAACTGCCGCTCGGCGCAGCGCAGCAGGTGCTGCCGGGCGAGATCGGGCGCCTCGTGCAGCAGCGCCACACAGTCCTGGAGCTGATCACGGAAGCCGTAGGCACCTCCGGACTGGTAGAAGCCGCTGCGGCCCAGAAGCCGGCATGAGAGCACCTGATAGGGCAGCCAGCCGTTCACCAGCACGTCCAGCGCGGCATCAGGGGTCTCTACGTACAGCACGCCAAGCAAGTCACCCCAGAACTGCCAGACCTCCTTCAATGCCAACCGCGCGGCCCCGACGCCCCGGTAGCGCTGGATGAGCGCGATGGTCTCCGAGGTGCTGCTTCCGGCGCCGAGGACGAAGATGATCTCTCGCTCCGACCCTGGAGCGAGCTCCAGGCTAGCGAGCATCGCGGCGCAGGGGTCCAGCCCCGGCCCGAGACGCCCGGAGAGTCGGCGCAGTCGCAGGGCGGCAGGGTTGGATGGGTCGCCATTACGCCCCAGCACCTCGGCGCGGTCGCCGCTGACGCTGCGCGAGGCCTCGCTGCAGTCGAAGAAGGCAATCGTCTCCGCGAGATCGTCGTGGAACCTGTTTCGTGCGAGGATCGCGCCCGTCAGCGGCTCGAGCTCGGTCACAACATGCATCGCATGTCGGGCCCGCAGGTCGCCGAGCACCAGGTCCATCGAGGCGAGGACGCTGACGGTGCGACCTCGGGAGCCGAGGTTCCTGATCTTCAGGGCCAGGAACTTCACCGGCGCGTCGATCGCCACGAAGGTGGTCAGCTCGGTCTCGAGCCCGTCCTCGATGTGCTCGAAGACGCTGTAGCCAAAGCCGTGTCGGCAGGCGTACGCAGAGTCGGCAGCGCGGGGCCAGGGCATGGGGCTGAAGCTGCGGCCGCTGGATTCGTCTCGAAGGAAGATGACCTCTCCGCTCGGATCGCCCACCGCATCGTTGTTCCATGGTGTCAGGCGTCCGAGTTGTGCGTTCCCATACCAGGTGTAGGCGCTGCCGCTCTCGCTGACCACGGTGCCGAGACGCTCGTTGGCGATGACGTTCACCCATGGAGCGGGCGTGTGCCGCCCCGGTGGGAGATCCACGATGTACTCGCGCCCGTCCTTTGTGAAGCCACCGGTTCCGTTGGAGAACAGCAGGTCGTCCCGGACGGATATGGGCGGTACGCTTGGGCTGGGTGGTGTCGCCTGAGAAGCAGGTGCCAGCAGCGAGACGCGCGGCTGCGCCGTGGCCCTCTGCCAGCGGGCCAGTTGCTCATCGAGAGAGCCGTCAACCTCATTCATGACGATTCTCGCCACCGCTTGGAGAAGGACGCGATCCTCCTCGGGGAAGCTGTCAACGTGTCTGAGAAACACGCCGCCCGGCTTGTCCAGGTGCTGGGCCTCGGTCCCCGCGGAGACGATTCCCAGGATCAGTCCGTCCAGGGTGCGTCGGTATCCTGATGGGTTCTCGTTCCAGATCACAAGATCGGTCACCAGACCCTGCATCCGCCAGAATGCGTGGGCACGCAGAAGGTCGCGTACAAGATCCAGGTTGCCCGAGCTGCCAATGCGCAGGAGCACGATGGGCACATCGCCAGAGATCCCATACGCCCATAGCCCCGACTGTCCCTTGCGATTACGACGCAGGATGCTGCTCGGCGCCCTGAATGCTCTGATCGGGAAGATCACGGCGGATGCAAGCTTGCCGTAGCGCAGGGCATCGAGCTCGCTGACGTCCAAATGACTCAGGACGGCTCGATTGTGGGTCGCCGCGACCTCGAACACACGGTCAGCCATCCGGTGGTCTTGATACTTCGAGATCAGCGCAATCGCGGCCTCGCGATTCGGGGCGGCGCCGATGACCAGGTCGAACTGCGCGGTGTGGTTCGCCCCGAGCGCTACTTCGCGGCGGAGGGCCACGCAGGGATCCAGCACTGAGCCAGTCGTCTCGGGAAGCGGGCCCCAATCGTCTAGCGCCGCTGGACGCAGAACGCTGCGGCCCCGGCCGATGAAGCGCGCACGGTCCGTTCCGTAGCTGCATGCGCCCATCCCGTCACCGGCGGCATTCAGCAGGCAGAACATCCAGGGCGAGGTCTCCTCGATCGAGCGCGGTCGTCTGGTTGACAGGATGGCGCTAGCCTCAGGGATGATCTCCGAAACTACGAATAAGTTACTGAACACCCGGTGCAGCTCGTCAGTGAGGCCTGGGGCCAGCACCACATCGGCGTACCCTGTGAAGACGAGCGACCTGGTTCGCGCCGAGCGATTGGTCAGCCGGATTCGCCGGATCTCGAGGTCGTCCTCCGTGGAGACAGCGATCTCGGTGTGCGTTTCCACCTGATGGTCCTGTCTTCGAAACTCCGCGCGACCCGGGGTGAATACTGCCTCGTACCTGCGGCCGGCGCGCAACGTGGGCTGGAAGGAGTTTGACCATCCGTGCCGGGTCTCCTTGTCACCGATGTAGCAGAAGACCCCGTAGGATTCGGACGTAGGGTCCTCCCTCCACCGGGTGAGGGCTTGGTCGTTCCACCGGCTGTACCCGGCGCCGGCGGTTGACAGCATCACATGATAGCGCCCGTTGGAGAGCAGGTGCACCTGGGGGACCGGTGTGTTCGGGTGACTCAGCACGCGCATGGTGGGAGCTGGCGCCCCACTTCGTATCCGGCGAACAACTTGGGTCGCGTTTATACGCGGCGCCAGGATCACGGACGCCTTTGGGATCCGCTCCTCGAGCAGCAGGGCTGCTGCCCGGAGGTCGGGGTTGGCGAGGAAGCGGCGCTGCATCCGCGGTCCGAGCGCCGCCTGCCCCAGGGCGAGCAGGCTCATGCCGTGGTGGTGGGACATGTAGGTACTGACAACTGCTCCACGGTTCGTATCGGGGGTCCGCGAGGCCGAAAAGTCGATGGCATCGTAGAAGCCGTAGGGCCCCAGAGTGTCCCACCTGGCGAGGCGCCGCAGGTTCGCGAAGGCGCGCCTAGGATCGATCAGCAGGGCAAGCATCGTGGCGTAGGGCGCGATCACCAGGTCATCGGCGAGGCCGCGCTGCAGACCCAGCCCCGGCACTCCGAAGGCGCGGTACTGGTAGGTGCCCTCAGCGTCGGTCAAATGGTAGCAAGACTCTGAGATGCCCCAGGGCACCCCTCGCTGACGGCCGTACTCGATCTGGCGGGCGACGGCTGCCTGGCAGGTCTGGTCGAGGAGCGTGCCCTGGAAAAGGGGCATCACCAGGAGGGGCATCAGGTACTCGAACATCGAGCCGCTCCAGCTGAGCAGCACCTGACGATTTGGCGTTGTTGTCAGGCGCCGGCCCAGGGCGAACCAGTGCTCGAAGGGCAGCTGGCCAGAGGCGATGGCCAGGTAGCTCGCCAGCCTCGCCTCCGACGCCAGGAGATCGTAGCAGCTCTGGTCCAGCCTCCGTTCGGTCACCCAGTACCCGATGGCCAAGAGCTTGCGCCGCGGGTCGTACAGGAAGGTGAAATCCGCTTCCGTGAGGTCCGAGCACCGCCGCGCCAGGGCGTCGATCTGCTGAAGGCGCGACGCTATGCGCTCCGCGCCCAGCGCGAAGGCTTTTGCCAGGCGATCGTCGGCGTCATGGCTCGCCGCCAGCGCTTGGGCAGCCCTGCTTGCCAGGCCGCCGAGCGCCTCAAGGCTGCGAGACCCGTCGGCCTCGGCGAGCCAGCCCTGGGAATCGCTTCGGGCAGAACCGACTCCGTTCTCGAGCCACGGCGCCATCTCGCGGAGATCGGTAAGCATGGATCGCACCTGCCTATCGAAGGCGCTGGCCCACCAGGCGGTCTCGGGCTGGCTCTGCCTGTCGAATGAATCCACTAGCTGATTGGCCACCGGCACAAGCGTGCTCAGCCAGGCAAACTTGGCCGACAGTGAGTCGGGCGGTGCAACCAGGAGCCGCTCCATGAAGGAAATGACCTCACCGGGGGCGACCTGCTCCGCCAGAATCCGGAAGGTGTCACGCAGGCCCTCAAGAGCGCCAGGCGGCAGCACGGGGCTGCCGGGAAGCTCCAGCAGGCCGCTCCGCAGCACTCGCACGTGGGCCACCAGGTTGCCACTGTCCACCGTGGACACATACTGCGGCCGCAGGGCCTTGCGGGTCACTGTGTCGTACCAGTTGAGGAAGTGTCCACGGTAGCGCTCCAGCTGCTCCATGGACTCGATCGTGTGGGCGGTGCGGTCGAGCAGCTGACCGCTGCTCAGATACCCAAGATCATGCGCTGCCAGGCTCGACAGCATCGCGAGGCCCATGTCGGTGGGGCTGGTGCGATGGGCTACACGCTGGCTTGGGTGCTCCTGGACGTTGTCCGGGGGCAGCCAGCTCTCGTGGGGCCCGACAAACACCTCGAAGTACCGCCAGGTGAGGCGGGCCAGGCGGCGCAGGCCATCGACGTCTTCCTTGTCGAGGTCCTTCGCGCTCGAGCTCAGCGGTCGGCTGATCCACCAAGCCAAAAGCGGCGACAGGAACCACGCCAGCAGGATCGGCCCCGCCGAGACCCAGGGCATGAGCGAGCCCCTGGTGATGAGCGCCGCCGCCAGGGCCGAGGCCAGCAGTGGGCCAACCCACATCCGTCCCAGCAGGCGGACGAGGCCCGAAGGCTCTGCTCGTTCGCAGGAGGCGGCCGTCTGCCACTCGAGCAGATGCCGTCGGCTGAAGAACATCCGCCACAGCGTACGCGCGGCGGCATCGAGGGCGATCAATGCCTCGTGGGGGAGGAACGCCAGGGAGAGGGCTGCCCTGGATAGGCGGCGCCCACTTGACCGGCCGACCATGGTCACGTGCAGCCGCCGGGGCAGCTTTGACGGACGCTTCCAGAGCTCGGCAAAGCCAGGAAGCAGCTCAGGCAGGAAGATGACCAATAGCAGTGCCAGGGTAAAGGGCAGCCCAGACGGCAGCAGGATGAAGCCGAGCGTAAGCAGCGCCGCTGTGGCGGGCGCCACCAGGGTTCGACGTAGGTTGTCGAAGATCTTCCACCAGCCCAGCCCGGTGAGCGAAGGATTGCGCAGCGTTCCCGAGGCATCGCGAACGAGGAGCCCCAGCCATGGCAGGAGCTGCCAGTCGCCGCGCATCCACCGGTGGCGCCGGCCTATGTCGGTGAGATATGCCGAGGGCGCGTCCTCGAGGAGCTCGACGTCGCTGCACATGCCGGCGCGGGCGAAGCAAGACTCCAGCAGATCGTGGCTGAGCACAGCGTTATTGGGGAACCGCGCGTCGAGGAGCTGCCGGAAGGTGCCCACGTCGTAGAGGCCCTTACCGATGTATGAGGCCTCTTGGAAGAGGTCCTGGTACAGATCGGAGACCACGCGCGTGTAAGGATCAATTCCGACATCACCGGCGTGCAGCCGGGAGTAGTGACTCTGAGCGGCGCTAGGCAGAGAGATGCCGACGCGCGGTTGGAGGACTGCGTAGCCCCGCGCCAGACGCCTGCCGTCCGCTCTCATCATTGGTCGGTTGAGCGGGTGTGCGGCGGCGCCAACCAACCGCCATCCGGCGCCCCACGGCAGCTTGGTGTCGGTGTCCAGCGTGATGACGTACTTGATCGTCGTCAGTTGCGACAGGTCG
>JAVEWA010000385.1:0-6737 GCA_034004785.1 Polyangia bacterium
CCTCGAGCATGGCGTCCTCCATGGAGCCATAGTCCCACCGCCCGTACCGCCCGCGGGGATAGATGTCATGAGCCTCGAAGAAATCTAGGAGGGTCTGGCGCGCCGGGCCCCAGGCCTCGTCGAAGATCACGTAGGCGTGCTCGATGCGCCTGAGCTCGGCGAAGCGGACGTCCCCCCTCCGGTGGATGGCGCCCGCGGCCTCGAGCATTGGCAGGCACTGGGCCACCAGGGTGTCGCGGTTCTCTTCTCCCTGGGAGGCCAGCTCGACGTACAGCGACCCACCCTCGTCCGGCGCCATGGAGGGAGCGACGCTAGTGAAAACCCCCACCCGGTAGGCGGGATAGCGACGCTCGGGTACATAGACCCAGTGGTAGTCCTCCGGCGGGGAGCGGCGGAGCCCAACGTTCAGGTAGCGCACCGAGGTCCAGCGCAGGCGCTCTGCGGCCCTCACCACCGCCTTGGGCGGCCTCACGAGGAGCCTGCAAAGAGAAGGGAGGGGCAACGTGGCCACGAGGGCCCCATAGGAGCGCCACTCGTCTCCGATCCGCAGGCGCCGGCCGCTGTGATCGATGGCCTCGACCCCTGCGTTGCAGTGCAGCCTGCCAGGCGGAAGCCTCGCTGCCAGGGCCTGGGGGAGGAGCTCGATCCCGCCCTCGCTCGGATACTGGAAGGTCACGTTGTAGCCCAGCTCCCCGGGGGCGGCGCCGAGAGCGCCCCTGAGCACTTGATCCCGGTCGGGGAGAGGGACGAAGCGTCGGCACCAGGCGTCGGTGAGCTCCCTAGGATGTACACCCCAGAGCTTCTCGTTGTAGGGGATCATGAAGTGCTCGGCGATGCCAGCGCCCAGCCGTGAAAGGATGAGGTCCTCGAAGGTGCCCCCGGCCCGAGACCTTCCCCTCTCGCTCGCTCCTCCTCGGGTCGCCGGTCGCCGCTCCTGGCGATCCAGGAACCCGCGCAGACACTCGAACACCACCTCCGAGGGGAGCCCGTGGAGGTTCGCCTGGAAGGGGTAGCGGGTGAGCACCCCGTGAGAGAAGATGCGCGACCGCCTGGACACCTCGATCAAGCGATCCCCGAGGAGCCTCGAGACCAGGCGCCGCATTCGATCATCGGCAAGGTGCAGCCAGTGCCCCGTGCAGTCGAAGGTGTGGCCGCGGATCCGCTCCGAAAGGGCCAGCCCGCCGACTCGATCAGATACCTCGTAGAGGCTCCATGGGCCCTTCGAATGATATGCGGCGGAGAGCCCGCAGAGGCCCCCTCCGAGGATGACTAGCTCGGGGGCGCGTTCCACCCCCCGCCTGGAGGGCGAAGGGCGCGCCCTGGTGCCGGCCCTGGGGGTCAACTCCCATCCCTCTGGCGGAGCAGGGCCTTGAGCGCCTCCACGAACTCCTCACGGGTGACGAGCCCCTTCTGCTCCAGCACGAGACGCAGGGCCTCCATCTGCTCGAGGGGAGTGGCCTCGTCCTCCATGCGGTGCGAAGGCTCCGTCTGAGGCTCCTCCTGGCCTGGCGCCCGCCACCTCCGGCGGCTCCCCCGGGCCGCGGGCCCGCCCTGGCCGCTCCACTCCGGCCTCGGTATCAGCCGAGTGGTGATCCGGTCGTAGGACGCGGCGATGGACTGCTCCAGCTTGCCCGCGTCCGCGAGGAGCGGCTCCACGCGCATGCCGCAGGCCTGCTCCACGGCGCGCAGCGAGGGGGCGTCCAGGGGATCGGCCATGGCGACTCGCAGGAGGGGACCGCCCGCCTCTTGGATCACGCGAAGCGGGAGCACTAGGCGCGCCTCGGCGAGGTCCCTCGGGAGCCACCGTAGGGACTCGAGCTCCACGGCGCGGGCGTCCTCGGGGTCAACCTGAGAAATCTCCATGAAACCTCGGAGCGCCTCCAGGATGCGGCCGTCCGAGACCAGGCCTTGCTGCCTGAGCACCTGGACTAGTGGTGCGCCGGATTCGGCAGCCTCGAGCCGCGCCGACCTCGCGGCCTCCTCCTCCAGGAGGCCGAGCCGGACCAGGAGCCCAGCCAGATCATTTGCCTTGGTCAGATTCGGCATGCGCGCACCGCCTGGCGTCTCCCGACTGAGGCAATCCCCATCCGCGCCCACTCACTCGACACATAGCCCTTGAGCTGGCCCGCGGAGACGCGGGGGCTCATGCCTGCGCTCTTACATGCCCTGCTCATCGCCGCCCTGGGCCTCTGGCCCTCGGCCGGGCGGTCTTGGCCCCCTTGGATGCAGGCGACTTGACCTTGGGAGAAGCCTTGGTCGTAGTCTTGGGCGCGGTCTTGGGCGTAGTCTTGGGCGCGGTCTTGGGCGCGGTCTTGGGCGCAGGCCCACGCAGGCTCTCTAACAGGGTCCGCCGGACCTCCTCCGGGAGCCGGCTCAGCTCTTCCCGAAGGAAGCTGGCGATCCTCTCCTCGTCCAGGGGCCGCAGCTCCACGAACTCGAGGCCCATGCCGAAGTCGTCCTCCACGCCCCTCGGATACACGATGCGGCCCTTGCACTGGATGGGCTCCGGGTCTCCGGGCAGCTCGAACTTGAGGTTGACCAGCGTCCCGTGAGGGTGGGGAACCGTCCGATCCAGGTAGATGCCGCCGAGGCTCAGGTTCGAGCTCTGCTGGTGGTAGGTCTCCCGATCGGTCCACTGCTCCACCCAGACCTGGACGGGGACTCGGATGAAGCGGCGGCGATCCATCAGGGTCACTCTCCTAGGGCGCAGCGCTGGCGCAGTCTGCGCTGGGGCAGGCCCCGCCCTGAGCCGCCCCTCTCGGCACCCCTCGAAAGCGAACCGTGGAGCCTTGGATGATGGGCGTTGCAGGATTCGAACCTGCGGCCTTTGGTTCCGGAGACCAACGCTCTATCCACCTGAGCTAAACGCCCGAAACCCGCAACGTATAGGGCAATTCCGGGCGGCTGACAAGCGAAAAGGCGCCTCCTTGCACCCATCTCACTTCAGTGATCGCAAGAGCGCCGCCAGGAAGTCGTACACTTGGCCGATGGTGTCTATCTTGATGCACTCGTCTGGCGAGTGGGGGTTCTTGATGGTCGGCCCGAAGGAGATCATGTCCATGCCCTCGTACTTGGAGCCGATGATTCCGCACTCGAGCCCCGCGTGGATGGCCTCCACCTTGGGCTCGCGATTGAAGAGCTCCTTGTACACCGCCAGGCAACGCGCGAGCAGTGGAGAGGACATGTTGGGCTGCCAGGAGGGGTAACCCTCGCCGCTCTCGGCCTCGCCACCGGCGAGGCGGGCGATCCCCTCGATGCGAGCGGTCAGGAGCCCGAGCCGCTGCATGTTGGAGCTGCGCTGGCTGGTGAGCGCCGTCAGGTGGCCCTTTTCGAGCTTCACCCTCGCCAGGTTGTTGGAGGTCTCCACGAGGCCGGGCATGTCCTTGCTCATGTCGGCCACGCCGTGGGGAACGGCGAGCAGGTAGTCAACGGCCTTCCGGGTAGCGGCCGCGGTGAGGGCCTCGGTGGGCAGCTTGGCGGGCTCGAGGCTCAAGGTGAGCCGCGGATCCGTGGTCGCATACTCTGACTTCAGGTGGCCCTCCAAGGTCTTGACCGCGTCGCGCACCGCGTCTCCGAGGCTGCCGTTCACGAGGATCACCGCCTCGGCGTCCCGCGGGATGGCGTTGTGGGCCGTGCCCCCGGCGAGGTCTGCGAGGCGGACGTCACCCAGGCCGACAAGAGAGCTCAGGCCGCGCACAACAACGGCGATGGCGTTGGCCCGCTGAAGGTGGATGTCCACGCCCGAGTGGCCGCCGGTCATGCCCCCGCCCACGAGCTTGAAGGCCGCCATGCCGGCCGGGACCGGCTCCTGCTCGAGGTTCAGGCTGGCGTGGGTGTCCCTGCCGCCGGCGCAGCCCACGGTGAAGACCCCCTCGTCCTCGGAGTCCACGTTCAGGAGGATCTTGCCCTTGAGGAAACCCGGCTGTAGCGAGGTGGCCCCGGTGAGCCCGGTCTCCTCGTCCACCGTGAAGAGGAGCTCGAGGCCCGGGTGGGGGACGGCCTTGTCCAAGGCGACCGCCATGGCCATGGCCATGGCGATGCCGTTGTCGGCGCCGAGGGTGGTGCCGTCGGCCTTCAGCCACTCGCCGTCATGGACGAACTTGATGGGGTCCTTGGTGAAGTCGTGTGAAGAGCCCTTGGCCTTCTCGCAGACCATGTCGAGGTGGCCCTGGATCACGGCCACGGGCGACTTCTCGAATCCAGGGCTCGCGGGCACCTCGATGACGAGGTTCTTGACGAGATCCGTTCGCGCCTCGAAGCCGTGCTCCTTGGCCCAGGCCTGCATCCACTCGCAGATCTTCTCCTCGTTCTTGGAGCAGCGGGGGACCTGGCTCAGCTTCTCGAACCAGCCTAGGACTTCCTTGGTCTTGGGACTCTGGGTGCTCATGGGATCCTCCTGGTGACGCCCGCTATCGCCGATTCCTTTCGACCAAGCTGGGCTCTCGTGAGAAGCACAATCTATCAGACCTCCTATGGATGCCCAGGAAAAAGGCAACCGATGTCGAACCCCTGTCAGGCAGCCATATACAATAATAGTTTATCAGCATACATCACCAATGATGGCCTGGTACATCTTTGATGTATATCCCTGTGACAGGCTGGACCGAGCTCATAGCGTGGCACGGTTGCTTGCAAGAAAAAGCTTGGTTAATCAAACTGTTCGCTAACTTCTCGCTGCGCGCTGCCTGAAAATGGCGCCTTGGCATCGGGCTTGCTCATCCAAGACCTCAGGGCGCGAAACCCTAGGCCGCCCGGCAAGGAGAGCAAGATGGAGAGCAGGACTACCGCGAGAAGCGAGGACTCGGTCAGCAGCGCCCTGGCGGACGTGCTGGATCTCGGCCGGGCCAGGCTCCGAAAAGAGGCCGCCATGGCTGCCCAGGCCGATGCCGAGGCCCGAGCCCTCGCCAAGAGGCAGGCAACGCTGGAAGCCGAACGCGCCAGGGAGGCAGCCGCCCGGGCCAGGCGGGAGGCCGCCGAGCGGGCCGCCGAGCAGGCCGCCGCCGAGGCCCGGCAGGAGCGAGAGGCCCGTTTCCAGGTCCTGCTTGCAAGCCGCGTCATGGCCATCGCCGCGAAGGGCGAGCGCGACCTCGCCGCCCTGCGCCAGGAGTACGCCTCCCGCCCGAGGCGCCGAGGGCCCGCTGCCTGGATCGCCGTGACCCTGACGGCGCTCCTGATGACCATGGCGGCGGTGGGCTGCCTGGTGGGGACCGTCCTCGGGGAGCGGGCCCCTGCCGATCCCGCTCCGAGCCCCGAATCGGCCCTCCTGGTCCAGCGCTCCGCGCCTCTCCAGCCTTCCCAGCCTTCCCAGCCGAGCGCTGGTCCATCGAGGGAAGGAGCCTTGGCCTCGGCCAGCCTGCTCCTTCACCTCGAGTCGAACCCCCTGCTCCCCCCACGAGCGCTCCCGGAGATGAAGGCCCCGAAGACCTGGCCGGGCGTGAAGCCGCCTGTCACTGCCCCTTCCGACCAGAGCCCTCGGGCGCGCTGCGCCCTGCTCGGCCCCCTCGGCTGCCTGAACGAGTAGCTCCCTGCCCTTCTCCACCGGCCCGCCGCCGCCTCCCTCCGCCCTCCGAGGAACGCCACGCCCGAGGATCCGCCTAGCGCTCACCAGGCCTCCAGCTCCCCTCGGGCTCGATGATGCCGAGCAGATCCTCGGGCGCCAGCCTCCTCCTGTACCTGAGCACCCGCACCCCCGGTGGGAGCTCGCCGAGATCGCCCTGGAGGTCGGAGTCCACGGCCAGGATGAGCCTCGAGAGCCCCGAGCCGCGCACCAAGTCGAGCTTCCTCTCCACGTACTCCCTGGTCCAGAACCCCATGATCTCGAGGAGCCAGCGCCTCCAGCCCTGGCGCCGGTGCACGAGCGCGAAGTCCGGGAAGATGAGCTGATCCCCCACGCCGACGGGCTCGGGCTCCCTGAGCAAGTCCCAGTCCAGAGCCAACCTAGAAAACTCCTCGGCGAAGCGGCGCTCCACTCGGCTGTCAAAGCCTGGCGAGACCTGGGATGGGAACACCGGATCCCCGGTCTGGAGCCTGAAGACGCGCTCGGCGCCCCCCACCTCGCAGCGCGCCAGCAGCGCGAAGCGCTGGCATCTCGGCAAGAGGGGGACCAGCGCCGCCAGGGTGCGGCCATAGACCCTCGCTCGCCGAAAGAGGGCGAGGGGCCCCGATATCTCGAGCACTGCCGAGCCCTCTGGATCCCTCGGCCGGACCTGGCAGAGCAGGCCGCCCCACCTGGCCTGGCGGACCACCGCCCGCGCCTGGCCGACCAGGTGGATGCGCAGCTCCCGGGCCCGGCCGAGGAGCCCCTGAGCCATGGCGAGGTTCACCCTCAGGGCCAGCTCTCCAGGCTCCATGCCCTCGGGCGCGGGCCCGAGGCGCCGCTCCCCGGGCAGATCCGCGAAGAGAGCCTCCTCCAAGGCGGCGGGGCTGACGCGAAGCCGGCGGGCCACCTGCCCCAGGAGCTCCCGCCTGGGCGCCTCGGGCCGGGCGGCGGCCGCGGCGAAGAGAGCCTCCCTGGCCTTGGCCGCCGGCAGCTTGGCCGCGGGCAGGGTCGCCCACTGCCGGCCGAGCACGTGCCGGGCGAGGCGCAGCCGGTGGGCGGGCGCTGGAGAGACGAGTGGCGCCTCCAGGTGCTCGTTCAGCTCCCGCACGGGCCGCCCCACGTGTCTCGTGTAGGCGTCGATCAGGGCCCTGAGCCAGCCGAAGTCGGGCTCCCTCAAGTAGCCGGGCACCAGCTCGTC
>JAVEWA010000386.1:0-6725 GCA_034004785.1 Polyangia bacterium
TGATCGGGCCTTGGGGCGGCGAAGGTCACGAGCGGGGGGGGGGGATGCGTCGTGGGATGGGGCGCGGCTCGGGGCGAGGCGAGGGCAACGGCTTCGGACGCTCAGAGGGGCGCGGCCCTGGACAGGGCGGTGCCTCTGGCCTTGGGCGCGGCACATGGAGGCGCGGCGAAGGTGGCGAGGCCCTTGCCCTGGGGCGAGCTATCCTGAGGCTGGAGGTGGAGGTGGACGATCCGCCAATCGCCGCCGCGGTGAGCCGGTCGAGGGAGGTGCAGGTCGTCACGTTGTCGGCGAGCGGCGTCCTGCTGCTCCTCGGCCTGCTGGCGTTTCTCGGCCAGCGCAGGGCAGTGCGGATGCGGAGACGTCTCGGTGAGCAGCGTCGCCTCGCCGAGATGGGGGAGCTGGCGGCGGTTCTGGCACACGAGATACGGAACCCCCTCGGGGTCATCAAGGGCTACTCTCAGCTCCTCCGCGAGAGGTCCAACGGAGAGGACGCCGCGACCCTCGACCGCCTGGTGGGCGAGACGGGGAGGCTCGAGCGGCTCGTGAACGGTCTCCTCGACTTCGCCCGTCCGACTCCGCCGAAGATCCAGGAGGTGGACCTCGTGGAGCTCTGCACCCGCGCCTGCGAGCTGGCCTCGGACGAAGCGCAGCGGCGCGAGGTGCGGTTCGTGCTGGACCTCGAGCCCGTGAGGCTGGCCGCTGATCCCGATATGCTCCTGCAGGCGCTCTTGAACCTGATCCGCAACGCGGTGCAGGCTTCTCGGGCAGGCGAGGCGGTCACGGTGCGCTGCCTGCGCCAGGGCTCCTCGGCCTCCATCACGGTGCTCGACGCCGGCCCGGGGCTGCCCGAGGGCCTCGGTGAAGACATCTTCAAACCCTTCGTGACCACCCGGGCTGGAGGAACGGGGCTCGGCCTGGCGGTGTCCCGCCGGATCGCCGAGGAGCACGGCGGAGAGCTGACGGCAAGTCCGGGCGAGGAACGCGGGGCCATGTTCAGGCTCCGCCTGCCCATCGGGCGGGCGAGCCAGGAGGGAGCATGACCGCCGCACGGGAGCCACGGGCCCCAGAGCCCATTCCCATCCTTCTCGCCGAGGACGACCCCGGGATGAGGTCGCTCCTTTCGGAGATCCTCCGCTCCGCCGGCTATGAGGTGGATGTGGCCGAGGACGGCCAGGAGGCGCTGGAGCGCCTGCGCCTGACCGCTCCGAGGCTGCTCATAACGGACATGAAGATGCCGCGCATGGACGGCGTGGCCCTTCTTCGAAAGGCGAGGGCGGAGCGTCCGGGCCTCCCCGTGATAGTCCTCACGGCCTTTGGCACGGTCTCCGGGGCGGTGGAGGCCATGAGGCTAGGCGCCTTCGACTACCTGTCGAAGCCGCTTCCGGACCCCGAGCGGCTGCGTCAGGGCGTGGCCCGGGCCCTTGCCGAGGGACAGTCGGGCGCGTCGAGCACAGGGCGGGCCCCCGTGCACGCGGATCCCGCCTTTGCCCAGGTTCTGGAGCTGGTATCGGCGGTTGCGCCCAGGGACACGACCGTTCTCCTGACGGGAGAGTCCGGAGTGGGCAAGGAGGTGATCGCGCAGGCGGTGCACGAGGGCAGCCCTCGCAGGGATGGCCCTTTCGTGGCGATAAACTGCGCGGCCCTGCCCGAGAGCCTGCTGGAGAGCGAGCTCTTCGGGCATGAGAGGGGGGCCTTCACAGGCGCGGTTTCGGCCCACCCCGGGCTCTTCGAGCAGGCGAGCGGCGGCACCTTGCTCCTCGACGAGGTGGGGGAGATGCAGGCGGCCCTTCAGGCCAAGCTCCTCAGAGTGCTGGAGAGTCACAGGGTGACGCGTCTGGGCTCCACCAAGGACCGATCGGTGGACGTGAGGGTGATCGCGGCGACGAACCGGGATCTGGACGCGGCGGTGTCTGAGGGCCTCTTTCGCCAGGATCTGCTTTTTCGCCTGAAGGTGTTCCCGATCCACATCCCTCCCCTGAGGGAGCGTCCCATGGACATCCTGCCCCTCGCCAGGCACTTCCTGGAGCTCCTCGGTTCCAGCCCAGGCCGCACGCTCCCCAGGCTGGGCCCCGAGGCCCAGGAGGCCCTCTTGGCCCACTCCTGGCCGGGTAACGTGCGCGAGCTCATGAACGCCGTGGAGCGGGCCAGCATCCTTGCAGGCGGCGGCGACATCCTACCGGAGCACCTCGGGATCTCGTCCGCACCGCGGGGCGCGGTCTCGCCCGATCCCGGCTCCGAGGCCGCGCCAGGGCCGGAGGCTCCCTCCCGTGGCGTCCTGACCCTCAGGGAGATGGAGCGCCTCGCGGTGATGGAGGCCCTCGAGGCGGTAGGTGGCAACAGGAAGGCCGCCGCCCGGCGGCTCGGCATCGCGCTACGCACCTTGCAGTACAAGCTGAAGGAGTATGGAATCACGTGAGCACACACCCGAAGACAGGAGGCGAGGACATGAGAAGACCTGGGAAGACTCGCTCGTGCTGGCTGTTGGTCACGGCGTTTGCGGCGCTCTCGGGCGCCACGCCGGCGCTGGCCGAGCAGGCGAGGCCGAGGACCTTGAGCGTTCAGGGAGAGGGGCGGGTGGACACGGCGCCCGACTCGGTGAGGGTCATGGTGGGCATCGAGACCCTGGAACCGAGCCTCTCCTCGAGCCGCGCCAGGAACGCGGACGTGTTTGCGAAGGTCGTCGCCGCGGTGGCCAGGGCAGGGGTGCCTGGGGTGCTGGTGAAGTCGGATGACGTGCGGGTCGAGCTGGTGTACGAGCAGTCTTACCCCCAAGGCCGGCTGCCCAAGGTCCTCGGCTACAGGATCTATAACAGCGTCACCATAAGGGCAGTGGAGCGGGATCCGGCGAAGCTGTCGCGGGCCGGCTCACTCATCCTGGACCGCGCAGTCGGGGCCGGGGCCAACCGCATTCGAGGAGTGGAGTTCTTCGTCTCCGACACCCGGGCCACTTACAAGAAGGCCATGCTCTTCGCGATAGAGGACGCCAGGAGGAACGCGGCGGACATGGCGAAGCATGCCGGGGTCACCCTCGCCGGGGTTCAGAGCATCAGCCCGAGCTGGGGCCGCTACTACCCTGAGCTCAGTAGCACCGGCGGCGGTTATTTTCACCATCGACACGCCTACACCCAGGCCGCCTCGGTGGGGAGCGGTGGCTCGGGCATGTCGGTGGCAGCGGGGCGCTTCCAGGTGAAGGCGAGTGTCTCGATGGTGTTCGAGCTGAAGTAGCCCCCGCCGGCCGCTGGTATCGCCGGGAGGAAGGGGCTATTTAGCGGCCTCCACCACGAAGGCCTCCTCGTGGGAGGTGACCTTCTGGGTGTTCTTGTCGGTAACCGCAAGGACCAGCTTGTAGTTGCCCGCCTCGGGGATGTTCAGGTTGCCATTCAGGCTGGCAAGGGGCGGTTGGCCCTCGGAGAGTGGCAGGACCTTGTTCACGAAGGCGGGTTGATCGAGGACCAGCTTCTCACCGGAGAGGACCTTCAGGTCGGCCTTCAGGTTGAAGCTCTTGTCCTCGAGCTTCAGGCCCCAGACCTCCACGAGGAAGTGGATCGACTGTCCCTGCTTGTAGATGTTGCTCGCTGGCTTTCCACCCGAGTCTCGCCACTGGAAGCCCGCGAGCTTGAACTCGGCGAACTTCCGATCCCGGGCCTCGCGCATCGCCCGTGTCAGGTCATCGCCGGTGAAGTAGAAGGCGATGAGCTTGCCTTTCTGGAGCTTCAGCTCGAGATCCACCTTGCCCTTTGCGAACCGCAGGACGTATCGCCCCTCCTGGAGCCCTCCGGTCTTTACCTTGATGCCCTTCATGGTGCGCTCAGTGTAGTCACCGAGCAGGGCGAGGGTCTTGGAGAACTCGGCGAACTTCTCGGGCGGGAACTGGTCCGCCAAGGCCGGCGCGGACATCGCCTTGAACTCGGCGTAGTCGTTCTTGATGGCCGCCTTGACCAGCCGGTCCACGCTGGCGTCCAGGTTCTTCTTGGACTGGCAGCCTGCGCCCGCAAGGACGCCGGAGGTGATGAGCAGGGCTTGGAAGAGGGCGGTCTTCGACGCAGTCACGTTGATTGTTCTCATGGGCTCCTCCTCGGGTCTTCGTGCTCCCAGAATTCTAGCACAGGTTTAGCGTCGGCTGCTCCATGGACCAACCCAGGACCAACCCAGGCTCACCGCTTGAGAGTGCGCCTTATTGGCCGCGCCTCCGAGGGCAGGAGGGGGCGGCCCTCGGGGGGCTCCTCGCCCTCCTCGCCGCCAGCGTTCGCATCGCGATCCGGGCCCTCTGTCCGTCCCGGACGATCCTCGTCTCCCTCGTCTCTCTCGTCTCCCTCATCCAAGTCACTCGGACCAGGGGCCTCGTCTTCCCCTGAGATAGCCCTGTCGAAGAAGTCCATCAGGGCGGCCACTGCCTCCAGCCGGATCTCCCTCAGGAGATCCTGGAACAGGATCCCAGCCTCCCTCCTGAACTCCACCAGGGGATCCAGCTCGGCATAGCCCCTGAGGCCGATGCCCTCGTCGAGCCGCTCGAGCACGGTCAGGTGATCGGTCCAGAGGGAGTCGATGGTGGCGAGGAGGATCTGCCGCGTGGCCTCGAGGCGGGTCTCCCTCGGCAGTAGCCAGTCGAGGGCCTTGTCGTACTCCCTCATCTCGCCGGAGAGCTGGGCCTGCAGAGCGCCAGAGAAGAGGGCAGGGGACCAGTCCGCCTCAGGGCCCAGGGCCTCGAGCTCCATGTCCAGGTCATAGCGGGCCGCCACCTCGCCGGCGAATCCCTCGTAGTGCTCCCTTGTCAGGGCGGGCTCCCCGGCGAAGTGACGGTAGGCGAGATCCTCCCCCACGTCGCCGAGCATCTCCTTCGCGAGGGTCTCCACCGCCTCCGGGCTCTGTCCGAGGAGCTGCCTCCTCCAGCCGAAGATGACCTGGCGCTGCTGCTCCATCACGAGGTCGTACTTGAGAACCTCCTTGCGGATCTCCTCGTTCTCGATCTCCACCTTCTTGCGGAGCTCCTTCAGGGTGTGAAGGACCTGGCCGTCCGTCACGGGCTCGCCAGCCGGGTGATCGGCCAGGCGTTGCCGAAGGGCTGTCAGCACCTCCGGGAACTGGAGGTTCTTGCCGAACTTCTTGTAGATGGGATCCTCGAGGGACAGGAAGAACTGCGAGCTCCCCGGGTCGCCCTGTCTCCCGGCCCGGCCTCTGAGCTGGTCGTCGATCCGCTTGGCCTCGTGGAGCCCGGTGCCCAGCACCGCGAGACCTCCCGCGGCAGTGACGCGCGTCCTGTCCTTGGCGCACTCCACTTCGATGGCTGACCGATCGGTCTCGCACGGCCCCTCGCTGGCCGCGCCCAGGGCCTCTGCGTTTCCCCCGAGCAAGATGTCCACTCCTCGACCGGCCATGTTCGTGGAGATGGTCACCGCGGCCGAGCGGCCCGCCTGGGCCACGACCGCCGCCTCGGCCTCGTGGTTTTTGGCGTTCAGCACCTCGTGGGGCACGCTGGCCTTAGCTAGCCGCTCCGAGAGGAGCTCCGACTCTCGCACCGAGGTGGTGCCCACCAGCACCGGGCGTCCGTTCCTTCTGAGCTCCTCGATCTCGGCCATCACCGCGTCGAACTTCTCGTCGCCCGTCTTGAAGACCTGCTCCTCCCAGTCCCTCCTTATCATGGGGCGGTGGGTCGGCACGACGACCACCCTAAGGCCGTAGGTCCTCGCGAGCTCCTGCCGGGCGCTGAAGGCCGTGCCGGTCATGCCGCAGAGCCGGGGGTAGAGCCTGAAGTAGTTCTGGTAGCTGGTCTTGGCCAGCGTCACGTCCTCGGCGCGTACCTCCACGCCCTCCTTGGCTTCGATGGCCTGGTGCAGCCCGTCTGCGAGGCGCTTGTCCCGGCTCACCCTCCCTGTGAACTCGTCCACCAGGAGCACCCGGTCGCCCTCCACGATGTAGTCCACGTCCCGCTCCCAGACTCCGTGAGCGAGCAGGGCGTTATGCAGGACGTGTTGCCACTCGAGGTGCTCGGCGTCCGCCAGGTTTCGAACCCCCACGGCCTTCTCGAGGGCAGCCCAGCCCTTCTCCAGCACGGACACGGAGCGGGTCTTGTGCTCGACCTTGAAGTGCAATCCCTCCCGAAGTGGGGCAACCATCCGCCTGGCCTCCAGGCAGAGGCTCACGTCGCCCCCGGCGGGCCCGCTGATGATGAGGGGAGTACGGGCCTCGTCGAGAAGCAGGAAGTCCACCTCGTCCACCACGGCGAAGTGGAGCGGCCTGAGCACGACCTCCTCGGGGGTCAGGGCCAGGTTGTCGCGGAGGTAGTCGAACACCAGCTCGTGGTTCGTGACGTAGGTGACGTCGGAAGAGTAGGCCCCCTTGCGCCGCTCCCGCTCCCCCTCCGGATCCATGTCCTCGGTCACCACGCCAACCGTGAGCCCGAGCATCTCGTACACAGGACGCATCCAAGCCGCGTCACGGGCCGCGAGGTAGTCGTTCACCGTGACCACGTGCACGCCCCGGCCCCCGAGGGCGCCGAGCGCCACCGGGAGGGTGGCGGCCAGGGTCTTGCCCTCGCCGGTCTTCATCTCGGCGATGTTCCCCCTGTGGAGCGCCACCCCGCCGAGGATCTGCACGTCGTAGTGGCGCAAGCCGAGGGTGCGCCGGGAGGCCTCTCGCACCATGGCGAAGCACTCGGGCAAGAGCGCGTCGGGCCGTTTACCAGCCGCTTCAAGCTCCTTTGCCTGGGCCCGCAAACCCTCGGCTCG
>JAVEWA010000387.1:0-6707 GCA_034004785.1 Polyangia bacterium
ACGGTGCCCGCGGCAAAGAGCAGGGCGGCGTGCCTCCTGAGCGCGGATGGCGCCTCCTCGGTGAGCACGACCGCTCGCTGCGAGAGCTCGATGGCGCCTTGGGGCTCTCTGAGATTCACCGCGGCGGCGAGGACCCTGGCTGCCAGGGCCGCGTCGTCAGGCCGACTCGACATGAGCCGGCGCCCCAGGGAGAGCGCCCTCGGGTAGTCTCGGCGCTCGAGAGCCTCGTCCAGGCCCTCGTGCATGTCGGTATCGCCCTCGGCCAGGGTCCAGTCGGCCAGGACCCAGGCAGCCGCCAGGTGGTCGCTCACCATGCCCGCCAGGGCCGCCCCCAGGGGCTCTGATTCCACGGGGCGGGTCCAGGTCTGCCCCTTCGTCTCGATGGACAGGAGCACTCCCCGCGCCCTTCGGAGGACCCGGCTGTCTGGGCCCCGCTCGAGCCGTACCTTCGTGGCTCGCTGCAGCTCCGAGTCCCTCGCGCAGGCCTCGATCTCCTTGGCGAGGCGCTCCTGCCAGGGAGCCTCGAGCGTCTCCCCTGGGATCCTGCGAAGGATCGCTCTGGCGCCGTCCCGATCATGGGCGCGGCGATGGAGCCGCGCCAGGGCGAGGCGGGCAGGGGCCAGGTCCAATCCGATCTCCACCGCGCCTCCGAGCAAGGAGCGCGCCCGGCCTGGAAGGGGGTCGAGGAGCGCCAGGATGGCCTCCAGGAAGGGGTCGCTGGCCTCGGCCTCTGCGGCCTCATGATCCCGGCCGCCGCCGGAGGGCCGAGGAGCCTCTCGGGCAAGGCTCTCACCCTGGCGCCCGAGCTGGACGCGAAGCAGCCTGGCGGAGAGGGGGCCCTCCCACAGGGTCCAGAGCCGCCACAGGGCTTCGTCGCCAGGCTCCGGGATTGGCCTCGAAGGGAGCCAGGCGGAGTCGAGGGCCAGGCGGAGGGCCTCCTCGGAGGGCTCCATCTTGGCCAGGGAGAGGGCCCGCAGGGCACTGACGGTCTGGAGCGGGCCGAAGGGCCAGCTCGCCGAAGCCCGCTCGAGCTCGCTCCATTCCCCGAGCAGGGCGAGACAGAACAGGCGAGCCAGGCGCGAAGCTCCAGCCTCGCCCGTCTCTTGGCCGAGGCCGGTGAGCAGCGAGAGGGCCTGGGCATCCACTCCCCTTGAGAGCAGGTCGAGGGCCTGTCGGAAGCTAGGGTTGTTTTCGGGTGTCTGCATAGCTCAATCGATATATCCCGTGCACAGCCCTTTCGCAATCACGCCGCTGCCTGGCCTTATTGGGATTTGCTCACGGGGCGAAAGTGGTAAACTCGGCCCGGGTCCGAGCTCCGGGTGGAACAGACTATCGGGGTTAGATGACAGACAAACCTGAACAGCCCGGGCGGCAGAGTGGAGAGCCCTCTGCGGGTGTGCCTGGCCAGGCAATGCTCCCGCAGCCCTCCGCGCTGTCCCGTCGAAACAGAGTGATCAAGCCGCCCACGGGTCTCAGCCCGCTGCCTCCCAGCGCGCCTCCATCTGAGCGGCTCATCGAGTCGCTCTTCGAGGAGGTCCGGCCGTCGCCACCAGAGCCCACCCCTCCTCCCCAGTCTCCTCGCCAGGAGGCTGGCAGGAGTACGGCGCCAACCCTTCGCATAGGGCCCTACCGGATCGAGCGGGAGATAGGCTCCGGCGGCATGTCGGTGGTGTACAAGTCGGTGCAGGACAACCTGGCCAGGCCTGTGGCCATCAAGGTGCTGCGAGCCGACGTGGCCTCGCAGCCTCACCTCGTCGAGCGATTCGATCGCGAGGCCCTTTCCCTCGCCAGGCTGCAGCACGAGAACATCCTCCAGATCTTCGAGTACCGAACCGACGACGCCCTCCGCTACATGGTCACGGAGCTGCTGGAGGGGGTGGACCTCTACGACGTGCTGGAGAGGCACGAGAAGGTCCCCTTCGACGTGGCCGCAATCGTCGGATTACAAGTTGCGCGCGCCCTCGACTATGCCCACTCGCGGGGGGTGATCCACCGGGACGTCAAGCCGGCGAACATCATGTTCACGGTGTCTGGCGACATCAAGCTCATGGACTTCGGCATTGCCCGCCAGGAGCACTTCGGGGATCTGACCCAGACGGGGGCTGGGGTGGGGACTCCCTCCTACATGTCCCCGGAGCAGATCCTCGGTGAGAAGCTGGATGGGCGCACGGACATCTGGAGCCTCGGGGTGGTGCTCTACCAGATGATCACCGGGCAGAAGCCCTTCGTGCAAGACGACGTCCGCACGGTCCTGCACAAGATCCGCGTGGACAGGCCAGCTCCTCCCAGGGCGATCGACCCGGGCATTCCGAGGGAGCTCGAGCGCATCGTGCTCCGGTGCCTCGAGAAGGGGCCGGAGGATCGCTATCCAGTGGCGCAGCACTTGGCCTTGGCCCTCGAGCGGTTCGTGGCTGCCAGGCTCACCACGCCGCAGGAGCTGCGCCTCCTCGGCTGGCTTCGGTCGATCGGGGAGCTCAGCGCCGAGCAGACCGCCGGGGTGCTGTCCGAGGCGGGAGCTCCGGCCCGGCGCGCCTCCTGGCGCCCCGATCCGAGCGGCGCGGGCAGGTCGGTCCTGGGCCTCCCCGCGTCTGTCTGGGTGGCGGGCGTCTCCATCGTGCTTTTCCTCGTCCTGCTGGTGGTGGTGCTGGCAAGCTGGCCCTCGAGGGACGGGCCCCGCAAGGAGGGGGCGAAGGGCGGGGAGGCCATATCGAGCGAGCCCCGGGGCTCCTCTGGACGGCCGGTCAGTGCCTGGGCCAAGGCGGAGCTTGGCGGGCTGCAGGTCTGGGCTCATCCTTGGGGTCACGTGCACGTTGACGGAGTCCTCGTGGAGACGACTCCCTTTGCGAGACCCATCCCTTTGCCCGATGGGGAGCACGAGGTCAAGATCGTACACCCGACCCTTGGCTCCCGCCTTCACAGGGTGGAGGTGAGAAGGGGGAGCGTGAGCACCCTGGAGGTCGATCTCTCGGCGCCTCCTCCAAGGAGGGCTAGGTGAGGCGCGCCGTGGCCACAGCCGGGATGGCCGGGCTCGCGCTCGCCGGCCTCGTGTCCGCCCTCGTGGCCGAAGAAGCCTCTGCGCAGGTGGCCCCCTCTTCGGGGCCGCTCGACCGGAGCATCCAGGTGACCCTCTCCGCGGCGGAGCCGGCGTCACAGCTCGCGGTGCGCTACTATGGCAGCTCCTCCGAGGCGAGGGCCATCCTGCTCGCCAATGGGCTCCCTGCCCTCGGGCGCCGCCTGCCCAAGCTCCCTGCGGGCAAGACCATCCGGCTACCCACCTCCTGGAGCTACCGCATCCGCCCGGGTGACACGTGGAGCCAGCTCGCAGCGGACTACCTCGGGGATGGCGCCAAGGGGGCTTTCCTGGCGCGCCTCAACCACAAGCCGGAGAAGCAGGAAGCGCCCAGGGGACACGTGATCCTGATCCCCGCGGTGCTGGAAGCGGATGGCGCTGGAGGGCTCCGCCTGGAGAGGCTCGCGGCGCTCCTGCTCGATCTGCCCGAGCGGGACTCGCGAGTGGCGGCCCAGGCTGCCTGGATCAGGGACTTCAACGGGCTCGGGCCAGGGGAACGGGCGGCGCGGCGGCGGATCCTTCTTCCTCTGCCTGGCCTGCGCCTCCTGGGGTGGTACGTGCCCACCTCGCTGCCTACCGAGGATCCCGGCGCCGCCAGACGCGCGGCCCAGGGCATCGAGGAGGCCAGGGCCGATCTCCGCAAAGGAAGATTCGTAGAGGCCCTCGCACGAACAGGGACCATCGCAGCAGGAGAGGGGCTCGCTCCGGGCCTGCGGGCCGAGCTTCACCTGGTGCGCTGCACGGCCTTCGTGGCCCTCGGCAGACCCATCCTGGCCCTCGACGCTGCCAAGTCCGCGCTTTCGGCCAGGCCAGGATGGAAGCTGGACCCGGTGCAGGTATCGCCAAAGGTCGTGGCGGTCTTCGATCAGGCCCGAAAGGCGCCTTCTGCGCGGCCTTCGCCCGCCGGGCCGATGGGTGGTGGGCCTTGAGTCCCGCCGACGTCCTCGAGGACGCCTGTAAGGAAGGCCTGAGCGGGTTCGCGTCGTGAACTGCCCGACATGCGATAGCCCGCTTGCGAGCCCGGACGCGGTTTGCCCCGAGTGCGGGTATCCCGACAAGAAGGCCGATGGTTCGGACTCCTGGTCCGGCAGGATCCTGGAGGGGCGCTACCGCGTGCTCGACCGCGTGGGACGGGGAGGCATGGGGGAGGTCTACCGGGTCGAGCACATCCGCATGGGCAAGATCGCCGCGATGAAGCTCCTGCATCCCCAGCTCACCAGGGAGCCTGACGTGGTGGCGCGTTTTCAGCGCGAGGCAAAGGCCGTCTCGAGGCTCTCCCACCCGCACACGGTGCAGGTGTTCGACTTCGGTGAGCACGATGGGACCCTCTTCCTGGTGATGGAGTTCGTCAGAGGGCGGGATCTCGGGAGCCTCTGCCGTGAGGGTGGGCCGCTCCCCTACGCGCGCGCGCTCCCGCTCGTGGTTCAGCTCTGCCTGGCCCTCGAGGAGGCTCACGAGGCCGGGATAGTCCACCGGGACGTGAAGCCTGAGAACGTGCTGGTGTCTCGCGGCACCGACGGGACGGACTACGTCAAGGTGCTGGACTTCGGGCTGGCGCTGCTCCGAGGAACCAAGGATCAGGCGAACATCACGGCCCAGGGAAACGTAATCGGGACGCCCTACTACATGGCGCCCGAGCAGATCCGCGGCGAGTCGGTGGACGCGCGGGCCGACATCTACGCGATCGGCGCCACCCTCTACCGGCTCCTCACCGGCTTCGTGCCATATCCAGCGAAGACCCCTGTCGGGGTGCTGACCAAGTGCCTGACAGAGCCGCTGGTGCCCCCGCGTCAGCGCCGGCCCGACCTCGACATCCCCGAGGTGGTGGAGGCCGTGATCATGCGGGCCATGGCCAAGAACCCGGCCGAGCGGTTTCAGACTACCCGCGCCTTCAGGAAGGCGCTGGAGGCATGCATCGCCGCCCTGTCCGTGCCGACGGTCCGCGTGCTCGGAGGCTCTCCGGCGCAGGACCCCCAGAGCATGACCTCCATGCCCGCCTTCTCGGTGTCCGTCTCTCCCTTCACCGCGGACAACAACCTGCGGAGGGAGGACATGGACGCCTTCGAGCGCCGCCTGAAGCGGCGCCGCGTCATGTCCATAGTCACGCCAATCCTGATGCTGCTCGGGGTCGGGGCCGGACTGGCCTGGTGGCTGACTCTCCCCGCGGAGCCATCTCGCGGCATGCAGACTGAGCGGGAGCCCAACAGCACCACCGCCGAGGCCAACCCAATCGCCCGCGGGCGAGCGGTGCGAGGACAGATCGGCAAGCGTCTGAGCGCGACCCAGTCGGACGTGGACGTCTATTCCTTCGAGGTGAAGGCCCGCGGCGCGGTCGTGCTGTACGCGCGTCTCACCGGCATCCCCTACATCGATCTCTCTTTGCAGATCTACGACGCCGAGGGGCGCGAGCTCGCCGCGGTGAACAACGGCCCCGCGCGCACCGACGAGGTGCTGCCGAACCTCGTGCTGCGGCCCGGACGCCACTTCGCCGTGGTGCAGGAGGTGGCCAGCAAGACCCCGGGCACGAACATCGACGACTGGTATCGGCTCACCATAGACTGGCGACCACTCGGGCCTGGCGACGAGGTGGAGCCGAACGACTCCCTCGAGGCGGCCAACCGGATCCGCTCCGGCGAGCGGGTGGAGGGCTTCCTGGCCAGGCCCGACGACGTCGACATGTTCAGGCCCGAGGGAAGAGGGGGAGGGCGGTTCTCGGTGACAGTCTCGGGGCTGTCCGGCGCCGAGGTCCAGCTCAGGGTGATCGGGCTGCGGCCCAAGGGGCTGGCCGAAGAAGGCGCAGGCAAGAGCGCCTCCGCGCCTCCCGGAACACCTCCTGAACCCAAGGGTAAGGAGGCAGTGCACCTCGCTGGCCACCCATACGAGATGGCCTGGATAGCCAGCTCCCCAAGGAGCGCCCAGGGAGGGGCCGTGAGCCTTGCGGACCTGAGTTGGCCCCTGGGGGCTCCGGCGCCGCTGATAGTCGTATCGCGCAAGCCGGGATCGTCCTCGCAGACCCTCGCGGAGAAGCCCTACCTGCTGAACTATTCATTCCAGAGGCCGCCGCCCGAGCAGCCCTAGCACTGCCCTGGCCATCATTGGAGCCGTTTCAAAATGCAATCCTCCGGAAGCTTCATGAGTGACACACGCCCTCGATGGCCCCTGGCGAGGAGCCTCGCGCCGCTCCTCGTCATTTCGGCCCTGTTCTCATCCAGCGAGGCATCTGCCCGACAGAGGGGGCCCAGGGCTCAGGGCGCCGAGCGCAAGCCCGACGCCGGCGGCGGCTCGATGGGACGGACCCAGCTCGTAGCCAGGCTGCGAAAGGCCTACGCCAACCCCCTCGCCCGCGTGGGGACCTTCGCGGTGTACGTGAAGGTCCTCGGGGGCCCGGTCCTCTTCGCCCGCCGGGGAGGCCAGGCCCTGCACCCGGCCAGCTGCGTCAAGCTGGTGACCAGCGCGGCCGCCCTGCGGGAGCTGGGAGCCGACTTCCGTTTCGTCACCTCGCTTTACGGCAAGGCCGATGGCCCCGTCATGGCCACGCCGCTCACCCTCGTAGGGCAGGGGGATCCGTCCCTCACGAGGGATCACCTCCAGCAGTGCGCCCTGGCCATGAAGATGAAGGGCATCGCCGAGATCCCTG
>JAVEWA010000388.1:0-6704 GCA_034004785.1 Polyangia bacterium
CCTCACGATCCAGATCCGGGAGGCTCCCCCAGGAGTGGAGGTCTTCGTGGACGGAAGGCGGGCGGGCGCGATGAGCACCGAGCTGGTGGTGCAGCCTGGCCTCAGGGTCGTGGAGATCCGCCTGGGGAGCCAGGTGCTCAGGCATCAGACCATCACGCTGAAACCCGGCGGCGAGAAGAACTGGGAGATCGATCGGGTGGAGCCTCCTCCTCCCCCGAGGCCGGTGGTGGCGCAACCTGCGCCGGCGCGTCGTGCTCCCATGGGGCGACTCCACTGGAAATGGCTGGCCGGCGCTGGAGGCGCCTCGGTGGCGCTCCTCGTGGCGGCGATGGGCACCTCCCTGGCCACCAGGCAGATCTACCGGGACTTCCAGGGAGAGCCCTGGAACGCAGGCCTGGCCTCGGAGGGCCGGTCCATGCAGGCCGGTGCCAACGTCCTCTGGGGGCTCTCGGCAGTCGCTGTCGCTGCCACCGGCGTGCTCGCCCTCTTCACCCGGTGGAAGCGGCCCGAAGCTCCCCAGGGCGCTCTTGTGGAGCCAATTTTGGGTCCGGGCTCGGTGCATGTCAGGGTAGAGTGGTGATCCGATGAGCAAGTCGGGATCCATCGAGCTCCGGCCAATCCTGGCAGCCCTCGCGCTCGGGCTCTGTCTCTGCCCCTCGGGGTGCACCTACGACTTCGGGGTCCTTCGCGAGGAGAGCTGCCTGGACGGATTGGATAACGACGGCGACGGGCTCACCGACTGCGACGATCCCGACTGCGCCTCCTCCCTGCAGTGCACCCAGGAGTCCGAGTGCGAGAACGGGCTGGACGACGACGGCGACGGGCTCACCGACTGCGAGGATCCCGACTGCCGCCTCAGCCCCATCTGTCTGGGGCCTCGCCCCTGCACGAACGACGACGTCTGCGACACCTTCGAGAACTGCCACTGGTGCGAGGACTGCTGTCCGAAGTGCAGCCTCACTGAGGGGAGCAAGGCGGAGTACATCGCCACCGAGATCACCGTTCCAAGCAGCGCCGCCGAGGGGAGCACGATAGGCGTGGACATGGACAACGACGGCGAGATCGACAACGCCCTCGGCGGCATTCTCGGGATCCTCGGGGAAGATCAGGCGGGGGAGGCAAACAGGAGCATCAACGAGGATCTGCAGAACGGCGAGTTCATCTTGCTCGTCAGAATGATGGTGGACGAATTCCCCACGGATCTCGGGGTGGCCTTCCAGTTGTTCCCCGGTCTGGCCGATCCAACAATCGACGCCACCGAGGACAACCTCAGCGGGCAGGGCCACGCCCTGATCGACATGGAGGCGGACCGGGCGGCGCACCTCTGCGGTGCCCTCGTGGAGGGCACCCTGACCACTGGGCCGAGGTCCTTCGTGATGCCCATCGGCATGCTGGGCGGCATCGTCTATCTCCCACTCGAGCGCGCGCAGGCCTACTCCCCCGGGGTCATCACGGCCGACGAGATCCCGGAGCTTCACCTCGGAGGCGGGCTGACCAAGCAGACCGTTAACAACCAGCTCCTGCCCTTCATGGCAGTGCGTCTCAACGACCGGATCCGCACCGATCCCACCTCCAGCTTCTCTCAGTCGCTCCTCGGGTACGTGGACTCCAACTGCAGCTCGACCATCGAGGGCTGCGCCGACGTCCAGAACGGCGTTGGGGAGTGCTCGCGCTGGGACGAGGATCCCGCCACACTGCCCCTGTCGGTCACCGAGCTCCGCTGCAACATGTTCATCAACTCGGCCCTTCAGCCCGACGTGGACGTTGACGGCGACAACATCAAGGATCTCATCTCGGTGGGCATGAAGATCCGCGCCATCCACGTTACCATCGACAACTAGGCGTCCGTCGCGTCCCTCTGCCGGAAGAAGAACACTAGGCCTTGCGTCGGTAGGGGTTCTCCGGGTCCGAGGGATTCTGTGGCTCACCGCGGTTCGCGGCTTGGCCTGTGGCCGAGCCGGGAGCAGGGCCCGGGCCTGGCACCTGGCTGCCGGTCCCCTGGCCGCCCCAGGGGTAGGCTACAGGCGGAGGCAGCCGCTCCGCGGCCTTCATTGCCCGGATTGCCGGTATGCCCTGGGCCATGCCAAAGAGGAGGAAGACCCTCATGACGATGCCGCCGATGGAGGGCTGGCCTCCGGCGCTCGCGACGAGCACGAAGCTGGCCACGGCGTCCACGCTGAACAAGACAATTGCGACGATGAGGGCCACGAGGGAGAGCTTCATCACGAAGAAACTGAGGAACAGGAAGATGGCTCCGAAGACCACGGAGAACACTCCGAGGCCGATGCTCTTCAAGAAGTCGGAGCCGGTCAGCTCGACGATAAGTCCCAGTAGTATGTTCAGGGCAGCCACGAAGAAGATCGCGCCATAGGACAGCTTGAGCTTGCTCGCCGGGTCGCTGGCCGAGCCTGGAAGGGGCTGGCCGTTGCGAAGCACCTGGAGCTCGGTCTGGTAGGGCCGCTGGTGGAGCTGGACGTGGAGGCCGGAGCCGTCTGGCAGGGCGAAGTCCCTGCCGGCCTTCAAGCTGTCCTTGTCGGGGATGACCCCGAGCTCCCGGCCGTCCAGGGAGACAGAGGTGTTTCTCCACAGGCCCTTCCAGGTGATAACGAGGCGCTTCGGGCCGCCTGGTTCGAGGGAGAGCTGCTGCTTTGGCAAAGGTGCATCCTTTCCGTTCAGGGCCCTTGTTCCGGGCCGTCGGAGGTCGAGGGCGCCACCAGGACCGGAGTGGTGGCGCTCGAGGCGGGCAGGCCCGCGCCGAGCTGGCCGAAGAAGTTGTCGCCCCAGCACCAGGCCGCGCCCCCGAGATCCACGCCGCAGGTGAAGGCCCCGCCCAGGCTGAGGCTCCCAAAGGAATGGCTTCCATGGACTTCGGTGGGGCTGGCCGAGTCCTGGGTGGTGCCGTTTCCCAGCTTGCCCGAGTAGTTGCCTCCCCAGCAGAAGGCCCGGCCCGTCTCTTCGAGGGCGCAGCTGTGAAACTCGCTCGCAGCGATCTGCGAGATGGAGGAGAGGCCAGGCACCGGGGAGGGCAAGAGAACCGTCGAGCCGAAGGTGCCGTTGCCGAGCTGGCCCGAGCTGTTGTCGCCCCAGCAATGCGCGCCACTGGCCGTGTCCACGGCGCAGGTGTGCATCATGCCCGCCGAGATCGAGACGAAGGCGATGCCGCCCAGCACGGCAGAGGGCTCGCAGCGGCGAAGGTTGTCGCCAGCGCCGAGCTGGCCGCAATCTCCGCTGCCCCAGCAGTGGGCCTGGAAAGCCGTGTCCACGGCGCAGGTGTGAAAGCCTCCGGCGGAGAGGGAGACGAAGGAGAGGGCGCCAGCGACGCGGTAGGGCGTGAGCTTGCCGTCTTCGTTGCCCGTGCCCAGCTGGCAGGAGTTGTTTCCCCCCCAGCAGTAGATCGCCCCGTCCTGCTCGATGCCGCAGCTGTGATAGACGCCGAGCGCCAGCATGGAGAAGCGGAGAGAGGTGTTCACCTTGGTGGGCCTGAGCTTGGTCACGCTGTCGCCCGTGCCGAGCTGGCCGAGGGTGTTGTCGCCCCAGCACCAGGCCGAGCCGTCGTCCGTCAAGGCGCACGAGTGGTTCGTTCCGGCGGCGAGGTGAATGAACTTCTCTGGTGCCGGCGCGCCCTGTGGCGCATCCTGACTGTCGTAGGTTCCGTTCCCCAGGGCTCCGTAGGTCCCCCTTCCCCAGCAGTAGGCCCTGCCGAGGCTCCCGAGGCCGCAGGCAGACCAGTAACCGAGGGCGATGCCCGAGTAGATCTGACAGGTGTCCTTGCGGAGACAGTCATCGTCGCATCCTAGCTGGCCCAGGCGCCCGAGCCCGAGGCTCGCACAGCTCTCCCCTTCGTCTGCGCCCAGGTTTTGGCCGTCGCACTCTTCGCCCATCGAGGTCTCCACCACGCCGTTGCCGCAGAAGGCTCTGCAGTTTGAGGTATCGAGCTGGCACTGGGCGTCGCATTGGAGGAGGCCTTCGTCGTATCCAAGAGTAAGGCAGCTCCGGCCGCCGAGGTCCGAGCCGTCGCAGACCTCGCCCTGATCGCCCACCCGCTCGAGGACGCCGTTGCCGCATGTCGCGCATGAGGCCTCGCAGTTGGGGCTGCAGAGCCTGGTCCCGTCCGGGCAGTCGAGAGCGCCGAGGACCTGGCCGTCGCACTCTTCTCCATGCTCTGGGTTCCACTGGCCGTCGCCGCAATAGCCATCTCCCTCGGCGTAGCAGTGGGCCTCGAAGCTCGTGCCCCGGCGCAGGCAGGCGTAGCCGGCCGGGCAGGGATCGGGCGCGTTTGGATCGCAGGTGAAGAGCCCTTCGTCTATGGCGGGCTCGCAGCCCGGGCCCGGGGTGAGCAATCCGAGGAGGGCAGCGAGGCCGAGCCCTCTGGAAATGACGCGGCGGAGGTTCTCCTTCGAGAGTGTAGGGCCGAGGTGTTCTCTCATGAAGCACCCCTTCCATCGGGGCTGCTGGCCGCTTCGGGCAGCCCGGCGGCCATCATGGGCTATACTCTACCACGAGCCGAGGAGGTGCTTGCCATGCCATCCCGACGAGAGGCCTTGAGACGGGTGGTTGCGGCCGGGGGAGCTCTCTGCGCCGCCGGGGGCCCGCACCTGGCAGCAGGGTGCAAGCGCAGCATGCCGCCTGCAAGAGGCGCTGGCGGCGAGGGGGCACAGGACAAGGCAGGGCGTCCTGCGGCATCAGGCACCTGGTGATGCCGAACAACGTGGGAGGCACCGACAGGTTCCTGCGCTGGGTGGCCAAGGAGCTGGGCCCCGACACCGCGGTGAACCTGATGGACCAGTACTACCCCGCCCACAAGGCCCACGAGCACCCCGACATCTCCCGCGGGATCAGGCAGGCGGAGTTCCAGCAGGCCCTGGCCTGGGCCAAGCAGGCTGGTCTGAAGAATCTGCTCTGAGCCGGGCCTCAGGGCTCTCGGGGCTGATATTCGGAGCCTGCTCTGGGCCATTCATCGGGTCGGGCAGGGGCAAGATGGCTAAGGGGGCGATTGCCCGACGGCGGGGATGATGCTACGACTCTTGCCATGAATACGAGGCTTTCGCCCCGTCTGCTCGCATCTCTCCTCACGACGGCGCTGGGGGTGTCCCTCGCGGTGGGCCGCTGCGTGGCCCCGCCAGGCGGCGTGCCGAAGAAGGACGCGGGGCCCCGGAAGAAAGATGCTGCAATGGAGGAGGCTCCAGACCCGGCCGCCGAGGCTCTTCGAAAGGCGCGCCTCGACAGGCTCACGTCCCTCGCCGGGGCCAAGCGAGTCCAGGTGGTGTCCCTGGCCGGTCCGCTGGACGAGGCCGCGGCCCAGGGCCTCGCCCGAGATCTGCGCGGCGTGGCGGACGACGAGGCGGTGGTGCTGGAGCTGGACTCGGTGGGTGGGGTGCCCGGCGCGGTGGAGAAGGTCAGGGACTCCCTCGGGGCCTTCAAGGGCCCCCTGGTGGTCTTCGTGAGAGGTCAGGCCCTCGGCGAGGCGGCGCTCCTGCCCTTCGCGGCTCAGGTGGTGGTGCTCGCTCCGGGCGCGCGCTGGGGCGCCGCGAGCCAGACCCAGTTCTCGGCGAGACGCATGTCCGATGGGGAACTGGCGGCCCTGGCCGAGACCTTCCGGGAGGCGGCTCGGATCGCGGGCAGGCCCGAGGACTGGGCAAGGGCCATGGTGATCGCGCCCGCGCCGCCTCGCGCCGGGCAAGGGACCGCCGCCGCCGGGGTAGCCCAGGAGAAGACTCCTGCGATGCAGGGTGGAGATGGGGCGGACGCAGGCGCTTCCTCTATCCCAGGGCCCGAGAAGAGCTCCCCGTCTCCCGATCCATACATATCGTCCATGGCAGCGGCAGATGCGAAGGCAAAGAAACCGTCGCCGCCGCCCGTCGGTGCGCTCGTGACCCTCGGGGCCCGGGAGGCCGTTCGCCTGGGCCTCGGTGACTTCGATCGCTCCGATCTGCAGTCGCTCGTGCACAGGCTCGGCTGGGCCGGCAAGGAGGTGCTGCGGAGCGGCAAGGCAGTGCAGATCCCAAAGGCGCCGGTAGATGGCGTGAAGCCCAAGAAGGACCCAGAGGCCATCCTCAATGGGACGAGGCGCATCCTGGTGATCCCCGTGTCGGGCACAATCGAGCTGGGGCTCAGCTCCTTCGTGCTGCGCGTGCTCCAGAAGGCCAAGGCGGGGGATCTCGTGGTGCTGGACATAGACACCTTCGGAGGCAGGGTGGACGCGGCCACCCAGATCCGCGATGGGCTGTTGCGCACCAAGGCCAAGACCGTCGCCCTCATCAACCCGCGCGCCATCAGCGCGGGCGCGCTCATCTCCCTGGCCTGCGACCTCATCGTGATGGTGCCCGGGGGCTCCATCGGCGCGGCCACGCCGGTGCAGGTCGGAGGAGGCGGAGAGGCTCAGCCAGTGGGCGAGAAGGTCGTCTCCTACCTGCGAAAGGAGTTCAAGGCCACCGCCGAGGCCAAGGGGAGGAGAGGGGATCTGGCCGAGGCCATGGTGGACATGAGCGTGGAGGTGGAGGACGTGCCCGCTGAGCTGAAGGCCACCATCTCGGGCCTGCAGAAGGGCAAGCTCCTCACCCTCACCACCGAAGAGGCCATGGCGCTCCACATGGCGGAGCTCAGGGCCGAGAGCTTCGAGGACTTCGTCGAGAAGTCGAAGCTCGGCCATGTCCCCGTGATCCGGCAGAAGGTGAACTGGGCCGAGGAGGTCTCCCGCTTCCTCA
>JAVEWA010000011.1:0-32200 GCA_034004785.1 Polyangia bacterium
CACCACCGAGACGCGCCCGGTGGACACGGACGGAGATGGCACTCCCGACTTCCGGGATCTCGACTCGGACAACGACGGGCTGCCGGATCACCTGGAAGATCTGAACGGCAACGGAGTGGTGGACCCGGGGGAGACGGATCGCCTCGAGGCCGACACCGACGGCGACGGCGTGACGGACCTAATCGAGGTTGCCGCTGGCACCGATCCCCAGAACCCCGCCGACAACCCCCAGGCCTGGGGCAACTTCGTGTTCGTGGTGCCCTACGAGGAGCCCACGGACCCCCTCGAGGACACCCTGGAGTTTCGCACCAGCGTGCAGTTCGCGGACATCTACTTCATGATCGATCGCACGGGCTCCATGAGCCAGGAGTTCACCGCCCTCTCGACAGGGCTCCCTCAGATCATCAACGAGCTCACGTGTACGAGGTACGGCACCGCCTGTCTCTTGGACTCGGACTGCCCCACGGGCCAGGTCTGCTTCCAGCTCGAGTGCATCCAGGATCCTCTGGAGGGCGACGGCTGCGTGGCCGACCTATGGTCCGGCATGGGGCACTTCGACAACTGCAACACCAACCAGAACCTGGTGAGCCTGCAGGCCAATCCGACGGTTACGGCGAACGCCTTCGCCGGGGTGTCCATGGCGGGGGGCACCGAGGCGGTCTACCAGTCGGCGGCCTGCGTGGCCAACCCGGCCCTCTGCTCGAACACCAACCAGAACTGCAGCACGACCCCCGGCGCGGTGGGCTGCCCGGGGTTCCGCTCCGACGCGGTGCGCGTCCTCATACATGTCACCGATGCCGGCAACCAGGGCTCGGCCTGCATGTCCGACGCCGCCATCGTAGGGAATGCGCTCCAGGCGGCTGGGATCAAGTACATCGGGCTCTACGGCACGGGCGACAATAGCGGCACTCCCTGCTACTACGCAGTGGACTGCTTGACCGATCTCGGCAACGCCTCGGGCACCCTGGACACGAACAACCAGCCCTTCGTGTACGCGGCCCTGGACGCGGCGGTGGTGCCCGCGACCAAGCAGGGCGTGCTCGAGCTGGTGCAGGGCGTGCCCCTGAACGTCACGATCGGCGCGGTGGACCTGGCCGACGACGACGGAGACGCCCTGCAGTTCATCGACTACCTGGTGGTGAACCTCGTCGGCCCTGGGAACTGCACCAACGTGAGCCCCACCGCCGATACGGACCAGGACGGCCACCACGACAGCTTCCCGTCGCTCCTCGGCGGCACGCCGGTGTGCTGGGACGTGCATCCCGTGCCCGTAAACGACTTCGTTCCGGCCACCCCGGTGCCCCAGGTCTTCAAGGCCCGCCTGACCGTGTACGGTGACGGCTCCCCCCTGGACAATCGTGACGTCTACTTCCTCATCCCACCGGTCATCCAGGGCCCCATCGGCCCTGGCTAGGACGCAGGCCAACGAGGGCGAGGCTGCCCGGGATGCCGGGGCAGGGGACAGAACCACCCGCGGGCTCGCCCCTCCCAAGAACGTCTGGGTGCGTCGCGCCCTGCCCATTTTCCTTCTGATGGGCATGGCCACGCTCCTCGCCGACAGCGCCTTCAGGCGCTCTCCCATCGTCGACGAGCCCCTGCACACTCGAGAGGTCGGAACAGGTGAACTGGGAAACCGAGCCGCATCGGGGGGAGCCCTTCGAGAGCACACTGCGTGGTAATCAGCCAGATGGGCTGAGGTTTCCGCGTCTCCACAGCTACGACTTCGGCATGACGTCCAGACGGGCGCACAACGCAGCGGTCAAGGCACGATCTTTTTCAGGAGGCTTCGGCGCCGGGCCATGAGCCCGAGGACGACGAGGATGAGGACCCCGAGGGTCATCAGACCTCCCTGACCAGCGTCGCAGCGGCAGCCTCGCTTCGTCTCGGGCTGGCGGGCAGGGGCGTCTTCCGTCTCCTCGCCGGGCGGGCTTCTGGGAGGCGGGCGCGGGGTGGAGGTGTCATCCGCTGACGGCCGGTATACGGTGCGGCGGACCTGGCCCGTCACGCCCTTGAGATCGCGGGCGTCCACCACGACATGGTTGTTCCCCGGCCTGAGGGGCACCTTGGTCCGGTATTCGAGGCGCTTCGCGCCGCCGGGCGGCGCCGCCTGGTAGTCCACCTGGCTTACCTGCTCGGTCTCGGTCTCGGGGTTCCAGACCCTCACCCAGAGGTCCTTCACGCCAGACGGGGAGGCGGCGTGGCCTGACACCTGGAGATCCGGGTCCACGGACACGGCGGGTATCTCGGCGAGCGAGACCTCGGGCGCAGCGACTTGCCAGACTGGAGCGTAGCCGTCATCGTTGGGACCGCTCGTCGCGGGAGTCGTGTCCTCGTTCTTTACAAAGGCGAATCGCTTGTCGGGCAGCGCGACTCGCAGCCACGTGCCGCGGGTTGCCTCGACCCGAAGGCGCGTGCGGGCCCGGACCAGGCCGACTCGGGCGCCCTCAGGGGAAGCGTGGGCCGAGAGGTAGATGTCGTCGCCTCTTGGAGAAACGACCGCGCTGCTCGGCAAGAAGTCGTTGCCACGCAAGACCTTTGGAAAGACGATCTGGACCTCCAGGTTTCCTCCCAGATCCTCGTCGAAGAGCGACAGGGTGATGCTGGCCCTGCTCTTCGGGATCCCTGGACGATCCTGGGCCGAGAGGGAGATGGGCAGGGAGGCCTGCTCGGTCGCTCCTGGGGCCAGCTCCGGAAGACTCGCCCTGGCGCGGGACATGGTGACGCCTCCCATGGCCTGCAGCGCGTCCACGTGGACGCTGCGAGCGCTTCCGGGCCCAATGTTGTGCACCCAGATTCTCAAGGTGGCCGACTCTCCTGGAGAGAGCTGGCCGTCGCCGTTACCGCCCTTCCTGTCGTCGAGAAGCCAGGAGAGCTGGAAGCGCGGCCTGAGCAGCTCCTGGATGTGCAGCACCGCCTGCGCTTCGGTGGTGGCCTCGGATTTGCCTGCGTGGACATGGGCCCGTACGAGCTCCCATCTCTCGTTCATGCCAGGGGCCAGCTCGCTCTCGAGCTCCAGGGTGCGTTTCTGGCCAGGGGCCAGGTGTCCAAAGAGGAGCTCACGCCCGTCGAAGTGCTCGTAGAAGGAGGAGAACGTGGCTCCCACCCGGAAGGCGTCCGTCTGCCCGTTGTTCTCCAGGGTGAGGGCCAGGGAGACGGTCTGGCCGGCAACGGGTTTGTCGGGGCTCGCCGACAGGGTCGCAGAAAGGACTGGCTCAGGCGCGTCCGTGGGCGGTGGACGCCAGTCCACCCCGAGCGTCTTGAGCTGATCCAGGATCTGGGCTTCATGCCGGGTCCGGAAGGCCTCCACAAGGGGAGCCGCGTCCCGGATGAGCCCCCCGCGGTTTGCGCTGCGGGCTGCCGCGGCGATCTCCCGCGCAAGCTCGAGCACGGGATCGGCGGGCTGCGCCGCGGCGGGTTGGGGTGCCCCCTGGCTTCCGCCCTGCGCAGTCTGCCCTGGGACCAGGTACCTGATGGGAGGCGCCACGGGGCGCCCCTTCCAGGCCTTGGCGCCCGCCATGGCGTCGAGGCTTTGCTTCTGCGTGGACTCGCCTCGAGCCTGGGAGGCCGTCAGGAAGCGCATGCGGCCCCTGCCTATGCGTACCCGGGTGAGGACGACGTCGGGTATGATCGCCGCCGACTGGATGGGGATGTCGCCAGCGAGCAGGTACTGCCACATGGTGAGCTTCAGGACGGACTTGTCTGGCATGGGGAAGAGCTTCTGCACCGTGCCCTTGCCCCAGGTCCGCTCACCGAGCAGGATCGCCCTGTCGTTGACCGAGAGGGTGCCTGCCAGGATCTCGGCCGCGGAGGCGGTGCCCCGGTCCACGAGCACCACCAGGGGGCCATCGATCCGGTCGGGCCGCGGCTTTACCTCCCATGAGACGACGTTCTGTCCCCCCTTGCCCAGGGCCTTGCAGACGAGGCCCTGGGCGAGGAAGTAGTCCGCCATGCGGGCGGCCTGCATGATGTATCCGCCCTCGTTGCCTCGGAGATCCAGGATCCAGGCCGCTGGCTTCTTGCGGACGAGGGGCGCCAAGGCGCCGGCGAAGACCTCGAGGGTGTTCTTGGGGAACCCAGTCACCCTCAGGAGCGCCACGCGGCCGGGGAGCAGCTCCGCGTGGACCGAGGGCACCGCCAGCTCGGCGCGCGTCAGGGTGAAGGTCAGCCTCTGGCCTCGCCTCTCCAAGATGACCTTGAGTTGCGTGTCCACCTCGCCCCGGAGGAGCTCCGCGGCCTTCTCCGGGCTCAGGCTCGCCAGGTCGAGGGCGCCAACCTGCACGAGGATGTCTCCGACCCTGACGCCCGCGCGATCCGCGGGCCCCTTGGGCACCACCTCGCGCACGACGATGCGGCCCTCGATGGCCGTGAGCATCAGCCCCACTCCCACGGTCGAGCCCGAGAAGCGGGCCTGCTGCCTGGCATACTCCTCGGGTGTGAAGAACACCGTGTGCGGATCGAGCACCTTGAGGCTACCCTTTATGGCGGCGTACTGAAGCTCGTCTCGCCGGGTCGGGTCTCCGAGTGCGAGATCGACCCAGCGCAGGATGTCCAGGAGGCGATCCCCCATGCTCATCCACTCCGTGATGTCGTCGGTGTGGATCCAGCGCTCGCGTCGGGCTGCTATCATCCGCACTATGCCCTTCACGTCCGGAGGGAACACCACCACCTCCGGCGCCGCGCGCTCGAGGCGCCCGAGGGCGGACAGGAATGCCTCCTTGGGCGGGAGGCGCTTGGGATCGTAGTATGCGGTGGGGAGCCCGGTGAGCACGTTGGCAAAGGTCACTGGGTTCCATGCCCCCTCTTGGCCCTCGTTCTTGGGCGCCTGGCCGTTGACCTCCGGCCGGGGGGCAACCGACTGGGCCGCCATCGCAGCGGCGGGCGTCTGGCCGTCAGACCTGGGCGCGGAGGCGGCATCTGCCGGCGCCCGCGCCCGCGCCCTCTCCATCCCCGAGGGCGCTGGATCGGCGATGGGCAGCAGGGAGAGAGAGAGGACCGTGATGAGCAGCGAATTCGACATGGCCAGGATGATATCATCGAAGAATCCAGGGTCACAGGGGACGTCGAGGGTGGCGTGGACCAGCGCTGCCCTCCTGCTGCTCGCGACCGCAGGCCCTGGCTGCGCGCCCTCGCCCGTTTGTCCGAGCCATTTGCCCTCGGCCTTCGTGGACCAGGAGATCCAGGCCTTGACGCCCGCCGAGCGGGACGCCGAGCTCGCGCGGCTGCAGGATCTCCTCGCCAGGAGCTACCCACACCTCGCCGAGAAGCAGGAGAGGTTCGGCGTGCGGATCGAGGCCGTGATAGCCGAGCAGCGCTCTTCCCTCCACAGGGCGGTGAACCGCTACGAGTACCGGGCTGCCATAGACCGGATCCTTCTTGCCTTTCACGACGCTCACCTCAGGGTGCAGGGCTACTCCCGCCCCTTCAAGAACACCTATCGGCCGGTTTCCGGGGCAAAGATGGCTTCGGAGAAGCTCCGGCCCCGGCCCGATCCAGTGCTCGTGGACGTGGGCCTGACCCTGCGGCTCGTCGAAGGAAAGGTGACCATCACCCGGGTGCGGGAGGGGTCCTCGGCCCAGAAGGCCGGGCTCCGGCTCGGAGACGCGATCCTGATGGCCGGGGATCAGGCCGCCATCGCGCGGCTCGGCGCGGTGCTCAGGTGGAGGAGCTGGTCCCGGCTGGAGGCCGGGCTGCAGCTCGCCGCGAGCAGGGTGATGGTGACCAGGCGGTGGCTGCCGGACTCGCCAATGCCCTCGGAGCGGCTGGTGCTCGAGCGGGGCGGGCGTCGGTTCCACGTCACCCTCGCAGGGGGAGCAGCTCCAGATCCGGTCGAGCACGCTTTTGGCTACGAGCCCTCGCGCTGCTCTGTCGGGGTCATCCGAGCCCGGACCTTCAGCGGGCCAAGGCCCGCCCTCGCGAGGCGGTTGAAGGCGGCGCTGGATGAGGCGCGGGGCGCCAAGGGGCTGGTGCTGGACCTGCGTGGAAACGGCGGCGGCGACCAGGGCCTCGCCCGCAGTCTCGCGAGGCGCCTGCTACGAAAGGCCGTGGTGGCCGGAGAGTACAGGTACCTGCGCACGCCCGAGCTGGCGAAGCAGATCCCGGTGATCCCGAGCCTGCCGGCGGATCCCGCCGATCCCCGCTTCACCGTCTGGCAGACGGACCGGCTCGAGCCGGCTCGAGATGCGCTCGGCCTGCCCCTGGCGGTCATCACCGACGAGCTCTGCGCCTCCTCTTGCGAGGCCGTGGCCAGAGCCCTCTCGGCCGCCCCGGGGTCGCGGACCTTTGGTCAGGCCACTGCCGGGAGCTCCGGGCTCCCGGTGATCCTGGAGCTCCCCCACTCGGGCCTGCGCATCTCCCTTCCGAGCTGGCAGGCCAGGACCCCTGGGGGCAGGCTCCTCGAGGGGAACGGCGTGGAGCCCCATGTCCCTGTCCCCCTCACCCGGGCTGGGTTGGAGGCGGGCCGCGACGAGCCCCTGGAGGCGGCCCTCGGCCACCTCTGCAATCAGCTTGCCGCCGAGCGGCCCGGACGAGCAGAATCAGGGACCCACCCCGAGGACGGGAGGAGCCCATGAGCCGATTCATCGAAGCCCACGCTGGAGTGGCAGAGAACCTGGTTCCCTTGCTCGAGGCCTACGTCAAGGGCCTCTGGCGCCGAGTGAGTCCGAAAGGAGCTGGACCTCTCGTTGGGGGCACTCCCGAGGTGACCCGCTCGGCGGGACCCCTGCGGGTCAATCCAGAGCGAGTGGCGGCCTATCTCGAGCTCACCGATGGCGCCGACATCTCGAGCGGCTCGCCGCCCGCGGTCCCTCCCATCTTCTACACCTCCTATGGCCTGGGGCCTTTTCTCGGGGTGCTCTCTTCCAAGGAGCTGGGTATCGACCTGCTCGGAATGGTCCACCTGGAGAACGAGCTGAGGGTCACGCGGCCCCTCCGGATGGAGGACGACATCACTTGTAGAGTGTCGCTCGAGGAGGTGGACCGCACCGAGCGGCGCCTCCTCGTAACGGTGCTATGCGAGAACCTGGTGGGCCCGAGCCTCGCCTCCGAGTCCCGCTCGCGCATCCTGGTGCGGCTCGGCAAGAAAGGCGCTGGCGCCAATCGGAGGCCGGGCCCTGGTGCGGGCGCTGGCCCTGGGGCTGGCGCGGGCCCTGGTGCTGGCGCGGGCCCTGGTGCGGGCGCTGGCTCTGGTGCGGGCGCTGGCTCTGGTGCGGGCGCGGGTTCCGGGGAGGGATCGAGCCCAAGGGCAGGCGCGGGCCCAAGAGCGACCGGGAAGGATCCCGCCGAGGAGCGCCCCGACGCCGAGCTCTTCAAAGAGATCCGCCGCTTCAACCTGGCCGCCAACTTGGGCCGGCGCTACGGGCTCCTGGTCGGGGACGTCAACCCCATCCACCTCTCGCCCTTGACCTCCCGGCTCTTCGGCTTCTCGCGGCCCATCGCCCATGGCTTCTGCCTCAAGGCCATGGTGGCCCACGCCATAGTCCGCGCCCACGGCGGTGGCGATCCCGCCCGGCTCGAGCTGCTCAGGATCCGCTTCAGGAGCGCGGTGCGACTGCCGGGCGAGGCGCTGTGCCTCACCGACGGGGACCGCTTCCTCCTCACAAGCCCGGACAGAGCCAGGATCTTCGCCGATGGCCAGTTCTCGATTGGAAGCTGAGTAAGACTGGAAGCTCAGCCGTTTTTCTTCTTGTCGTTGTCTGATAGGGTCTGGCCTCGTGGATGCTCGATCACGGGAAGTCACCCCAATGGGAGCAAGCATGCTTAGACATCATCGGTTTCCAGTCGTGTTCGTCGGCGTTCTCGGGCTTACCCTATTCCTCGGCTCCTGCGGCAAGGATGCGTCCTCCTCCTCGGGAGGGGCGACCAAGGGGCCTTCGGTCAAGCAGGACAGCACCAAGGAGAGCCTCATCGCGCTGCTGAAGAAGGTCAGGGCGCTGCAGGCGGCCGACAAGAACGAGGAGGCGGGCGCCATGACTCGTCTCCTGCTGCCCTCCACCAAGGAGCGGCTGGGAAAGGCACTGCGGCCGGGGGTCCCCGAGGAGAAGCTCAAGAGCATGCTCGCCATGCACGGCAAGTTCGCCGCCGCGCCCAACGGCCGTCTGGCGGGTCTCCTCAGGTCAAAGCCGGATCAGAGCGAGATCCAGGCCCACTGCGCCACCACCGAGGAGATCGCGGCCAACAAGCCGGGCACCATCGTCTTCAAGGAGTTCCCGGGGGGCGCGGTCGGCCTGGCCAAGGAAGTGCTCAAGCCAGGGCTCACCTTCTGCGAGGTGGAGTACCTCAAGCCGGGCGAGGAGCGCGGCATGAAGTACCACATGTTCTTTTGGGACGGCGCCTCCTGGACCATGCTCGGGCCCATGTGGCGGGCCATGCGCTGACGCTCGTGAAGCTTCTTGGCTGGGCTAAGAGGGGCTTACCAGGCTGCCTTGCGCTCCTAGTGCTCTTCGGAGCGGCCTGCGAGCGGTCCGTGGATCGAGAGGGAGCAGGCCTAAGGGCTCCCAGGCCGGTCGCTGGCCCTGCCATGCGGCCAGAGCCAGGGCCCTCTTCGGTCGTGGCGCCCGAGACCCAAAGGCTGCGACCAGCCTCAGGCCAGAGGATCGTCGCCATCGGAGACCTCCACGGCGATCTCGACGCGGCCAGGCGGGCCCTCGTCCTAGCGGGTGCCATCGACTCTGGAGACAGGTGGATTGGAGGCAGGCTCGTGGTCGTGCAGGTCGGGGACCAGATCGATCGCGGCGACCAGGATCGCGAGGTGCTGGACCTCTTCGACCGCCTGCGGGAAGAAGCCGCCAGGTATGGTGGGGCGGCGCACTCCCTGCTCGGCAACCACGAGCTCATGAACGCCAGCGGCAGCCTGCACCACGTCACTCCCAAGGGCTTTCTCGGCTTCGCTGAGCTTGCGCCCGCCGGAGCCGCGGCGGGCAGGTTTGCCAAGTACCCGCCGAGGATCCGGGGGCGGGCCGCAGCCTTTGCGCCGGGAGGAGCCTACGCGAGGCGCCTCTCCGGACGTCCCGTCGTGCTTCAGCTTGGCCACAACCTCTTCGTGCACGGAGGCATCCTGCCCGAGCACGCGAGCTACGGTCTTGGGCGGATGAACAGGGAGGTCGGGCAGTGGCTTCGAGAGGAGAGCAACGTCCTGCCCGAGCAGGTCTTCGGGCCCCGAGGGGTGCTGTGGACCAGGCACCTGGGCAAGGATCGGCCCGAGCCAGCCCATTGCCGCGTCCTGGCCGAGACGCTCGGGATGGTAGGAGCAAAGCGCCTGGTGGTGGGCCACACCCGCCAGCCCAAGGGGATCAACTCGGCCTGCGATGGCCTGGTCTGGCGCATCGATGTGAGCCTGTCTTCGGCCTACGGTCCGAGGCCATCAGAGGTGCTCGAGCTACGTCCGGACCATGTGGGGCCGATTAGGAGCACCGCCAGGGATCCGGCGCGGCTGCGTCCGTCCCGAAGACTTGTGAGCCCGTCGAGTCCGGGCGCGGCGCCCCCACCCTAGCCGCGCTCCGCCAGGGCGCCGGGTGGCCTCCCCATCCGGCATGGAATATTGCTCTGCGAAGGGCGCCAGAGATAGGGATGAACAGGCTCGTGCCTCGCAACCAGTCTGTATTATATAGATTTCCTAGAATATCCCTGGAATGCTGCGCCTACTGTAACATTGCAGTACCAGGGATTGACGCGGTGTGTTATGCTTTCGCTCGCGGACCGGCCCTGCCCTGCCCTGTCTTCCTTGTCACAGGGCAGGGCGGCCAATTCGTCCCACAGGAGGCCTCCCATGGACCGAGAGCAGATCGCCTTCACCGCCCTCAAACCCGCAGACGCGGCCATCGGGCTCGCCGTGGACGCTCTCGAGAAGAGCGGCAAGCTGGGACCCCTTGGCGACCCCATCTACTCCCAGCTTCGAAACCTGTTTCGCAAGCTCTTCGAATCCCAGAACGGTCTGGAGGTGGAGGGATTGGAGAACGTCCCCGAAGAGGGAGGGGTGCTCTTCGCCTCGAACCATCAGAGCTGGGACGACGTGCAGGTCATCGGCGCCACCTGCCCTAGGAGGCTGCGCTTCATCGCCAAGAGCGAGTTCGAGACCTGGCCGGTGCTGCGGCACCTCATAAGGCTCACCGACTCCCCCTTCATCCGGAGGGGCGGGGATCCAGAGGCCATCGCCAAGCTCGTACAGGTCCTGAGAAATGGTCACGCCCTGTGCATCTTCCCCGAGAGCACCATCCCCGGGGAGGAGGAGGTGCCCAGACACGCCGTGGAGGCAGAGACGGGGCTGTTGCCCGGCAAGACCGGGGTGGTGCGCCTGGCAATGGAGGCGGGCGTCCCAGTCGTGCCGGTGGGGGTGTCGGGTACGGGCGCGGCCTTCCCGCCCGAGATCTACCCCCGCCTCGAGATCCTCGAGCTCCCGCGCAAGGTGCCCATCACCGTGCGCTATGGCAGGCCGCTGCGCTTCTCCCGGCCCGAGGGAGGGGTGCCCGATCGGGAGGATCTGCGCCGGGAGACGAACCGCCTGATGCGCGCAATCAGCTCCTTGGTGGATCACGGCAGGAACTACGTGCCCACCAAGGTGCCGATCCCGCCTCTGCCCAAGCATGAGCGGCTGGGCGTCCTGCTCCTTCACGGTTTCACCTCGAGCCTGCGCACGGTGGACGGCCTGGTGCCCTACCTGGAGGCGGCCGGCCTGCCATACCGGATGCCCATCCTGCGGGGCCACGGCACCAAGTGGGAAGACCTCCAAGGGGTCACCGCAGCGGACTGGTACGCAGACGCCGAGGCCGCCCTGGTGGACCTCGCCAGGGAAGTAGACGCCGTTGCCGTGGTGGGCCTGTCCATGGGAGGCCTGGTGGCCCTCGAGCTGGCCATGAACCATCCCATGAAGGTCGGAGCCGTGGTCACCGTGGCTGGCGCCCTCAGGTTCAAGGATCCGCTCACGAGGCTGACCCCTGTGCTCGCCAAGGTGGCGCGCTCTTGGCCGAGCCCCGAGTCCTTCAACGACCTGACTCTCAGGAGCCGTTCGGAGAACTACCCGCGGTTCACGACAGACTCCTTCCTGTCTCTCTACTCCTATTCCGCTGAGATCGAGAAGCGGCTCGGGGAGGTCCGCTCGCCCATCTGCGTGCTCCAGAGCAAGACCGACCAGGTGATCGCCCCCATCTCCGCAAACCTCATCTACGAGCGCGTGGCGTCCGAGCACAGGGAGATCCACTGGTTCAAGCGTTCGGGACACGAGATGATGCAGGACTGCGAGGCAGAGGCGGTGCTAGAGCAGATAATGGAGTATCTCGGCAAGCTGAGAGCCCGCAGCAACTAGCTACGGGCCGGCCCTGGCAGTGGATCGAGTGCGCCACCAGGCTCAGGCGGCGGCTTCGATGTAGCCGGTCTGCCCTCGCCAGGTGTAGCTCTCGAGCGCCGGTCTCTCCGGGCGATCCACCGAGAGCAGGGGCGAGGTGAGCACGTCTCTTTTGCCGTCGGTGAAGACCAGGCGCACCCCTGGGCGCATGGCCGCGAAGATCCGCTCTTTGCGATCCATGCCCCCGAGGAGCCAGGCTCTCAGGGCAGGATGAGCGGTCAGCCATTTTCCTGTCCTGCGGTCCCGTACCCCGACGCACTCCCTCATGTGGATGTGGTACTCGGTGTTGCGGGTGACGAGCTTCCGGTTGAGGCGACGATCCAGTCTCATTGGTTGTCTCCTGGGAAGGTCGTTAAGGTGTGTTCCATGCCTACATTGTAGGCCCATGTGTTCAAAGGGGGCAAATTTGGGCCAGCTTCTTGATGACATCTGGGTGGCCCGTGGGGAGCTTCCTTGGGCCGGCCAGGGAGCGGGGCGTCCATGGTTTTGAAATGATAGCTTTTCGGGGCGAACACCCTGCGCTATCATTCCCTCGTGGGAACGGGCGACAAAGACCCCCTGGCCCTGATAGGCGTCCTCGGCGAGCTGGGCCGGCTGGAGCTCGATCTCCTCGTGCGCGACCTCGGGGCAGTCGAGGCGGTGGCTCTTCTCCGCGCCCTTGGTCAGGAGCTAGAACGAATCTTGGACGAGGCTGCCCAGGCCAGGGGAGACATCAGGGGCGTCCTTGCCGGGTTGGAGGAGCGCCTGGGGCGCTCCTGGCCAGGCCCCGAGGCAGTGGAGCCCCTGGCCCTTCTCGCCGAGGAGCGCAGGATCCTGGCGGAGTTGGACCTTGCCTCAAGGCCTGCAATCGAGCTGCGCGCAGAGGTGGTTCGGCGCTCCACGAGCCGCCTACCGCAGCAGGAGAGCAGGTAGGCGCCAAGGAACGGCGCCCAAGAGTGGTCACAGGACCAGGGCTGTGACCAGGCTTCCCCGGCAGGTCGGGGAAGGAATCGAAGAGGATGGCCGAGCAAGAGCGCAAAGACGAGCACGACCTCGTCATGAGGGCTCGGGATGGCGACCGGGAGGCCTTCGGCGCCCTCGTGCGCAAGCACAGGCGGCGGGTGTACGTCACCGCCTTGCAGGTGACCCACAACGCCGCCGACGCCGATGACCTCACGCAGGAGGTTTTCATCAGGGCCTACAAGGCCCTGCCTCGCTTCGATTTCAGGAGCGATCTCTTCACCTGGCTCTACCGAATCACGGTGAATGCGGCGCTCTCGCTGCTCGGCCGCGCCCACCGGAGCCGGACTCTGTCCCTGGACGATGGGTCGCCCCTCGCGGTGGCGGTGGATCGCTGGCTGGCCATGCGGGAGGACCCGCGAGAGCGCCTCGAGGCGAGGCAGCTCTACGTGAAGGCCCTGGAGGCGCTCCAGACCTTGAAGCCAGAGCTCCAGGTGACGCTGACGCTCCACGTGATGCAGGGCCTCAGCCACCAGGAGGTGGCCGAGGTGATGGACTGCGCGGAGGGCACCGTGGCCTGGCGGATCAACGAGGCCAGGCGGCAACTGAGGCGAAAGCTGCGCAAGGAGCTGGGATCGGCGCAGGTTGGCGATGAGCTGTCACGAAACACAAAAGAACCTCTCGGACTACCTTGACGACAGGTTGAGTCCGAAGGACGCAAGGTCCCTGGAGGCGCATCTAGGCGCGTGTCCCTCTTGCAGGGCCGCCCTTGCCCAGCTGCGCCGCCTGGAAGAGCTGCTGCGAGTCACCGCCGATCCGCCCGTGTCTGACGAGCACTTAGACGAGCTCTGGGCGCGCGTGGAGGCCCGGCTGGACGAGTCGCCCGCCCTGGCGGCGCCTGAGCCAGCTGCGGCCTACCTGCAGGACGCGCCGGTCATGGTGGCGCGGGCCGGGGCCTCGCCCAGGTGGCTGATGCCAGTGCTGGTGGTGGGTGGGGTGGTGACCGTGGCGGCGGTGGTCCTTGCCGTCAACCTGGTTCTTCACAGGAGTCAGAGCGGCGACGAAGGAGACCGGCTCGCCCAGCGATCGAGCCAGGGCGAGGCAGGGGACATGGCGAGGCAGGGAGCAGACCGGGCCTGCCAGATGGGGACGGACTTGGCCTCTCAGGACGCAGGCGGGGGAGCTGCTTCCGACATGGCGTCGGGCCTTGGCCCCGAAGCAATGGGGCATGATTTCGCGGGGGACATGGCCGCGGGCGATTCTGGCGACATGGTCGCGGCCATGGCCGCCGACATGGCCGCGGACGACGCCAAGAGCGCCGATCCAAGAGGCGCTGGTGGCCGGCGGAGACCTCCGGTTGCGGCGGGGGCGGGCGGCGGTGGCCGGCGTCCGGCCAGCGGCGGCGGCGGAGAGGCGCGGCCCAGGCCGCAGCCGGCCGACATGGGCTCTGGGGGAGGCGGCCAGCTCCAGGATCTGCTCCGCCAGGCGGGAGGCGGAGACATGGGAGGAGGAGGTGGTGGTGGCGGCGGGGGAGGCATGCCGAACCGCCTCGGACCCGGGGACATCCGAGCGGGAGTGGACAGGGTAGTTGGCGCGGCGAGAGCCTGCTACAACCGCTACCGCGTCGCTGGCACCTGTCAGGTGCGAGTGGTGATCCTGGGCTCGTCCGGTCGCCCCGCAAGCGTGACGGTGCTGGGGACCTTTGCCGCCACTCCCACGGGCCGCTGCGTGGAGCAGGCCTTTTCACGCGCGACCTTCAGGCGTTTCACAAGCCAGAGCCAGTCCTTCGTGTTTCCGCTGGTCTTCAGGTAACCCGCCCGCCTCCCGCAAGTCCGACGTCCAAGGGCCGATCAAGGGGCGCGGCGTTCCTCTGGTTGATCCCCTGGAGCGCCCCTTGAAGCGCCCGTCGTGCGGCGCAGGCGCCCGAGCTGCCATCCGAGCGCCGCCACGGTCAGGCCGAGGAGGAGGATCACCGTGAGCCCTCCCCCGAACAGGCCGAGGAGCAGCCCCCTGGAATCCGGGCTGACCGACACGGGGCCCACGCGGGCGAAGGCAGGCGCCGCGGCGGCCATCTCTTCAGATGGGTCGCCATGGATCACCACCGAGACCTCCGTCGGATCCAGGTGGTCCACGCTCCCTGCCACCAGGCGCTGCACCTCGGGGACGCTGATGGGGGGCTTGCCAGGATCCACCTTGAGCAGCACCGAGGCCCTGGGCGTGGACTTCTGCGTCTCGAGGGCGAGGGGATCCCGGCGCGGAACGACGACATGGACGCGCGCCTCCCGAACGCCTCGGATCACCTCGAGGGTGCGCGAGAGCTCGCCCGAGAGCGCTTGGAGGAAGCGCGCCTGCTGCTCCTCTGCGCTCGGAACGAGGCTTGGCTTCCCATAAACATCGCCGAACCCTGGGAGGGAGCGCCTTGGGAGATCCTTGGAGAGCAGGATCTGAATTGCCCTGCTCGACTGGCCTCTCGGCACCTCGATCGCAAAGCGCCCTCCTCGTCCCTCCTCCTTGATCTTCTCCGCCTCGAGGCCGGAGCTGCGCAGGGCCGCCACGATCCGGTTCGCCTCCCGTTCATCCAGCCCGTGCTGTATTCGGGTAGAGCAGCCGAGCCCAAAGGGCAGGGCCATGGCTGCAACCAGGAGCGTCGCTCCCATCGTCTTCTTCAGGTTTTTCATTGACTAGGTTTCTAGCCGAGCGGGGAGCCAGGGATCAAGCCCGGGATTTCGGCAGTCTCAAAGGCCCAAAACTGGCCATCGGGGGGGCGCTGGCTATCCTCGCGGAGATGGCCCGTCTCTCGACCTCATGGCTGCTCCTCGGCCTGCTCTCCACCCAGCCCGGGTGCCCTGGGCCCGTCCCGCCTGCGACCAAGAGCCCAGGAGGCCTATCCGGGCCTGCTGGGCGGGTTCGCGTGGGCCAGATCCTCCGGCTGGCGCGGGCCGGGGTGCTCGAGGAGCAGCGCCTGGCCTCGGGGGAGAGGGTGGTTGTGGCGATGGTGCCCTCTGCCCGGTCGGCGACCTCGTGGCAGCGCGCCCTGGACACCCAGGGCAACCAGTTCCGGGTGGCCCCAGGGGGACGGATCGTGGCCGACGGCGAGCCGAGCGCGGACAGGGAGCCGGCTTCAGTTGCAAACGTGGCCTACTACTTCGCCCAGGCTCTCGCCATGCTCGAGGCACGCCACAGGAGGGAGGGGCTCGTCATGGCAGGGGAGATCCTGGATCTGCCAGCCCGGGACAGAGAGGTTCAGATGGCCCAGCGCCACCTGTGCTCGCTCTATGCCCGCCTGAAAATCCGCGGCGAGGTCAGGAGACGCCTCTATCAGAGCCTGGTCGCCGTGACCCACCGGAAGGGAGAGATGGTCGAGGTTCGCAATCATGCCCACCGCTTCACCCTGACGATGCCTCTCCCGTGGCGGCTCATGGCGGGGCCGGTCGAGAGCCTCGGACCAGAGTCCGCGGCGATGGTCATCTCTCTCCCTGGGGATGGCAAGGGCGACCAGGGTGCGCGCACGAACATTCTCTGGACGACAAGCAAGGCTCCAGACGCGGGCGAAGTCGGCTCCTGGGCCTCGGCCAGGCTCCTGGCTACCGCTGGCTCGAAGACCTCCAAGGTCGCGCTGTCCCTGCGGCCTGGTGGAGGGGAAGCCCTGGCTTTCAGAGTGGAGCCCCTGGAATACCAGGGCCGGAGCATCAGCTCGCTGCAGGTCTTCTTCCAGGAGAGGGGGCTCCTGCACCACCTCGCGCTCCTGGCCACCGATGGCCCAGGTGTCGCCGCAGGCCAGGTCGGCTTTTCGAACCTCATCGAGAGCTTCAGGCCCGGGATCGGCCCCTGGCCCTGTGAGGAAGGATCCCCCTCCTCGCCTCGCTGAGGCTCCGTCCCCCGAGGCACAAATCGCCAGCCGGTCCTTTGTCGGGGGCGCCCTCGGGGCGGGAGCGAAGAGCTGGGGCGCCTCTGCTCGGCGGTGCCCGCTGGGCCGAGGTAATGTATAGTGGCGAGCATGGTGTGCCGCCGAGCTCCGCGTTTACCCTTTGCCCCCCTTTGCCACCTGGCCGCGTCCTGTCTCCTCGGTCTTCTCGTTCTCGGCTGCCCGGACAAAGGCCCTGGGCGAGGTCCGAGCTCGGACCCGGATGCCAGAGCGAGGTCCGCATCTGGCCGCGACTCGGGCCCTCCGGTGGCGCCCCGCGCCATCGGGACCATCGACCTTGGGAGCGGCTGCTCCTGCGATGCGCTGCCAACGGATGTTCTCCTGGCCCATGTCGCCGCCAGGCGCGCCCTTGTGTCGCGCATGGACTCCCTGAACGAGGAGCTGCGCAAGTTCATGGAGGCCCTGGACAAGGCGATAGGCCCCAAGGACGCACCTCTCTCGGATCCCTCGCCACACCAGGTCGGGCTCAGGGGCCTCGGATGCAGGCTGGACTGCCTGCTCCACCAGTTCCTTGGCTTTACCCGGCCCGCCTGGGGCTATCTCGAGCAGGTGGCCCGGTTTCTGGACAGAGCGGGCATCGTCGTCGCGAGGCTCGCTTTGCCTCTCGAGCCCAGGCCCGCAGGTCCGGGGGCCGAGGAGCTAACCGCTGTCTTCAACGAGGTGGTGCGTCGGTCCAACCACAGCATTGGTCTCCAGCTGCTTGCTCCTTTGCAGCCGCGGCCCACCCTTGGGCTGGACTCCCTGGCCTTCGGGGCCAAGATCCAGCGCTGGGCCTTGGTGGTCGCTGAGATCCTGGCCGCGCGCCTTGTCCCCTGGTCAGCACCTGCTGGGGAGACGTCGCCCTCTGCCAGGGCCAGGGCCGAGCCGGTCTCCCTGAGGGTGGCCTTGGCCAGGCTCAGGCAGGAGATCGGCGAGAAGGGGCGCGAGGGCAAGTCCCTGAAGTGTGAAAAGGGGGAGGCCTGCGCAGTTCTTGCGCCGCGCCTTGGCCGTGCCCTCGCCGCCCTCGAGGAGCTTGGCTCGGTCTCGTCGCAGATGGACGAGCTCCTCAGGAAGGCCGCTGGGCCGCATCCCGAGGCCGCTGCCCTGGAGAAGCAGTGGAGGGCGTTCCAGGGAGCTATGCAGGCCTGGGAAAAGGCCCGCTCTGCCCTGGCTGGGGCTAGGTAGTCAGAGCTGGGCAAGCCTTAGCCCTGGAGCCCTGGCCTGGGCGCCCTGAGTTCGAGGCAACTTCGAAAGCTCTGGAGCGGGGAGAGGAGAGAGAGCGAGGCCTAGAGCTCGGCGTCCGCGATGGGCGCGGGGCGGGGGCGGGCCGCGGGGCGCTTGCCAGAGGCCTTGTGGGCGGGAACGGCCTTGAGCTTGCTGGCGGTGCCCTTGGCTTGACCCTTTGAGGCCGCTTTTCCCCGCGCGGTCTTAGCGACGTTCCTCGGCGCCGCCTTGCCGAGCGCGGCCTTTGCGGCGTTCTTTGGCGCCGCCTTGCCCTGCCGGTTTACTGCGGCGACCTTTGACGCCGCCTTGCCCTTGGCAGGCGCGCTCGCGCTTGCCATGGCGGGGCCCTGCGCGGTGGTGATGGCGAAGCTCACCCCTTCGTCGGTGGCAGCGAGGCTCATCTTCGGGCCTTTGACTCCCTTGCCGTAGTAGAGGATGAAGCGGGTGTCCTTGCCTCGGTGCAGGACCCTCACGTGCTTGACCCGCGGATCTTTCACCGGGTACCTGCCGGGTCGCAGCAGCGCCTCGGCGCCTACCGCGTCAACCACCACCCCGTCGGGGTTGGCGAGCAGGTAGTGCTTGAGAGCCTGTGGCTTGGTCTTGGTGGGCAGCTTGACGACGAGCTTCTTTCCGAGGGTGAAGGAGCGGAGCTTCGCGGCCGGGGCCGGGTCGCTCTTCGGCTCTCCGAGGAGGCCGTCCTGGGGATCCTTGCCCGCGGCCAGGACCTTGTCGGGGTCCGCGTTTGCGCCGGGGCCGCTAGTGAGCACCTGGCGGCCGCTCGAAGGGTCGCCCGGCAGGGATGGGGCTGCTCCAGGCCCTGCGCCGGGGGTGTTGCCAGGGCCGGGAGCCGCAAGGTTAGCGGCCTGTCCCTGGGCCGCGGTAGGCGCGCCCGGCTTACCCAGAGCTGGGCCGGCCGGCGCATCCAGAGCCGGCGCGCCTGGCGCCGGGCCGTCCGGATCCGCGGCGGCCTGGTCCGCGGGCGCAGCCGCCAGCGGGGTCGCCTTGGGCTTCGACTTGGAGGCCGGCTTGCTGCCACCCGATAGGGCGAGGGCGCTCACCAGCCCGATGAGCAGAAGGACCGCGATGGCCATCACTCCAAGGGCCATGCGCGGATTACGGGCCGCGTGGCCCTTCAGGGTCTGGACTAGGTGGCCCAGATCCACACCGCGTCTTCCCTGCCTCGGGCGGACGCGACGCCTGGTGCTGACGGGGCGCTCCCCCTGGGGATCGGCGGCGTGAGGGCCCAGCTCCCAAGGCGTGGCCACGGCGCCGCCGGCTGCGGCGGTCGGCTGCGGCACACCCATGGTCAGGGCGGTGGATACGGGAACCGAGGGGCCGGCCTTCTTCTGGGTCAAGGGAATGGGGACCGGAGAGCCATACTCCTTGGCCAAGGCGGCCTCGGCCGCAGGATCGAAGTTGATGCCGATGCGCACCCTCGGGGGCGCCCCGGCGATCTCGTCCTCGCAGTCCTCCATGACGAGCCAGGCTATCCGCCCCGTTCGAGGGCCGGTGGCACCGGGCTGGTCAACGGTCACCTGCACGGCCGATCCGATCTTCAGGAAGGGTAGCTCGGCCACCGCGCTCATGCCGTCGTCCGAGGAGGCGCGGAACTCACCGGGGACGGTCTGTCCCAGGCCCTCGATTCGGAAGGTCACCCTCGGGGTCTCGGCCCCATCGGCTACCTCCTCCCCCGTGATCCAGCCCTTCAGCCGCGCGGCGTCCCTCGGCTCGAGGGCCACGAAGCGCACCCCCATCCCAGGGGGCGGCGTGGCCTCCGGAGGCCCGGTGCGCACCCAGGCCACCTCGCATTCGGCCAGGATGGGCGAGCCGTCTCCCAGGTCGAAGCGCGTGCCAAAGCGGGAGCCCGCCTCCAGCGGGTACTCGGTCTGTATGAAGAGACCTCCCTCGCCGACGTCCTTGGTTGTGAGGGTAACTGGCGCGCTCATGTCCTCGGTGGCGCAGTCCACATCCAGCACGGCCGGCTTCCTCGGAATTGCGTCTGATCTCTGGGAACCCTCCATGATGCACCTCAAGGAGCGGTCGCTCCTCGGGTCGGTCGTAACATGCGTCCCCAAGGGGGTCAAAAAACAGGCTATTTTGGAGGGTTGCGAGGCGGCCGAGGGTGGAACAGTAGGTGCGGCGCTTTCGGCGCAAAGGCAGGAATCTAATTGAATTCAACTATCTTCCAGACCCCCTTCTCCTTGACGAGCTGTATCCAGAAGCGCGGGTCGTACTGCAGGCGGGCCCGGTTGCCCAGGACTTCGAAGTCCCTGTCCAGGTTGGCGCGGAGCTTCTCCAGGCGGAGGGACATCTCCCGCTGGAACTGCTCCTGGCGGGGCTTCGAGAGCAGCTTCAAGAAGGCGCTGAAGTTCTTCGACTCGAGGGCGCGCACGAGGGCTACTACCGCCTCGCGGGGAGAGGCGGAGTCCAGGCCCGAGCCAACGCCCCCCAGGATCCTCCAGCGCTCGCCCTCGAGGGCGAGGGAGACGCTGCGCTGGGTTCCGATTGTGAAGGTGGCCTGGAGGTTGTAAGCCTTGGGCTTGGAGCGGGCTCGCTCGAGCTCAGCGGCCTGCGCCTTCAGATCGTCGTGGCTGGCCTGCCACCGGCGAGTGAACTCCTCGAGGCTCACCTGGGCCTGAACCTCCTTGGAGAGTAGCCCGTAGGCTGCGCGGGGATCGTTGGCCCTGACCGCTCTGACGTACTTATCCAGGGCCGAGCGGGGATGGTGGCCATCGGGTTGGCTCATGCACCCAACGACCTGCACCGCGGCCACGAGGGCGATCAGGGAGAGGCGCAGACTTGCCATATTTCCTCCGGGTCGGGGGGCCAGCATAGCAGACTCTTCCAGCTCTGTGGCAAGCCGTCTCCACACGACTTTCCTCACGATCCCGGGGGACGCCTTGGGCACGGGGGAGCTGCTTGGGGCTCGGGCCAGGTTTGGCCGGTCAGTCGGAGCTGGTCTCCGAGGCCTTGGGAGTGGCGGGCTTGTCTTTCTTGGGGGATGAGGTCGCCGAGGAGCCCTTCTTGGCGTAGTCGGTGACGTACCAGCCAGAGCCCTTGAGGTGGAAGCTCGTATGAGAAATTACCCGCTCCAGCTTTCGCGCTCCGCAGGAGGGGCAAATCTTCTTCGGCTTCTCGGAGATCTTCTGCCAGAGCTCCACGTCCTCTCCACATCCATGACAGGTGTATTCGTAAATGGGCATCAATCACCTCCACTAGGGCGAGCCGTGTGGGAATCCCTTTGGGTGCGGCTCGGCCAGACGTGAACGGACGAGAAGAAGATAGCCATACGGGCATCTGTGTCAAGGGCTGACCGTGACAGAGCAAGATCGGCGGCTGCTCTTGGGGTCATGAGAGGAGGCCTGCGAGGCGAGGAGTGCTAGGCCCTGTTATTCAATTGTCCGAGATCATTATATATAGAGGTGATCAGTCGGTCCCTGGCCGACTCATCGAGGTCGGTGATTATGATCTCCCTCGCGTCAGTGGTGCGAAGGACGAGTCCCTGGGTGTCGAGGCTCGGCAGACGCAAGGCGACCAGATACAGGAGGACATCCACCGCAGCGCCCGCGGCAATGGCTCCGAGGCCGAGGCCGACCAGAGCCAAGGAACGGCCATAGATCCCATCCACTACCTGCCAGAGGCCCCACAGGACTCCCACGGCCAGGACGAGGCCGCCAAGGGCCACGAGCTCGGGCGACTTGGTCCAGAGCTTGGATGCCGAGACAAGGCTTCTGCAAGGGAGGCGCTCCGTCTCCTTGCGAAGGCTAATGGCCAAGACCGAAAGCTCCGTGTCCAGGTAGAGCTCTCCCCCCTCGTAGCGCAGATGGGCCCTGCGTTGCCATCCCACCAGGCGGCAGGCCAGGTGGAGCAGCGGACGCAGGAGAAAGAGCCCTGTAACGTAGACGAGGGTGCGTCCAAATCGGCCCAGCGCAGGAGGATGCAGCCGGCCCCGCAGCGAGTGGAGAGACCCCTGCTCCCTCCCTCGCGGCGCCGCCTTGGCGGCTCGGTCGGCTGCTTCCTTTGATTCGGAGGTAGTGCTCATGGGAGCGGAGCTCATCTGGGGCTTGCCTCGCGCTTCTTGCTCGCCCCTTTTACCACCGAACCTGGAGAACCTTCCAGCCGAACTCTTCCTGGTGAGAGCCGCACTCTGGCCAGAGCTCAGGCAGGCGGCCAGAGGGCGGCTGCCTGCCGAGGCTCGGTCGAGATGGACTGCCATCCCTCGTCCACAAGCGCTCTGGCGGCCTTTGATGCGTCGGCCTGGTTGGCGAAGAGACCAAAGACGCCAGAGCCGGAGCCGGTCATCCCCGCGGCGATGGGCTCCATTTTTCCCATCGCCTCCAGGGCCTCGCCGATCCTCGGCTGAAGGTCCAAGGCCGAAGGCAGCAGGTCGTTTCCCACAAGAGTCCCGAGCTTCTCCAGGCTGAGAATCGGGAGGGCCGGGTGGGAAGGCGGGCCTTCTTCCTTGGGACCGAGCACTCCGGGGGCTTGGAGGGAAGCGTTGCCGGTCTTCATGGAGTCGTGGCGCTCGAAGACCAGGGACGTAGGCAGAGGCTCTCCAGCGAAGACGAGGCAGAGGAAGTGCCCGGGCAGCTCGATTGGCTCCAGGCGATCGCCCGTGCCTCGCATCACCGCGGCCTGGCTCTGAAGGCAAAAGCGCAGATCCGCACCCAGCGAGGTAGCGACCTGCTCGAGAGCCTGGAGTGGAGGCCGGGGCACGAGGAGGCGGAAGAGCCCTCGCAGGGTGGCCGCTGCGTCTGCGGAGCCGCCGCCGAGCCCGGCGCCCACGGGGATCCGTTTCCGAAGGGTCACCTCACAGCGGCGAGGCGCGCCGAGATGGGCCAGGAGCCTCTCGGCCGCCCTGGCGGCGAGGTTGGATTCCCCTTCGAGCTCCGGATGATCTGGACAGCGGCAGGTCACCTTGGGCGTTCCACCGACCCCCTTCTCCCCCTCTGGGGAAAGGGACACCTCCACCTGGTCTTCGAGCGCGAGGGGTTCTGCGATGCTGCATAGCTCGTGCAGGCCCAAATGGTTCCTCCCGAGCACCCTGAGACACAGGTTCAGCTTGGCTGGGGCAGGCTCGGTGGTGCGTACCGTGAGCTGCTCTGGGTCAGCGATCATGGGGCCCTTCGGGCGTGGGTAGGGCACAGCCTGCCAGCGGTGAGCACCACTGAGCGCAGCCCCTGGGGCCAGAGCTGCACGAGATCCTTCAGGCCGATGCCGAGGCCGAGGGCTGCCAGGGCCGTCGCTTCGGAGAGCAAGGGCTGCCCCCGGAAGCGGCCGATGACGCGGCCGAGCCATCGCCCGCCGGCGCCGGAAGCTGCTGGCTCCAGCAGCATGACCTGGGTCTCGGGGGCCAGGGCCCCGACGAGCCCGCCCAGGGCCGCCAAGGGCTCATCGACGCCGGTGATGGCGCCAATCAGGATGAGCGTCTCGAAGCCCTCCAGGCCCGCGGGCGGGGCCTCCAAGGGGCCGAAGTGTGTAGCCAGGGGAGGGGGCCCCTTGGGATGGCCGTCCAGTCGCCGAGGGGCGAGCTCCCAGCGGGTCACCCTGTGCCCGGCGCGGCTGATCGCTCTGCACAAGCCAAGGGGGCCTGCCAGCAGGCAGCGTCTCGGCCTGGGTCCCATCAGGGAGGCCATGGCTGGTCCAGGCGGCGGCGCGGGTAGAAATGGGGGCTCCAGCATGGTCCTGAGTCTAGCGCAGATCCTGGCGGCCGCGCATCCCTGGCAGGCAGGGCTCCATGGGTATGGCCTTTCGGCCAGGATCGCAGTAAACAGTCCCTGCGGGGTGACCGGGGCGGTCCCCCGCGAGCAAGGGTTTCCCCGAGAGCCTTCAATGGACCGGGGGACCTGCGAATGGGCCCGGGACCCCTACAGGAGTGCATGACCCCGGGAGAGGAGGATCCAGGCATGACGGCAGGCAGCGATCTCAAGTCCCTCATCGAGGAGTTTCCGCTCTTTCAGCGGTTGCGAAGCGACTCGCTCAAGAGGATCTTGCAGCACGGGATGGAACGCACCTTCGGCGACGGGGAGACGATCATCAGCTACGGCAAGCCCGGGGAGCTTTTCGGCGTGGTCTTGGAGGGGAAGGCAGAGGTGCTGCCGGGCGGAGGCGCCGGCCCGGCCGTGGCCACCTTCTCCCGTGGCAGCTTCTTCGGCGAGATGAGCCTGCTCACCGGGGAGCCCACCACCGCAGAGGTCAGGGCGCAGGGCCAGTGCCGGTGTCTCCTCATCCCTCACGAGACCCTGTCCAGGGAGCTGCCGTTGAACCCGGAGCTGCTCACCAGCCTGGCGCGGACCCTAACCGAGCGGCTGCGGCAGCGCGCCTCCAACGAGGCGGAGCAGGAGGCCGTGGAGAGCGCCAGACGATCGGAGAGAGGGACGAGGAGCTTTCGTCCGGTCTCCGCGGTGGCTGTCTCCCGCATCCTCGTATTGAATCTGGGCAGCTCCTCGCTTAAGTACGACTTCCTGGATTCCACCCGCCCCGAGCAGGTATTCAAGGGCCTTGTGGAGCGCATAGGCGAAGGCGAGGCGGTCCACCGGATGGAGAGGGGCAAGGAGGGCGGCAAGGCCAGCGTGGCTGCCCCCAACCACGAGGCTGCCCTGCGTCTCGTTCTCGACGGCCTGACCTCGCCAGAGGGCGGCGTGCTCTCCGGCCTCGACGGGATAACGGCCGTTGGTCACCGCGTGGTGCACGGCGGGGACCGCTACAGCGCCTCCGTGCTCATCGACGACGACGTGCTCGAGGAGATCCGCCGCACGAGCGCGCTGGCGCCCCTTCACAACCCGATCAACCTGCGGGGAATCGAGCTCTGTCGCCAGCTCCTGCCGGGAGTTCCACAGGTGGCGGTCTTCGACACGGCCTTCCACCAGAGCATGCCCAAGCACGCCTATCTCTACGCGCTGCCCTACGAGCTCTACGAGAAGCACCAGATCCGGCGCTATGGCTTCCACGGCACCTCCCACAAGTACGTGGCCATGAAGGCGGCGGCGCACATGCGGCGCTCTTTCCAGTCAGTGCGCCTGATCACCTGTCACCTGGGCAACGGCACCTCGGTGGCGGCGGTGGACCACGGCCGCGTGATCGACACCAGCATGGGCCTCACCCCTCTCGAAGGGTTGGTCATGGGCACTCGCAGCGGAGATCTGGATCCAGGGATCGTGCTGCACCTCTGCAACCAGCTCGGCATGAGCCCATCGGAGGTGGACCGGATCCTGAACCGAGAGTCGGGCCTCAAGGGGCTCTCGGGCATCTCCAACGACATGCGCGAGATCGTAGGCGCCGCCGAGGAGGGCAACCCGAGGGCGATCCTGGCGGTGCAGGTCTTCTGCTACCGCCTGAAGAAGTACATCGGCGCCTATGTCGCGGCTCTTGGCGGTCTGGACGCCCTGGTGTTCACGGGTGGCATCGGCGAGCACTCGAGCTGGATCCGCGCCAGGGCCTGCCAGGGGCTCGGTCACATGGGCATCGCCCTCGACGAGGACCTCAACCAAGGCGCGAACCCCAAGGTGGGCAGCGCGGCCAACATCGCCGCCGAAGGCGCTTCGGCTCAGGTGCTCGTCGTGCCGACCGACGAGGAGGGCATGATCGCCCGCGAGACCGAGGCGGTGCTCAAGCAGTCGCGGGTGACCGAGACGGTGGAGCCCCAGAGCATCCCCATCCCCATCGGCATCTCGGCCCATCATGTCCACCTGTCCTCCGATCACGTGGAGGCCCTCTTCGGCCAGGGGCATCGCCTGACCTTCCGCAAGGAGCTGACCCAGCCAGGCCAGTTCGCTTGCGAGGAGGTGGTGGATCTGATCGGGCCCCGCGGCCGGGTGGACAAGGTCCGGATCCTCGGCCCCGAGCGCAAGCAGAGCCAGATCGAGATCTCCAGGACGGAGGAGTTCAAGCTGGGCATCGACGCCCCCATCCGCGCCTCAGGGGATCTCGACGGATCGCCGGGCCTGACCCTCGTGGGGCCAAAGGGCAAGGTGCAGCTTGCAGAGGGCGCGATCTGCGCCCTGCGCCACATTCACGCCCACCCCGAGGACGCCCTGCGTCTCGGTATCAGGGACAAGGACATCGTCCGGGTCAGGTGGGAGGGCGAGCGCTCGCTCATCTTCGGCGACGTGCTCGTGAGGGTGCACCCCGAGTTCAGGCTCGAGATGCACGTGGACACCGACGAGGCCAACGCAGCGGAGATGAACGCCAACGCGGTGGGCTTCATCGACTCCATCCAGAGCAGGCGGCTCTAGCCTCGGCTTCGTCTCCCAGTCCCCAGGCGCCCAAGCGGCGAACTGAGCTGGCGGGACCTCACGGCGATTGACGCCTGGCCGACCCTTCGGCACCATCGTCCCGAGGAAGCCGGCCCGGGGCGAGACAGCCCATCCGACCCGGCTCAGGTTCAGGCTCGGGCTCAGGTTCAGGTTCGGGCTTCGGCTCAGGCTCAGACCCAGGCTCAGACCCAGGCTCAGACTCAGGCTCAGACTCAGGCTCAGACTTAGGCTCAGGGAACCAATGAGCGACCTCCCAGATCCCCTCATCGGCCACCTGCTCAGGGATACCTGGCGCATCGAGTCCTTCGTGGCTCGCGGCTCCATGGGGGCGGTCTATCGCGGCACGGGCATCCACTCTGGAACCCCCGTGGCGATCAAGGTCCTGAACCCCGAGTTCATCCACGATGCAGAGATCCGGGAGCGCTTCCGCCGGGAGGCGACCATCTCCTCCCGCTGCGACTCGGCTCACATCGTGAAGGTCTTCGACCTGGTGGAGGACGCCGAGGGCTGGGTCTGCCTGGTCATGGAGTGGCTCCACGGGGAGACCCTCGCAGGGACCCTGAAGCGCCGCGGGCGGCTCGGCGTGGCCGAGGTCGTGGCCATCGTCCAGGAGATTGGCGAGGGGCTGCACGAGGCGCACCTCGCCGGCATCGTGCACAGGGATCTCAAACCAGCGAACGTCTTCCTCGCAGAGGCGGGGCGGGCCGGGCTCCTCGTGCCCAAGATCGTGGACTTCGGAATTTCGAAGATCCTCGAGGCCGGGGCGGCCCTAACCTCCACCGCCACCATGATGGGCACGCCCCACTACATGCCGGTGGAGCAGTTCGACAACAGCAAGGCAGTCGATCAGCGGGCCGACATCTACGCCCTCGGCGTGATCACCTACGAGCTCGTGGCCGGTCAGCGCCCCTACAGGGGCCTCACCCCCATGGCGATCTTGAACCAGGTCTCCACCGGGGAGCCGCCTCCCCTCCCCGAGGACGTCCCCGAGGCGGTGGCGCGGGTCATCCTGCGCGCCATGGCCAAGGATGCCGACGACCGCTACCCGACGGTGCTGGACTACTGCGAGGCCCTGCAGGAGGCCGCCTCCGAGGCGGGGCTAGCCCCCGCGCTGGTCACGCAGCCAGGCACGCAGCCAGGCACCGTGCTCGGCCTCTCGGCGGCCACCGGCGCCCTGGCGGCCCTGCCGGGCCCGCCCCGCTGGCGCCGCCTCTTCGATCGTCACCGCCGCGTGGTAATCGGCGCCGGAGCGGCCCTGCTCGGCCTCGCGGTTATTCTTGCCGCGATCCTGATCGTGGGCTCGGTGCGCTCCTGCGGCAGGCCTCCGGAGGGCCAGTCCGGCGCACCCCAGGCCAAGCTCCCCGGCCTCGGCAGGCTCGAGCTGGAGCTGGGCGGCCCTGGAGACGGGGCCCGCGGCCTGGCGACGGACGCCCACGGCACGGTCGTCCTCGGCGTCTCTGCCCAGGGGGGCTGGACCAGGTGGAGGCTTCCCTCGGGAGAAACGGTCGCACGAGGCAAGCCCGCCCAGAAGCGCGCCGACGTGCCTTCGGCGGCCCTCACCGCCGACGTGCCTTCGGCGGCCCTCACCGCCGACGTGACCTCGGCGGCCCTCACCGCCGACGGGCGCTGGCAAGCCCTAGGCACCGCCGCGGGCAAGGTGCTCCTCGAAGCAATCCCTGGCCCTAGGATGCACCGGCTGGAGGTCGGGGGAGGCGGCGGCGGAGGCGGTCTTTCGGGTGACAGCCGAGCTGTTCCAGGCAAGGGGGACCCTCAGGGCAGGGCGGCAGGGGAGGGCTCGCAGGTGACGGCCCTCGGCTTCAGCGCAGATGGAAATCGCCTCCTCGTCGGCACCCAGCGTGGGTCGCTGGAGCTCTGGGACGTGCGGTCTGGCCGTCGCCTGGCCCTGCTCTCGAGCGGCGGCAGGGCGGTGACCGCGGTCTGCCTCGACGGCGACGGCGGCAAGGCCCTCGAGGGCCGCGCCGACGGCGCCCTGGGCTACTGGGACCTTGGGGAGCGCCGCCTCGTCCTGCGCCTGCCCGTGCACCGGCAGGAAGTGACCGGGGTGGCCCTCTTGCCCCCCTCGCCGGAGCTTCGCGCCGTGAGCGCTTCCAGGGACGGGCTGGCAAGGTTCTGGCTCCTGCCTGCTGGATCGCCAGGCCCTGCCCTCGGGACGGCGGGGGCTCCGGTCGAGGCCCTGGCCGCGTCCGAGGATGGAGGGCTCGTCATGACCGGCGACGCCCAGGGCGCGATCCGGCTCTTCGGCTCGAGTGGCCGTCAGCTCGCAGAGGGCGCCTTCGGGCGGCAGGTCACGGCGGTGGCCTTCTCCAAGGGAGGCGCTTTCCGCCTCGTGGCCGGGCCCGACATCGGCGTCAGGGTGTACCGGGAGCGGCCAGCGCCGGCCGCGCCCATGGAGCCTGAGAGGGGCAAAGGCAAGTAGATGTTGACCGCCCCGCCATCGCCTCGGGCATCAAGTCCCCTCTCGACCCATGGGATGGTCTGGGAGTAACCTCGGTCGTTCGGAGGCCAGGCCATGAAGCTCCTGCTCATCCTGCTCGGGGCTCTCTTTTTGCCCCTGGGCGTCTTCTCCACCACCGCCGGTGTGCCCCTCTTTGGCTACGAGGACGCAAAGGTGCTCTCGGATCGGCCCGACGCCGGGAGCGAGCGGCGGCACGTAATAGGCCACGTGGTAGAAACCCTCAGCGTCGCCCAGGTGATCGACAAGGTGGATCTCGATGGGCAGGCCCGCATGTTCCTCAAGCAGGTGGCCGGGGGCGGGCAGCTCATCAGGCTGCGCCAGTGCAAGAACGTGTTCATCTACACCCGAGGGTCTCTCCCAGCAAAGGGCCAGAAGGTCGCCGTGTCGGGCTTTGCCTACACAGTGGGCGGCAAGGGCATCGTGGTGGGGGACAACGTGCTCGGCGCCCTCCTGACGGGCGGCCTGCCCAAGCCAGCCTCGGTGCGCCGGGTGCCGCTCTGGTACTTCTACGGCGGCATCCTGCTCGGCGTCCTTGGCCTGCTTTCGCTGGGGTTTGGCATCTGGATGAAGCGCTCCGCGCCCGCGCCTTCGGCCCAGAACCAGGCCTACCAATCCTACGGACCCCCCGGCTACGGTCCACCGGGCTACCCGCCTCCGGGGTACGGCGGTCCCGGTCCCGGTCCTGGTTACGGTCCTCCTGGCTACGGCGGTCCCGGCTACGGCGGTCCTGGCTACGGCGGTCCTGGCAACGCGCCCCCTGGCTACGGCGCTCCTGGCCGCCCGCCCCCTGGTTACGGCGGTCCCGGCTCCGGCGCTCCTGGCAACGCGCCTCCTGGCTATGGCGGTCCCGGCTCCGGCGGTCCCGGCTCCCAGGCGCAGGCCGCGCAGGAGGCTGCCCAGAGCCCTCCGTGCCCAGCTTGCGGCCATCCAATGGGCTGGGCTCCTCGCCAGCAGCAGTGGCTCTGCCCCCAGTGCGGCCGCGGGCCGGACAATTGATCTTCTGCGATCTTCGGCGGCGCATTGCATTGCGAGACATCTCACAATCGAGATGGTTCTTGATTGCCCACTGCTCGCTCGTCTAGCATTCGATATGGAGAACTTGCTCAACACACGGGCACACACAGCTCGCGAGCAGATGAAGCCATGCATCGTGCTTGGTGCACCATTCAATGGTGCGTATCGCTCGCTGCGTCGTGTACGTGGGCCCCTAGTGCTTTTAGCCCCGGTGAGGAGCGAAGCGGAGGCGCAGGCAAGGATGCAGCGGGCCGAGGACAGCGAACGGGTGCACAGGCCGGGCCCGCATAGGGCCGGGGTAGTTATGAGTGAGGCGATGTCTCGCGGCATCGCGCTCACCGTAGAGCCGAGAGCCGAGAGCCGAGAGCCGAGAGCCGAGCCTGCCATTTTCTCAGCCGGGGCGTTTCTAGGGATACAGCACCTCTCCTTGGTGGGGGACAGGGAATACAAAGGTGCCGTATCGGCAGAGCCGCTGGCGAGAGTCACTGGAGGGGTTCCCCCGGGACGATCTCGCGCTGGAGGAAAGCCCGCGGGAGGGGACTCGATGAACGCCACACGACTGCACCCAGCGGGAGTCCGTGCGGTTGATGCGCACCTGGGAGGGGTACCCATCGGATGTGCTCCAGCGAGATTGATTTCCACGCCAATACCCTCCGATCTGTGCCCTGGGCCGAAGTCCTGCTGTGGTGATGGAAATAGGGCGATGAGGACGGGGGTAAGGAGATGGAATCTCGAAGCGCTGGTCGGCACGATCTGGTGCCTCGCTCTGCTGAGCCCGATCTCTTACGCCAGATATCTCTCGATGAGGTGTGCTACAGCTTTGTGCAGACGGGGAATGAGACGCCGAACATCTACGGAGTCACGCTCCTGGGCGATCGTCAGCCATTCGAGCGCATGTACGTCGGGTTCACGAACAGCACGAGCGACTTCAAGCTCCACCGCCTCTCGATCAATGCCTCGAACGGCAGGCCATGGAACCGCACGCGAATCCTTCCGGTCGACTCGGGTGACGCGAGCCACAAGAACGAGGTCGAGTTCGTCCAAGCCGGGAATCACCTGTACATCTTCGAAGGCAGCAAGATGCACACGATTTACCTCTACTACTAGGAGGGTGACATGAGAAATCACAGCTTATCGTTTGCCTTGGTTGCGATGCTGCTCAGCGCCGGTTGCGTGGAGTCGGACGGAGGAAACAACAACAGCGAGCCGCTCCCATCGACCTTTTGGGTCGATCACATGATCGAGAGCGTGACGGTTGACGCTAGCGAGAACACGGTCACTGTCTTCGGTGTCTTTCGCCCTTCGCCGGACTATGCCCAGGAGTGCGCTCCCTATTGTCTGGGCGCCTCCGAGATCGTCCATGTCATCGCGCTGTACCCGGATGCCGAGGACTACCGGCCGGGCGTGTGGCAGTACTCGGACGCGACGCCGATCAGTGCCGAGGAGTTCGAGGCGCGGGCGGAGGCGGCGCGGCTGAACGAGTTCGATGTTCCCATTCAACTGAATGGCATCGAGCGCATTCGTACGTCGAGCGTTTACAGACTGTCGCAGGAGTTTTTGGAGCATCTGTATTCCGGTACGCACTGTGCTGACTTGATCGTCGATTATACGAATGGCACGCATGCCCCGCTCCGGCTCTTCTGCGGCGCATGTACGGAGCGAGGTGCCTGCGGTGATGCCTGGTGCGACTCGGGTGAGGAGACCTCCTGCTGGCAGGATTGCCCCGCGCCTCTGGGGGAATCTTGTGGCGACGGCTGGTGCGCTCCCACCGAGATCGAGGTGTGCCCGACGGACTGCAGCCAGTCACCCTGAGCTGATTGGCGGGATCATTCACCTTCATGGTTTCAGGCACCCCAGGCTACCCCCCAAAGAGCATGGCTCTTTTTGAGCCCACCTGCCGGGGGAGAGGGGCCCTGCCCCTCTCCAACAGTCAGCCCAAGCGCGGGCGGAATAGCGTTTCTACAAGTGTCGGGCTTCCATGCCCGCGCTAGGGATACGCGATGGTCTCGGTGACCGGGAAGTAGCCCCAGAGGTGGAGCGCGCGGTCGTCGGCGGCCTTTGCGGAGATGGAGACCAGCAGGAGGTCGCTCAAGCGATGGCGCAGGACCCAGCCCTCGTGGGAGTTCGGGTAGGGGATCTCCTGGTAGTAGAACCACTCGCGGATCTCCCGCACCGAGAGAGAGACTAGATCGGGCACCTCGAAGACGTCCCAGTCGCCAGGGTTCGGGGACTCGGCTGCGGGGAGGGTGATGTCCAGGCGGAAGATGGTGACGCCGTCGGCTACATCAGGGTTGTAAACGGTGGAGAGCTCGTAGGGGCTGTCGGCGCCCGCCGGGCCCGGCAGGATGCGCACGAGGTGCTTCTCCAGGCCGTACTCGTGCTCTGGCTCGGGGAAGAGGCAGTAGTCGTCGGTCCTAGGGAGCACGCAGTGGCCGAGCCGAGCCACGGTGTCGCAGGCGAGCACCTCCCAGGTCACCAGGTCGAAGTCCCTCTGGTAGCTCCCGTCGTGGCCGTAGGAGCCGGGAGGAGAGAGCCACCCGTTGGCGTTCATGAGGGCGATGCGCTCGGTGCCGTTCGGGCTCGGGAAGAAGGGGAGCAGATCACCAGCAGCCGGGCCGCCCACCCACCAGGTCTCCTCTCCCTCGGCCGCTATTAGATACGGCTCGCAGCGGTCCAGCGCGGCCTCGTCTGCGCTTGCGGCGGGCACGAAGGCGCTGTGCTCGAAGGCCTCGGTGCGCCAGCCAAGCACGGACACCTGCTCGCCGGCGTCTGGCCTGGAGGCGTCCGGGAGCGAGACCTGGGCGTCGCTCCGGGCGTCGGGCTCTACCTGGCCGTCCCGGTCGAGGCCCGAGCCCACCGGGCGGCTGCACCCGGGCCCGCCTAGCAAGCCGATGACAAATGCCAGTGAACCCAGTCGGAACATCTTGCTCGTGGCCTTCATGCTTGGCCTCCTGCCTCGGAAAATACGGCGCTCGATGGGAGCTGAGCACGTGCCGTGCCACGAGCGCTCCTGTGCCACAACCAAGCAGAGGCAACGGGATCATGCCGGGGTC